>CANDNA010000004.1 GCA_947385955.1 uncultured Clostridia bacterium
TTCTGTGGTATACCTGGCCTGTTTCATACTTCGCAGAGCCAGGCGGCTGATCAGCGCTTCTTCGGGTGTATCCATAATCCTTCCCAGGAGCTTCTGCAGTTCCTTGGGATGGATCTCATCCTGTGTCATCTTAATGGAATAGCCAAAATTCCGGATAAAAGCCGACAGTGTTTCCATCTTTTCCGGATCCGGGTTGTCATGCGTCCTGTAAACAAAAGGAAGTTCCTGCCAGTAAAAATGCTGTGCCACTGTCTCATTGGCAATCAGCATAAAATCCTCGATCAATTTTGTAGCCGTATTTCTTTCGTAAGGTCTGATTTCCAGAGGCTCTCCCTCCGGTGACAGGAGTATTTTGGTTTCCGGAAAATCAAAATCTATGGAGCCCCTCTGCTTTCTCTTCTGTCTCAGCACAGCGGACAACGCCGCCATTTGTATCAGCATGGGAACCATCTCCCGGCAGGACTCCAGCAGCTCTTTGTCCTGATCTTCCAGTATTTTCTTTACCTGTGTATAAGACATACGCCGGTTTACGTGGATCACCGTTTCCGCAATCTGATAATCCAGCATGGTTCCGTTTTCGTCTATTTTCATCAGACAGCTCAGCGCCAGCCTGTCCTCACCTGCATTCAGGGAGCAGATCCCATTGGAAAGCGCCTGCGGCAGCATAGGAATCACCCGGTCCACCAGATAGACGCTGGTTCCCCGTTTCAGGGCCTCTCTGTCCAGTGCGGAATTTTCCTGTACATAATTGGTCACATCCGCAATGTGTACGCCCAGGCGGTAAACATTACCATCCATAGAAAGACTGACCGCATCATCCAGATCTTTGGCATCTTCCCCGTCAATGGTAATCATATCCACATGTCGCAGGTCCAGCCTGCCTGCCATATCGGCCTCCGATACCGGGCGGCTGACGCGCTCCGCCTGATTCAGCACCCGTTCTGGAAATTCCATCGGCAGGTCATACCCTTTTACAATGGACAGAATATCCACTCCCGGCTCCCAGGCATGTCCCAATATCTCTGTCACAATCCCTTCCGGACTTTTTCCGTTTTCGCCGTAGTCTGTAATCTCCACTACCACTTTATGCCCGTCCACTGCCCCTTTAGAACGCTCTCCTGGCACAAAAATATCCTGTTTGATTCTGACATCGTCCGGCAGCACAAAGCCAAATGTACCATTGTTCTGGAAGGTGCCTACAATCTGACGCACACTCCGCTCCAGCACTTTAACCACCTCAGCCTCCTGCCGTCTGCCTCTTCTGCCCGGCAGCAGCAGGACCTGCACCGTATCTCCCGGAAACGCATTCCCGACCCTGGACTCGGGAATAAACAGGTCCTCCTCCTGGCCTTCCACTTCCAGAAAGCCAAATCCCCTTTGATTTCCGATAAAGGTGCCTGTCACATAACGAGCCTCCGGCTTTTTATACCGTCCTCTTTTGGTGATCTCCAGTTTTCCTTCTGCCAGAAGCTCATCCAGAACCTCTTTCAACTCCTCCCGGTCCTCTCTGGCCACCTGCAGAAAAACAGCCAGCTCCTTCTCTTTCATCGGCACATAGCACTGATCTTCCATCAACTCGCATATTAACTTTTTTCGTGTATCCTTTTGATTCATACCATTCACTTTCTATCATTTCTATCAGAATTTCCTGTATAAGAATCCTGTGGACAGGATTCTGCGCCTGCGGCAGGTCGCTTCAGCGATATATATCCGAACTGCCGCAGTGCGATTCATTTTTTGTTATACAGGAAATTCCACAAAATTTCCTGTATAACAAAAAACACTCTTTTGCAAGAGTGTTTTCAGTCTTAAAAGAAACGTGTATTCAAAACTGCCGCAAGTACAAAGAACAACACAGCCAACACCTTCGTCAGCTTGACCAGCGTCCCTTCCATAGAACGTCCCTTGTTCTTGCCCCAATACGTTTCTGCCGCTCCGCTGATGGCTCCCAGCCCTGCGGATTTACCTTCCTGCATCAATACAAGTACTGCCAATATCAGTGAAACAATAATAAACACAATTAAAAGAATGGTTCTTACTGCGCTCATTCTTACACCTCCTAATGTCAAACAAGCATTATCTTATCATATGAAGGAAGGAATTTCAAGCCCTTTTCCAAATATTATCAGCCTCTTTAATCCTGTGTTTTCTGAAAAGGACCCGTATATCTTGCGTCCGCACCAATCTCTTCTTCAATCCGAAGGAGCTGGTTATATTTTGCCACTCTGTCGCTCCGGCAGGGTGCGCCGGTCTTAATCTGCCCTGCGTTCACCGCCACAGCCAGATCCGCAATAAAGGTATCCTCTGTCTCACCGGAGCGATGAGAAATGACAGCACGATATGCGTTTTTATGAGCCATTTCAATGGCTTCCATAGCCTCCGATACCGTACCGATCTGGTTTACCTTTACCAGAATCGCATTGGCCACTCCCAGTTTGATACCTGCTTCCAGACGCTTGGTATTGGTGACAAACAGATCGTCCCCCACCAGCTGCACCTTCTTTCCGATGCGTTTTGTCATTTCCTGCCAGCCGTCCCAGTCATCTTCTGCCAGCCCGTCCTCAATGGAGGCAATGGGGAATCTGGCAATCAAATCTTCATAACAGGCAATCATCTCCTGCGTATCTCTTACCACCTCACTGCCGGTCAGCCTGCTTTCACCCGGGAAATGATACATTCCTGTTTTTTCATTGTACAACTCACTGCTTGCCACATCCAATGCAATTTTAATATCATCGCCCGGACGATAGCCTGCTGCCTCTATCGCTTCCACAATCAGAGACAGCACAGCCCCGGCATCGGGCAGATCGGGAGCAAAGCCGCCCTCATCCCCCACTCCTGTGGACAGTTCTTTATGGTTCAGAATCTTTTTCAGATTATGGTAGATTTCCGCACAGATACGCAGCGCTTCCCGGAAACTCTCCGCCTTTACCGGCATAATCATAAATTCCTGAAAATCCACGGTATTGAATGCATGCTTGCCGCCGTTTAAAATATTCATCATCGGAACCGGCATCAGCTTCGTATGCACACCGCCCAAATACTGATACAAAGGAATCCGAAGGGAAGCGGCCGCAGCTCTGGCCACTGCCATAGACACTGCCAGAATCGCATTGGCGCCCAGATGCCCTTTGTTATCCGTCCCGTCCGCTTCCAGCATCAGATGATCTATTTCCAACTGGTTCAGGCCATTGCGGCCCATGATTTTTTCTTTGATTTCCGTATTGATATGCTGCACTGCCCTGGTGGTTCCCAGACCGAAATACCTCGGCTCCCCATCGCGCAGTTCCACTGCCTCAAATTTGCCTGTGCTGGCGCCGGAAGGTACCGCGGCACTGCCCGCATACCGCTCTTTCGTAATCGTATCCGTCAGCGTCACTTCCGCTTCCACAGTGGGATTCCCCCTGGAATCCAGTATTTCTCTCCCATGCACATCTGTGATTTCCATATATCGTTTCATGGCATACCTCCAAAATCATATTTATTTAGAAGTATGTCCGGGAGAGGAAATTTTATCCTATGGAAGGGAATTTTATAATAAGATCTTAAAATACCACGAAAACAACAGAAAAACTACTGATAAATAACAAGGATATACAGAACAAGAACTATTTTCTCAAATGGTCAAATATTCCTGATTTACAATATAAGATTCATAGCAATCAATTATATAAGTACTCAATTCATCTATGCAGCTACGTCGCTTTTCCAGATCTGCTATTGTATAATTTCTTCCAATTTCCTGAGGAAGCATATCACCGTGCGCTATGTAATTTCTAAATTGCACAAGTTCATCCAAATATCCCTGTATTTCAAGACGTGGAAAAACAGGATGCGGATTTCCAAAACTTTTATATAGACTTTCCAATTGGCCTTTCCTTATATTTTTACCATCTGTAGGAAAGAGCGTTTCCAAAATATACAGTCTTTCATCCTGTTTCAATTTCTCACTGATATCCCATCGCCTTGGCCACTTTTTTGTTTCTCCCACACCATACAGCGCATCATATTCCGGGCTTAATATCATCGACAACAGTTCCCATTTACATTCACTGATTTTAACGCCGGATGCATTCAATTCATCAATCGTACGCCTTACTGTCTTAGTCACCAACATTTCAAAAATTCCATAAAGATATACAAAAAACAGACCTTTTAAAGAATTCTGAAATTCATCTGGTATAGCCGGAGGAGGCAATATATTTCGATCAATCTCATTCAAATACAGCCTGACCTTCATAAGTTTTTCCGTTGCCTCTTGTTTAATGTCCTCAAACATGATTATCTTTCAAACCTTTCCCGGCAGTAATTGATTCTTCCCGCAACCTTTTTTCTGGAGTTTGTTGCACCTGTTGTAAACCTGACCAGCTCACTGTCTTTGATCCATTCCTGTACCCCATTGGTATTGATTTTTCCCTTATGTAGATATGCCAATGCAGCACCAACTGTTATTGCCTCAAATAAGTTCTGAGGCGTTACTCCATGCTTCACAATTCCATTGGGAAATGCCTCTGCCAATGCCGCGAAAACAGCTTTGAATATTTTTTCTCCCTGCTCAAACTGAAATCTTTTGCTTGCACTTTCCATATACTCATTTAAGAAATCCACTACACTGTGTTCAAAATTTTCATAATTGTTAAGATAAGCAAAAAAACGCAGAACCATTTCCTCTTTGGTACCATCGGATTGCTGTAATTTTGTTAATTTTATACAGGAGATAAAGTTCTTATCTTTTGCAAGTTCCTGTATGAACTGGTTAAATTCTCCTCTGTATACGCAACTTCGGATCTCCTGATCCGTTAATATCACACCACCCCGATTCAACCGTTCAAACAAATCAAAGCGAACGCTTTTATCACTTTTGTCTGTCAAAGAAATTGTCTTAATCACAGACATTTTAAAAGATAATTGAACCTGTAATGGTAAATCATCAAAGGTCAGGCCATTGAACTCTGTTATTTTTTTTAATCCTGTAAGTGTTAATTTATCTTTACAGCAAATAACAGATTGCTGTTCCTGCGTACCTGCAAAATGAATGATCGTACTGATCCTCTGTACCCCATCAATCAATTCCCAGTTTCCCTCTCTTCCATTGGTTGCCATAAAAAGACTGGGAATGGGAAGTCCCAAAAAAATAGATTCTACAAGACTGGACTGCCGTTCCTCATCCCACCTGAACTGTCTTTGATATTCCGGTGCAATATCTATTACTTTATCTGTGGCCACCAATGAAATCAATTCTTTTACAGAAAAATCATAGGAATTGAAATCCACCTTCTTTTTTTGCTCCATTAACTGTGCATACAAATCTTTTTTGCTCATATCACCACCCCTTTTCACGTGTTTTTATATCATTGCCGTCCATCGGACGTACCGACATACTCTTTCTGATAACTCTCATTACGTTATCAACTCCGTACATAATAACCATACCATCCGATACTATAATATTTTTTTACATTATACCATCAAGTCATATTTATTACATGTATTTTTAAATTATTTTACATTCTGTATGAACTGCCTTTCACACTTCCTTTCTCATAATGCAAAACCGGAGTATGGCAAAATAATACATTTCCTGCCAACTCCGGCTTTCTCCATAAAATATTTTTCTTTTGTTTTTCCGCCGGTACTTTCCCTTACCTAAAAATTATAAAACTCTCCCGCCGGTACTGCCGTATCCACCGGCACTCTGACCGGGTCGCCGTCCTGCTGATACACGGTCCTTTCTTTTACAAAGTCAGGGATCTCATCCGCCAGCATATAAAATGAACTGGAATAGCTTTCTCCACGTCCCATCCCGCTTTTGTAAATCACTGTCACATAATAATCGTTGTCCACCTTTTTGTCCGGAAGCCAGTAAGATGTGAAGCTGTCAGGATAAAGCGCCTTTGCGATTTCTTCCATCTCTTTCGGATCATCAAACCCTTTTTCCACTGTGAAGCTGGAATAGCTGAAACTGATCTCCGGGTCATAAACATCCTGCTGTGCATATTCATCAAATATTTTGCTGTTGCTGTTTCTGACTATGATCTGTTCCACCTCATCCAGATTCAGGTATCCTCCCCGGTAACAGTCATCCCGCTCCAACAGTGCAATTGTATTGGTAAAAGACGGATAAACAGGATAGGAACCGTGCACATAAACGCCGTCCTCTATACATTCCAGAGTAATGTCCCCCATCACCAGTTCTTCCATCATTGTGGTAAAGTTAAAATGCTCCAGATCCTTCCGATAGGCATCCTTCAGCTCTTCCAATGTAAATTCAGATACCGCCTTATCGCCATCTCCATTGTTATAATACAGGTGCGCCCTGCTGCCAAGCTCCATAACAGGCTCATTATAGATTGCATTGAATCCTTTCTGATATGCCTCATCCGATATTATTTCATCCAGAAGCGCGGCACACTCACGATATGGCACAGGGAATTCCCGATAAACATCTTTTCCGTTTTTCAGATGATATCTGATCACAGTATAGCGATAACACGTTTCCGTATCCTCATTTTCCATCCTGCTCTCCCAGTCCACCATATTGCCTGCTGCCAGTTCCAACACAGGAAAGACATTGGTGATGTGCATATTTTCAAACACATACTCGTCTGCGCCTATACTGTTTAAATCCTCATCATAATAGCTGTCATAATAATCTGTAAACCGGACTGCAATATCTTCTACAGCATCCGGGTCCGGTACATAACTGTCATATCCAAACACATCGAACCGGAACAGGCAGAAAATAACGGCTACGCAGGCTCCTGCGGCCAGCAGTGACTTCCATCCGTTTTTTACACTGCGGATATCAAAATCATAGATCACCTCAATGACGCCATGACACAGCAGAGTACCTGCCAGCATTCCGAATACCAGAAATACCCTGCTTCTTCCGGAAAGACTGTAAAAAATAATACCCCCTCCCAAACCTGCCTGGATGGTAATGAGTACTTTGATCACAGGCTTTGTCAGAGGAAATGCCATCGCTTTCCCGCACACCTCTGCCGGTTTTTTCGTATAACACCAGTAAGCAGCTATTATGGCCACAACCGCTGCCAGAGCCACCGGCCAGAGCCCCATAAAGAATCTGTCCCAGTATAGTATCCTGCCTGTATCATATATGTATCCGTCATAAATCTCACCCATAAACCTGAAAAAACGAATCACAGGAGAAATGATATACCTGCCAAACTGTTCTGCTGTCCGATGATAAAAACTGCAGAAAAAAGTTTCCATATAACTCATCAACAGCGCCCACAGCACGCCGTCATAGAAAAACAATACGGCTGTCCCCATAACGGTCACGATCAGGTTGCCGGTCAGCATCACTGCCAGAATCGCAATATGATAAGCCGCCAGATATAAAACCGTATTGCCCAGAAAAGCTGCCGCCGCTTCTTCCACGGCAAGGGAAACATCGGCTCCCATCGCCTGCGCCACAAAAAAGCTGAGCAGCATATTCAACAGATACGCCAGGAAAAAGGCAAGAAACCCGTTCAGATAAATAGCTGCAAACCTTCTGCCCTTTGTTACCGGTACGCTCATATACAGATCCAGCTTTTTGCGCTGATACATATAAGAAAAGCCCTGCAACGCTGCAATCACTGCCAGAACAACGATAAATACAGACATACCCCCTCTCAGTCCTATATACCTGGCAAATACTTTTCCCAGATAAAGCCCTGTCTGCCTGTAATTTACCAGATACATTTTTTCCATGCTCAGCAGCATTGCCGTAAATACCGGCATGGAAAAAAAGAAACCAAGAAACATTACCACAATCAGCCAGACTCTTCTTCTGGCATTCGTCTTTATATCAACCAAGAATGATTTTTTTGATGTCATAGCCTACAACCTCCGTTTCACTGATAAAAATTTCCTCAAGGGAAAGCGGCAGCGCCTCGAAAAATATGGTGGAAATACTTCCGAAATAATTGACAATCTCCTCACGGCTGCCCCTGACCGTCAGGGTATACAGAGAACCTCTTTTTTCGGATTTGACCATATCCAGCCCCTGAAATGCTGTTTCTTCCGACACACCCGCCTCCAGAACACACTGCACTTTCTGTATGTTGCATTTCATTTCTTCCAGCTCTCTGGAAAGCAATACACCGCCTTTATGCAGCAGTCCCACATGATCACAGATATCCTCCAGCTCTCTCAGATTATGAGAAGCAATGATCGGTGTCATCCCCCGCTCATCCATTTCCCTGGCCATCAGACTTTTGATCCCCTGACGCATCACCGGATCCAGTCCGTCAAAAGTTTCATCACAGAACAGATATTTGGTTCCGGCACAAATACCACAGAGTATGGCAAGCTGTTTTTTCATACCTTTGGAAAAGGTTCCCACCTTTCTCCGTTTGCCCAGTCCGAAACTCTCCAGATACTCATGATACTGATTCAGATTGAACCTGGGAAAAACACTGCTGTAATAACGTCCCATATCCTCCGGCGTGGCATTGGCAAAAAAATACGGTTCATCGGCAATAAAAAACAGCCGTTCCTTCGCTTCCACACGGTCAAATACCGGGATGCCATCCACCAGAATCTCCCCTTCATCCGGCCGGATCACACCGCTCATCATCCGCAGTACCGTGCTCTTCCCTGCACCGTTTGTGCCGATCAGCCCAAATACGCTGTCCTCTTTGATATTGATGCTGACATGGTCCACCGCCTGAATCTCTTCAAAACGTTTGCTCACATCACGAATTTCAATCATTCTCCTTCTCCCCTTTCTTCAACTCCTCCAGCATCACCTCTCTGGAAATGCCGATTTCTTCCGCCTCATGCAGGAGTTTTTCAATCTTCTCTTTATACTCCTCTTTTTTCAGCAAATACAGCCCTTCGTTATAGGTAACAAAGTTTCCCCTGCCTTTGATCGTATACAGAAAACCCGTTCGCTCCAGTTCCGTATACGCTTTCTGTATCGTATTGGGATTGATGGAAAGCTCCATAGCGAGATTTCTGACAGAAGGCATCTTACTGTCAGGTTCCAGCACTCCGTTAATGATCAGCTTCTGCAGCTTATCCACTACCTGCTCATAGATAGGCCTGGTATCTTTATAATCCAGAATGATCATGACCGACTCCTTTCCTGTTTTCACATATGCCCCATATCCTGTGATTCATATGCGTACTATGAATGTTAATACACTCATTATACATGTGACGGAAAAAAATGTCAAATAAAAAGAGAAGAAAAATACCGTTTCTTCCTTCTCTTTTTCCTGTCCGTTATTTCTTCTTTTTTTCACTGATCGCTGCAAAGATCAGCAGCCCAATCCCCGCAGCCAACAGATATACCCACCAGGAAAGGCTGAACCAGAAATCCTTTGTCACATAGAGGGCTTCCGCTATCATCCATACACCGGCAATCCGTATCCAGCGGACAGACGATTTTACAAGCGCCAGGACAAATGCCAGCAGGCATATTCCTCCCAGCATCAACGCATCTTCCACCCTCCCGGTCCGCATACCATCCAGAGAAAGAATCACCAGCATCAATACATATCCTGCCGTCTGCAGATTCCACATAACCTCCTCTTCTCTCCACAGCCGCGCCAACAGCCAGAGAAATACAGCCGCCGGCAGCAGATTGACTTCCAGCAGCACGATATCAGGCCAGGTAATAAAAGGCTGCAGCCAGAATGCAGGCAAAAGCCAGAACACTGTCGCAATCAACGACACTCTGCGAACCTTTAAAACCCCTTCAAAGCCTTTTACCCTCCAGTACTGGAGACAATACAGCCCAAGCAGGAGCAGATAGGCAAAACGCCAGTAGGGATCAGCCCAAAGAGCCAGCAGCAGAATCGGCACTGCGCAGACGATATGATAAAAATCAATCCGCCAGCAGGCAGCCTCTTCTTCCTTTTGTTTCAAATTCAGGATGGGGACAAAACATCTGGCGGCTATTCCGGTCATCAGCAGATACCCGGCCGTCATCCCGTACAGCCTGTCTCCTGTGATCCCGTACTGACTGCTTATTACATAAGGCGCCGGCAGCATGACCAGCGAAGTAAACAGATGGAGACAAAGCCCTGCCCAGGCCCCACCATAAAGGGCCGGATAAGACAGCCAGAAAATAATAAACAGCAGTCCAATTCCCCAGATGCCCAGGCTGGACCCGGTATAGAAATCTCCGGCGGCACATCCAAACATAATGAGCAGTGTCAGATACTGCCAGCGGACGCTGTTTTTGACCTTTGCCCATACAAAAATGGCAAAACAGATCCCTTCCAGAATCAGTACATCTTCCGCTCTTCCTGAAAAAATACTGTCCAATGTAAGGATCACCAGACAAATGGCGTATCCCACAGTCCGGGCATCCTGTATGGCCTGTGATTTTCCCCAGAAAAATACAAGCAGCCAGAGAAATACAGCCACCGGCAGCAGATTGATTTCCAATGCCAGTACCTCCGGCCAGATAACAAATGGCTGCAGCCAGAATGCAGGCAAAAGACAGAGTACTGCAGCCGTAACGGCTCCCCGTCGCACCTTATCACACTGAGCAAACCCTTTTACCGTAATATACTGGAGACAATATACGGCATGCAGCAATATGTAACCAAACCGCCAATAGGGATCGTCCGTCCATAAAGCCATGAAAAAAAGAACCACAACCGACTGGACATGATAAAAATCGATCCGCCAGCCGCCTTCTGCTTCCTGTTTCCAGATAACCGGAACCATGCATCTGGCCGCCAGGGCGCTTACCAGCAAAACCCCTGCCACACCCCCATACAATTCATTCTGCGACAGTTGATATCTGCTCATAAGCACCAACGGAACCGGCAGCACCGCCACCGCCAAAGCAGCAGAAAGCCACAGGCATTTTCTCCGGTAAAACAGTACATACACCGCCAGAAACATCAGCAGAAACAGCCAGAGTGTCCAAAGCTCCAGCCATAACCCTGTATAAAATCCCAGGGAAGAAAGCACAAACAAAAAAGTGAGAACCACCTCCTGCCGGGGCATTGCCCTGCCCCATTTTGCCCCCGCCGCAATCAATCCTGCCAACAGCAGTACCGGTACAACAGACAACGGAAAATCAAGAATGACAATCAGGCTGACCATTATGACAGAAACCAGACAGTCCTGCTGCTTCCAGAAATTCCATAACAGCAAAAAGCAGACATAACACACTACAAATACCTGATATTCCGGGCAATCAGAGGTCCGGAGCTTCGCCAATATATACACATTCAATGTCAGATACAGACAAACCAGACTGGACAGATGCCTGACCGGCGGATACCGCCGGCTCCAGCTATAAGAAAGCAGCAGGAACAGGACAGCCGCTCCCAACGCGATCAGCCACTCCCTTGCCGCAGCATCCCCCATGATATCAACAAAATGCACATAGGAAAGAATTGCCATCCCATCCACACAGGTGCCGGCCGTACACACCACAAGGTCCACGGTTTCTTCTGTCATAAGGGGTTTCTTCCATTTCTTTCTGAGGAAAAACCACAATACACTGGCTGTCTCTGCTGTAAGAAGAGCATATGTCCCGTCGCAGCTGCCTGCAAACAGCCATCCCAGCAATATATAATGCAGAAAATATTCCAGCGACAGTGCAAAGATCCATTGATAAGCAGGGCTCTTTTTTCTGAAACACATCATACCGGCCCCGGCCAGAGCCGACAAAAGGGCCATCAATGTAACCCCCCTGCATGCGCCAAAGAATATTTCAGAAATCCCGAAACCGGCACACAAACCGGCAAATCCCCAAAAATGAATCGGAGCAAACAGCGTCATTTCATCCAGAAGCATCCGTACTGCACCGGTCTCCTCCGGCCCGCATTTTTTTCCCAGAGACAGTCCCCATTCCAAAACCAGCAGACAAAAAGCATACACTGTCATGGCACTGGAAAACGCATGAAAATCCAATGCAAACGCCGCTGTCAGAAACATCATACTGACTGTAGTCCCCCAGAGACAGGCATGGGTAAATATTCTGTCATGGAACCGCTTCAGTCCCATAAACCAGACTCCCACCGTTACCAGACTCCCAAGCCACAGAACAAGATACCGGTTGGTTCCCTCCAGGACAAACGCAGCGCCCAGAAACCTGAAATAGCAGGCAGCCAGTACTGTCAGAAACAGAAAGATACTTCCCAGGATATACAGACCATTGCCTGTTTTATGGATATGCAGCTTTTTTTCCGCCACAAAACTGGCCCCAAACAATACCGCAGCAAAAAAACCGATCAGCAATACTTTACAGAAATCCGGCAGCACTTTCCAGGTCGTCGTGGCAAAAATCAGCCCTGCCAGCACAACAAACACAATCCCTGCAATCAGAGCCAGTGTCCCTATCCCATTGGTATGAGAAACATCATCTTCTTTTTTCTGCTCCACAACTATGGGCGCTGCAGGCAACACCGGCTGCGGCGACGGCATCGGTCTATTCATCGGTGACACCGGCTGATACGGCGGCATCGGTCCATTGACCGGTACAACAGGTACAGCCGCCCCTGGCTGCTGCATGGGCGGCTGTCCGTTGATCCGTACGGCAGACGCTGCCATTCCCGGCCGCTGCATGGACGGCTGTCCACTCCCCGGCGCCGCAGGTGCCACCGGCTGCTGCACAGGCATCTGCCCGTCCGCCCTCACGCCGGGTGAACCGGGCTGCTGCCATCGTCTGCCATATAATGCCTGTTCCAAATCTCTAGTTTTCTTCTTATACTGACGGTTTTTTTCCAGTAAAACAAAAATCACGGCCAATTCGACAAAGGGTGAAACCAGCCAGACAAGAATGATCAGCAATACCATAACTTCCTGCCTCCCCTCAAAGGAAAACCGGCCGGAAACTTATTTCCGGATCAGCAGAGACTTGCCTGTCATCTCAGACGGCTGCTCTTTTTCCATAATCTGAATCAGCGTCGGAATGATATCCGCCAGGCATCCACCCTCCCGCAATGTATAAGCAGGATCATAGTTAACAAGAATAAACGGTACCTGATTGGTGGTATGCGCCGTAAACGGTGCCCCTGTTTCATAATCCACGAGCTGCTCTGCATTTCCGTGGTCTGCACAGATGAACAGTACGCCATCCACTTCCATAATGGCATCCACTGCTTTTCCCACGCACTCATCCACTGCCTCCACTGCTTTGATGGCAGCCGCCTCCACTCCGGTATGTCCTACCATGTCCGGATTGGCGAAATTAATAATGATCACATCGTACCTGCCGCTGCGGATCGCTTCTGTCAGCTTGTCACACACACCGTAAGCGCTCATTTCCGGCTTCAGGTCATACGTAGCCACCTCTTTCGGGGAATTTACCAGCACTCTGTCCTCTCCTTCATTGGGTTCTTCCACACCCCCGTTAAAGAAAAAGGTGACATGGGCGTATTTTTCGGTTTCTGCAATCCGCGCCTGCTTCATGCCATTTGCCGCCAGCCACTCGCCAAACGTATTCGTAACGGCAATCTTATGGAACGCCACTTCTTTGTTGGGAATCGTAGGATCGTAATCGGAAAAACATACATAAGTGAGCTGCAGTCTCTTCTCCCTGTCAAATCCCTTAAACTCATCATCACAGAAAGCACGGGTAATCTCTCTTGCCCTGTCCGGTCTGAAATTGAAAAAGATCACAGAATCATTGTCCCGGATCAGGCCGACCGGTCTGCCGTCTTTTTCCACTACAGTAGGCTTTACAAATTCATCCGTTTCCTCTCTGTCATAGGAGGCCTGAATCCCATCCGGCCCGCTGCACGCACGCAGGCCTTCTCCCTTTGTCAGTGCATCGTAAGCCAGCTTCACTCTGTCATAATTATTGTCTCTGTCCATTGCATAATAACGGCCCATCACAGAAGCGATCTCGCCCACACCGATTTTCTGCATTTCTGCTGCCAGCGCCTCGGCATATCCTTTGCCGCTGGCAGGCGGTGTATCCCTTCCGTCCAGGAAACAATGCACATATACCTTTTCCAGACCGTTTCTCTTTGCCAGTTCCAAAAGGCCATACAGATGGGTGTTGTGGCTGTGTACCCCGCCATCAGACAACAGGCCGAACATATGAAGCGCACTGTCATGCTCCTTGCAGTTATTAACCGCATCCAGCAGCGCCGGGTTTTCAAAAAAAGTACCGTCCTGGATCTCCTTTGTAATCCTGGTCAGTTCCTGATATACGATACGTCCTGCCCCCATATTCAGATGCCCTACCTCAGAATTGCCCATCTGCCCGTCCGGCAGTCCCACCGCCATACCGCTGGCATTTCCTCTGACAAAAGGATATTCTGCCATCAGCCTGTCCATAACAGGCGTTTTCGCCTGCGCCACTGCATTTCCTTCTGTTTTGCTGTTTAAGCCATAGCCATCCAGAATCATAAGTACAACCGGTTTTTTACTCATACTCTCTTCTCCTTTTATCTATCTTTCATACTGATTTTTACATTTCCAAAAGTCTTTTAGCCGCACATTATTATACACCTTTCAGCCTCTTTTCGCAACTGGTTTTACCCCGGCGACGGGGAAAAGCCTGATTTCTCCCTTGCTGATTTCCGCATAGTATAGTATAATACTTTACCGTCTCCTTCCGGTTTGTCCGGCAGGAAAACAACAGACACTTTGAGGTACTTTTATGATTACAATACTGATCCATCTGTTTATAAAAAATGCAGGAGAGACAGAAGAAGCGGAAGTACGGCGGAAGTACGGACTTCTCAGCGGCATTGTCGGGATTTTTTTTAATATTCTTCTCTTTTGCGCCAAGCTCACTGCCGGCCTGGTAAGCAGTTCCATTTCCGTTATTGCAGACGCTTTCAACAATCTGTCCGATGCCGGTTCTTCCATCATCACCATGATCGGATTTCAGATTGCCGCCCAGGAGGCAGATCCCGACCATCCTTTTGGCCACGGAAGAAGTGAATATATTTCCGGGCTGATCGTTTCCATTATGATTCTTGTCATGGCCGTGGAACTGATTCGTTCCTCCATTTCCAGAATCCTGCATCCGGAAGCCGTC
The DNA here is from genome assembly GCA_947385955.1 of uncultured Clostridia bacterium. Classification (GTDB taxonomy): domain Bacteria; phylum Bacillota; class Clostridia; order Lachnospirales; family Lachnospiraceae; genus VSOB01. The sequence continues at coordinate 14,972 of CANDNA010000004.1, forward strand.
CGCTTTTCCCCTGCTCTCCTGGCCGTCCTGCTTTTGTCCATTCTGGTCAAACTTTATATGTACTGCTATAATCAGGCTCTGAGCAGGCGCATTGCATCACCTGCCCTCCACGCCACCGCAGCCGACAGCCTCAGCGACTGTTTTTCCACCTCCGTTGTTCTGATCTCCGCGGCGGTTTCACAGCTTTCCGGTCTGCACATTGACGGCTGGTGCGGCATCCTTGTGGGCATTCTGATCTTTCACGGCGGCATCGAAGCTGCCAAAGATACCATCAGTCCCCTGCTGGGACAGGCGCCCGAACCGGATTTTATCAGACGGATCTATGAAATCGTCAGACAATATCAGGAAGTACTGGACATTCACGACCTGATTGTACATGATTATGGACCGGGACGGCGGATGATTTCCCTTCATGCAGAAGTGCCTGCAAAAGGAGACATTCTGATTCTGCATGATATGATAGACAACATCGAAAAACGGCTGCAGGAAGAGCTGCACTGCTCTGCAGTCATCCATATGGACCCGGTCATGAACGACGATACGGAAACACTGGCATGCAAGGCTCTGGCAGCCGATATTTTAAAACAGATCGATCCCGGTCTGTCCCTCCACGATTTCCGCATTGTAAAAGGCACAACCCACACCAATCTGATCTTTGATGTCGTCATGCCTTATCATGCCGGTTATACTGCGGAAGGACTGAAAGAAACTGTCGAAAAAAAACTACAGGAAATCAATCCCCGCTACTTTGCAGTGATTCAGATTGATCATCCGTAACCTCTCCCGGCTGAAACTGCCCTGCCACCACATCCACTTCGTCATAGGGCAGAAGAAACTCCAGGATACCTGCCGAATGCGGGGTAATGATATATTCATTACAGATAATATAAAAGCCTTCCCTGTCAGTATACCAGGTGCTGTCAGTCAGAATATCTTCCAGATGATTTCTGTAATCTGAAAACAGCAGCTCTGACCATTCCGGCTCTTCCAGCGCCTCTCCCAGATAAGCCATGCTTTTTGTCCGGAGCTCATCCAGGTCAGAAGCCACATCTGCCAGTGTCATCCGCTCTCCGGTTTGTGTGTTAAAATTATAAGCCACACGCACAGCATTGGGATGAGCGCCTCCGGTATATTCATACCCGTTCTCCACAATGCTGATCATCTGTTCATCTGCCCGCTTTACTTCATAGTCCAGTCCCAGTTCATAGCCTGCCCAGCCTTCCTCCAGTCCTTCCGCAGTACGCATTTCCAGATCCGAAACCGCCATATCACGATACTCTTCCACCGTATCTTCATAGGCCGCCTCTCTGTCTGCAAAAAACAGATTGATTTTATCCTCTGCCTCCTGATTGCCCGGTATCCTTACCCGGATTTCTTTTGTTGTGCTGCCCAGAATCAGCACATTCTCAGTATTTTTATATTGTCTCTCTGAAACCCTGCCGGTTTCTACCCGGATACCATCAGGGATTTCTTCCATGCCTTCAGCTCCCTGATCCTCTTCCGTTCCGGCATCTGCTTCCTGGTCTGTCTGTCCTTCAGCCTGACTTTCTTCGGATTCCATCCCGGAACCCCCTTGCTGATCCGCTTCCGCTTTTTCCTGCTCTTTTCCGCAGCCGGAAAGCATACACAGCGCCAGCAGCATACTTCCAAAATAAAGCAACCGTTTATATCTGTTTTTCTGTTTCATATGATTCTCCTATCCGGCCATATCACATCCCCTGACAGAATATTATGCCCAACGGACCATCACAAGCAATGTTCCGTCCTGTACCGACAGCTCCGCCTTTTCACCGATAAATTCATTGCTGATTCCCACCGGGAAATCATTGGTCAGTACTGCATCCTCCAGGAGATATTTCAGCCCCTTCTCCGTTACACCCACTGCCCGTTCGCCCACGGCAAATACAGAAAGCATTCCCTCCATCTCCTCCCGGAAAGAAAGAGACTCATTCTGAATCAAAGTGGTCATCGTACTTCCGTCCCACAAATATCCGGATGCCCTTTCATGCTTTAAAAACAACAGACACTGCAGATTGGCAATGGTATGTTCCAGCCGCCCGCCCAGTGCCCCGTATAAGTGAAACTCCCGGTATCCCTGCTCCAGCCCATACCGAAGAGCTGCCAGCGTATCCGTATCATCTTTCATCGGATTTAAGCGTATCACCTTCCCCGGGACGGGCCTCCCGGTTCCCGATACGGGTCCCCATGCTTCTTCCATCTGACGGGTACAACGTTCTCCCAGGGAATCAAAATCTCCGATTATCACATCCGGTTCGATCTCCAATAGCCGGCAATACTCATATCCGCCGTCCACGGCAATGACCAGATCCTTTTCCCGTACCGGAATCTGTGAAATTTCCAGATCACCTGCACAGATCAGGATACATCTGCCTTCTGTCCGTTCCATCTCTTTCCTCTCCGTCTGCTTATTTTTCCCTTAAAACCGGAATACTATGCCAATCACCACTGCAAATAAAAGCCAGACTGCCGGATGATACTTCTGAAGTTTTTTCACCTGCAGCAGGCCAAAGACAATGATGCACAGGACAATCGTCTTAGTGGCAGGCAGATATCCCTCCCTGGTTTCCACAAAAAGAGACACGCGGCATACATTGTATACTGCCGATGCAATCAATGCAGTCACCGCCGGGCGAATCCCTGCAAAAGCCCCCTGTACAAACTTATTTTCATTGAAATTTTCCAGAAACTTTGCCACCAGCATAATGACAATCACACTGGGAATGACCAGTCCCAATGTGGATACCACACCGCCGAAAGCGCCCAATGTATGGAATCCTGCATAAGTGGCCATATTCAGCCCCAGCGGACCCGGTGTGGACTCACTGATGGCAATCATATTGGTCAGATCCTCCATCGTATACCAGTCAAACTTTTTGGTCAGATCCATCAGATAAGGGAGTGTGGCCGGGCCGCCGCCTACAGCAAACAGGCCGATCTTCATAAACTCCCAGAACATACGTCCCATCAAAGCGAAATTCATATCTTTTTCCCTCCCCATACAGTGACTGCTATACCAATCAAAGCCGCTATGATCACAATGCAGACTGTGGGGATATCCACAAACATGGCCAGCAGAAACGCACCTGCACATACGGCAAAGCAAAATGCATTTTTCAGGCTCTTCTTAGCCAGCGTCACAACGGTGTTCAGCATCAGGGCACATACCACCGCGCGTACCCCCATCAGGGCATGCTGCACCCATACATTTTCTATAAATGCCTGCAGACAGATCGCCACCAGGGTAATGATGACAACAGAGGGCGTAACCATACCCAGGGTAGACACAATGCCTCCCATCACACCTTTCCTTTTGTATCCTACAAAAGTAGAAGTATTGACTGCAATAATTCCCGGCGTACACTGTCCGATGGCATAACAATCCAGCAAATCCTCTTCCGTAATCCAGTTCTTTTTCTCCACCAGCTCATATTTCAGCATAGGAAGCATGGCAAGCCCGCCTCCAAAGGTCAGGCCTCCGATCCTCAGAAATACAAGATAAAGCTGCGCATACTCATTCATCTCTTTTCCTCTTTTCCGTTTCCTTTTCTCAATCTTATTTATCATATACTATTTTCTCAGTTTCTTCTACCCCCTGTATGAAAAATATGGTATGCTGTATCATATCTGATACTTGACAAACCGACCGTTTTTCAAAGTCCATACAACAGGAGAGGTACTTTATGCCATCCACTTCCCTTCAAAAGCAGGGCACTTTTCAGCCGCCGTCCGAACCTGCCTGTTCCATTCCCTATACGATCATCAAAAGCAGACGGAGGACCTGGGCACTTTCCCTGCAGTCAGATCTGACTCTGCAGATTCGGATTCCTCTGACAGGATCTTACAGAGAAGCAAAACAGATTTTATTTCAAAAAGAAAAATGGATTCTGAAAAAATACAGGGAACTGGAACAGCACAGAAACGCTGCGCCCCGCTCCTTCCTGACTCCTGCCCAGAGAAGTGCACTGGAGGCACGTTACCGGCAGGCCGCCCGTAATTATTTCCCCGCACGGGTGGCTTATTATGAACCCATAATCGGAGTCACACATGGCGCCATTACCATACGGGATCAGAAAACCCGATGGGGCAGTTGTTCTGCAAAGGGAAATCTGAATTTTAACTGGCGTCTTATGCTGGCGCCGCCCCGTATCCTGGACTATGTAGTCGTCCATGAACTGTGCCACAGAAAAGAAATGAACCATTCCAAGGCATTCTGGAATGCTGTTGAAATGGTTCTTCCTGACTATAAAGAGCTTCGTAATTGGCTCAGGCAATATGGCAGCACCCTGACGCTTTGAGCCTTCGTGTACAATCCTTTCGTCTGTTATGCTCCGGTCTGTATCTGGCACATTTTCATGGTCAGCAATGCCGCTTCATGACTTTTTGGCGTTACACCTGCGCAGCAGGAGGCATCCACCGAAATCCGGACTTCCGGCATAGCCGCCTTCAGCAAAAGCGCATTGCTTACCACGCAGATATCCGTGCAAAGTCCCACCAGCTCGATTTCCAGCTCCTCTTTGTCATTTTCTTCCTGCAGCAAATCCGCCAGGACGATACTTCCAAAGGTAGGTTTGTTGACAATAACAGCATTTCCCAGCGCTTCGGCCACATCCGGATGCAGCTCCCACCCCTGCGTCCCTTCCACGCAGTGTACCACCGGCAGATTTTTTCCTTCTGACGTTTCCAGATAATCCGCCTGGTGGGTATCCCGTGTGGCATAAACATTGCCTGCAGGATACTGTCTGATTTTATCCACAACAGCTCCCACAATGTCCTGTGCCTCTTTGGTACCCAGTGTTCCGTCAATAAAATCTTTCTGCATATCAATCACAACCAGTATTTTTCTCATAGCATCCTCTCCTCCCGTTTCCAGACTGCCGTTTTTATTGTATACAACAGTATCACACATATCCCGCCTTGTCAATTCATGGAAAATCCGATACACTGTATGTATCAACTGAAATGTCCCGGGAGTTATGTCTGTCATGCACGAATATTTGATACCGCTTCATATGATCTATGCCTTTTCTCCGCTGATTACGGTTCTTTTTCTGATTCCCTATACCGTCTATCAACATCATAAATATCACGAGATTGTTTTGCGGCGGGTTGTCATCATGTACTCTTTTATTTTTTATCTGATCCTGATGTATTTCTATATCATCACACCCCTGCCCACCTTTGAAGCTGTCCTGGCCAATCCCCTTGCCATGCCGGTACAGCTGGATCCTCTTGCCTTTCTCCGGGATTTAAAGGAACAGATTTACTGGACAATCACCGGTATTGGTACGGTCAATATTTCTCACTCCGCCTGGTTTCAAATCTGCGGCAATCTGGGACTGCTGTTTCCCTTCGGTATCTATCTGCACTACTATTTTCACCGGAATTTCCGTCAGACCATTGTCCTTTCCTTTGCATTGTCTCTGTTTTTTGAACTCACACAGCTCACTGCCCTGTATGGTATCTATCCGGCGCCCTACCGTATCTTCGATGTCAACGATCTGATGTTCAATACGCTGGGCGGTGCTCTCGGTTATCGGGCCGCACCCTGGGTTACCCGCCGGTTTCCCAGGATTTCATAATTTTTCCATTTCTTTTTCATGATTTATTATGAATTTCTTTCTTTTCTTTTTAGAATTCTGACACGATTTGGACATAATTTCCTTATATAATAAACTCATCAAATGAAGTTAGTACTTTTGTAAAGCGCGTATGCAGGGTATTAGCTTCGACTACCAACACTCTTAATCTAACAAGATTAAGTTCTTCATAAATACTCCCCCTCATAGTATAGTAACGAGAAAGGAAGATGGACCCCCATCTTCCTTTCTCAGTGATTCACAGCAGCAGAAAATGCACAGAGCATGCTCCCTTATTTCGGCATATAGCTCTTACCGAAATCATGCTCTACTTCTGCCGTATCCAACGCATCATCACAGCAGGTAAATATTATGGAATATTTTCCGTCCACCAGTTCATATACCGTCTTATCGCTGTCACTTTTTTCTTCGTTTTTTTCCAGTCCCGGAAATGCTTCCAGAAGTTCCTCTTCTGTCATTCCCACAAGCTCTATCCCATTGATGGAAACAGACCAGTCCACATACTCTCCATCCAGTGCATGGAAGCGCACCTCTTCTATCCTGCAATCTTTTGACTGTTTGTCGGAACCCGATGTATTTGCAATGGAAAAACTGCCGTAATGGGTAATACCATAATAAACAGTAACACCCTCTTCTTCCATCTCTTTGTCATACTCCGCATCGCCTGTTCTTTCTTTTCCAAAGTAGATGCCATTGGTCCAGGAACGCTCAGGCATTTGATCCGCATCAAATCCATACTCATCAATCAGAAAACCTGCTTCTGTCAGACCAGCCGGAGTTGTCTTTCCTACCTCAATCCCTACGCCATCCACCATCACTTCCGGACGTTTCCCGGAATCAAACCCTGCACATCCCATGCTGAAAACAGAAAGCAATAAAATCCCTGCCGCCAATATCCCTTTTGTACGCATACTTTCTCCTCCTGCAAAAATACCCCTCCCGCATCTGTACCATGCAGGAGGGGTTTACGTTCTTCGCCGCAGCCAATGTCAGAATACACTGCTGCCGTATCTGTTCATTAATAATTTACAATCTTGCCGAAATCAGCCTTCAGAGATGCGCCGCCTACCAGACCACCGTCAATATCAGGCTGTGCAAAAAGCTCTGCCGCATTGCCTGCGTTCACAGAACCACCGTACTGAATCCGTACTGCTTCCGCAGTAGCCGCATCATACATTTCTGCGATGCAGTCACGAACACCCTTGCATACTTCCTGTGCCTGCTCTGTGGTAGCTGTCTTGCCGGTTCCGATCGCCCAGATCGGCTCATATGCAATTACCATAGATTTCACCTGGTCTGCGGTAATGCCAACCAGGTCAGACTTAATCTGCAGTCTGATCCAATCCATCGTAACGCCCATTTCTCTCTGCTCCAGTGTTTCCCCACAGCAAAGGATAGGGGTCAGGCCTGCTTCAAAAGCCTTTTTCACTTTCTTATTCAGCAGTGCATCATCTTCTTTAAAGTAATCGCGTCTTTCGGAATGTCCGATGATTACATATTTAACGCCTGCATCCACCAGCATCTCTGCAGAAATCTCACCTGTATAAGCACCCTTTGCTTCAAAATACATATTTTCTGCGCCGACTTCCACATTGGTTCCCTTAACAGCTTCCACCACCGGAACAATATCCACTGCCGGTACACAGTAAACCACATCCACGCTGTCGGATTTTACCAGATCCTTTAACTCGCTGCACAGTGCAACTGCCTGACTGGGTGTCATATTCATTTTCCAGTTACCGGCTACGATTTTCTTTCTTGCCATTATTTTGTTCTCCTTTTGCTTATTTATCATCTGCTGCCATTACGCCCGGCAGTTCTTTGCCTTCCAGGAATTCCAGAGATGCGCCGCCGCCAGTGGAAATATGGCTCATCTTGTCCGCAAAACCAAGCTGATTTACGGCCGCTGCAGAATCTCCGCCGCCGATAATCGTGGTCGCATCTGTCTCAGCCAGGGATTTGGCTACTGCAATGGTACCTTCAGCAAGGGTGGGATTCTCAAATACGCCCATCGGTCCGTTCCATACCACGGTCTTGGCAGATTTCACAGCATCTGCGTACAGCTTTGCAGTCTCGGTACCGATATCAAGACCTTCCATATCGGCAGGAATGGCATCTGCAGCAACTACTTTCACATCAATAGGTCCGTCAATAGGATCCGGGAAATGGGAAGCAATTGTGGTATCTACAGGAAGCAGCAGCTTCTTGCCAAGTTTTTCAGCCTTCTCCATCATTTCCCTGCAATACTCAAGTTTCTCATTGTCTACCAGAGAGTTGCCAACTTCCAGTCCTTTGGCTTTCAGGAATGTAAACGCCATACCGCCGCCGATAATCAGTGTATCGCATTTTTCCAGCAGATTGTTAATGACGTTTAATTTATCAGCCACTTTTGCACCGCCCAGGATGGCAACAAAAGGTCTGACCGGATTTTCCACTGCATTGCCCAGGAAATCAATTTCCTTCTGCATCAGATAACCAACTGCATTTTCTCCACCCTTTTCGGTGATAAACCTGGTAACGCCTGCCACCGATGCATGTGCTCTGTGAGAAGAACCAAAAGCATCACATACATATACATCAGCCAGGTCTGCCAGCTCTTTGGAGAACTCATCCCCGTTCTTTGTCTCTTCTTTGCCGCGGAAACGGGTATTCTGAAGCAGTACCACATCTCCTTCCTGCATTGCTTCCACAGCACTGGAAGCAGCCTCGCCGGTTACATTATAATCGGCAACAAACTTCACTTCCCTGCCCAGCTTCTCAGACAGTCTCTTTGCAACCGGCGCCAGAGATTCCCCTTCATTGGGGCCGTTCTTTACTTTGCCCAGGTGAGAGCAGAGGATTACCTTGCCCCCGTCTGCCAACAGCTTGTTAATGGTGGGAAGCGCTGCTACGATACGGGTCTCATCTGTGATTTCGCCATTTTTCAGCGGTACATTAAAATCGCATCTTACCAGCACGCGTTTTCCCTTTACATTGATGTCATCTACGGATTTCTTATTCAATCCCATGATTTTTTCCCTCCATTATATATTGTATTTGCATCGGTTTGAAGAAACGAAAAAATCTTTTCTTCTGACCGCCGCGCGGCCTGTATATTGCTCTGGCTGCATATTTTCTCTGCAAAGGCCCACGCATAAAGGGTCCGGTCCATATGGACCGGACCCTGAAAGATCAATACTGTTTCATCACTGTCTGGCATCAGCCTAATTCAGCAAAGTATTTGATTGTACGAACCATCTGGCTTGTGTAGGAGTTCTCATTGTCATACCAGGAAACAACTTCTACCTGTGTCTTGCCATCCGGAAGAGGGCTTACCATTGTCTGAGTCGCATCAAACAGGGAGCCATATCTCATACCAACGATATCGGAAGAAACGATTTCATCCTCATTGTAACCGAAGGACTCATTTGCCTGTGCCTTCATAGCTGCATTTACTTCTTCCTTTGTTACTGTTTTGTTTACAACTGCGAACAGCAATGTGGTAGAACCTGTAGGGGTGGGAACACGCTGTGCAGCACCGATCAGTTTGCCGTTCAGTTCAGGAATAACAAGGCCGATAGCCTTTGCAGCGCCTGTGGAGTTGGGAACGATGTTCACAGCGCCTGCGCGGCTTCTTCTCAGATCGCCTTTTCTCTGCGGTCCGTCAAGAATCATCTGGTCGCCTGTGTAAGCATGGATGGTACACATAATACCGGACTCAACAGGAGCAAGATCATTGAGTGCCTTTGCCATAGGAGCCAGGCAGTTTGTTGTGCAGGAAGCTGCGGAAATGATAGTATCATCTTTGGTCAATGTGTTATGATTTACATTGTAAACGATGGTAGGAAGATCATTTCCTGCAGGAGCGGAAATAACAACTTTCTTAGCGCCGGCATTGATGTGTGCCTGTGCTTTTGCTTTGGAGGTATAGAATCCGGAGCACTCAAGAACAACATCCACACCGATTTCGCCCCAGGGACAGTTATTAGCATCCGGCTCTTTGTAGATTTTGATTGTTTTTCCTTTTACTGTGATGGTACCAGCTTCGTCATCAGCCGTAACCTGATCCTCTTCTCCGACACCAACATATCTTCCCTGGGAAGAATCATACTTTAACAAGTGTGCCAGCATCTTGGGAGATGTTAAATCGTTGATTGCCACAACCTCGTATCCTTCTGCGCCAAACATCTGTCTGAATGCAAGACGTCCGATACGGCCAAAACCATTAATCGCTACTTTAACTGCCATTTTTTATTCCTCCTGAAAATGAATTTTATAGTATTTTGACACCATTTGGAAAATGATTGTCAAAATTTTGTCAGCATGTATATTTTACCTAATTTGTCCAAAAATATCAAGATGTAAAACAAAAAAATTATATTCTCCCTATGGGAAAAATCTCCCGTTTTGTGGGAATCTTTGTGCAATTTGCACCCTGTTTCCAAATATATACAGAAAAATTGTGCATGTTTCTCCGGTGATCGGCAATCTGTACAAAGAAATGAACGGAATCCACATGGATTTGTAAACAATCTTGTTCAATCCGTCAAAAAGCATGCCTGTTTTTTGTCCCTGACAGATATTTTGCTTTTTTCCGTCTGATCTTTTATACTGTAAGCAGAAGTTTACCACAAATACCAAAGGAGGATTTCCCATGTCTGTTACAGCAGATTTCCACATGCACTCGTCCCATTCCGGAGACAGTGATACCCCTATGGAACAGATGATACAAAAAGCAGTCAAAGCAGGAATGACACAGATCTGCTTTACCGAACACCAGGATTTTGACTATCCCGGATCGCCGGAAATACCGCCGGACTTCTTTCTGCTCAATACAGATGCCTATCTGTATGATCTGATCGGATGCCGGACAAAATATGCCGACAAAATCCAGATCGGTTTCGGTGTGGAACTGGGCCTGCAGCCCCATCTGGCACAGATACATTCCGACTACATCAGATCCTTTGACTTTGATTTTGTCATTGCTTCCTCTCACGTATGCCACGGACAGGATCCCTACTATCCCGCTTTTTACCAGGGCCGCTCAGAGGAAGAGGCATACCGGGAATATTTCAGCTCCATCCTGGAAAATCTCCGCCTCTTTCAGGACTTTGATGTGTATGGCCATCTGGACTACGTTGTCCGCTACGGACCCGGCAAAGATACCCGTTACACCTGGCAGACCTATCAGGATATCCTGGATCCGATTCTGACCCTGCTTCTGGAAAAAGGGAAGGGTCTGGAACTGAATACCGGCGGACTGAAACATGGCCTGCGGGAGCCAAATCCCTGTTCTGCCATTTTAAAACGTTACCGTGCCCTGGGCGGCGAAATCATCACTGTCGGCAGTGATGCCCATGTGCCGGAGTCGGTCGGCAGTTCCTTTGCCAGGGCTGAGGATATCCTGAAAGAATGCGGTTTTTCCTATTATGCCACCTTTCATCACCGGATGCCAAAGTATCACAAACTGGGATAAGGGGGGCCGGGGCAATCAACAGGTTGCCCCGCCCTTCATATGTTTCTGAGCCGCAATGTTTTCCTGCTTTCTTGCCAGCAGATCATCTGCCAGAAGCTGCTCCTGTACCTTTTCAAAACCGATTCTTGCCACCGTATCCGCAAAACGCTCTCCTGTGATTCCCTGTTCCCGGAATAAGAGGATCGCTTTTTCCACGATGGCCAGCACTTCTTCCTGATCTGTAAACACCGGATCCAGATAACGTCCCTGGGCCACTTTCTTGCCCCAGCGTCCGCCTATGTAAATACGGTATCCATTGGTGTAATCCTCCAGAGCGCCGAACGGGCATTTCCCCATACAGCGTCCGCAGTGATTGCAGGCATCCTCATCAATGGTGAGTTTCCCGTCCTTTAAGGCAGCCACCTGTATCGGACAGTTTTTCTCCACCTGGCAGACTTTGCAGCCCCGGCATTTTTCCGGATCCATCCGGGGAATCCGCTGCCCGATGATGCCCAGATCGTTCAGATCGGGCTTCACACAGTTATTGGGACAGCCTCCCACTGCTATTTTGAATTTATGCGGGAGCTTTACCCCGGCATAGCCGTGGAAAAACCGTTCGTGTATCTCCTCCGACAGTGCAAACGTATCAATCAGCCCATACTGGCAGGTAGTCCCCTTACAGGATACCACCGGACGCACTTTGGAACCGGTGCCTCCCATCTCCAGCCCTTCCTGAAGCAGATATTCCCGCAGCGGCTCAATATTTTCAAAAGGCACACCCTGAATCTCCACCGTCAGACGGGAAGTCATGGTCACCTCACCGCTGCCAAACCGCTCTGCCGCTTCCGCAATGGATTTGGCCTCCTGTGCCGTAATTTTCCCGTTTCTCGTAATCACACGACCGTTGAATTTATCCGGAGTCCTCTTATCCTTTAAAAATCCCAGTGCCTTGACTCTGGTTTCCTCTTCTTTGGAAACAGACGAAGCACTTCCCGGACATTCTTTTACCTTTACGTCATTAAAGAATGTGGCTCCTTCCAGTACCTTTGTATTCTGATAGCCAAAATAGCGCAGACGGTTTTGCAGGAAATACCCACGTTTTCCTTTGGCACAGACCAGCAGCAGCTTTTCCTCTTTGCCGATTCCCGGCAGTTCTCCGTTTACTTTGGACAGATCAATATACTCCGCACCCCTGATAGAAGGAGCCGGCGCCACATCCAGCACCCGATACCCTTCTGCCTCTCCGGCGGCATACTGGGCAGGCGTCATACTGACCATATCTCCGTTTACCTTATTCAACAGTACATACACGGCCTGTACAAAAGGATGGATGGCTGTAGAGAAAGGCGGCGCATATGCAAAGTCCGCATTTTCAAAATCCTCCAGCCGGGCGCCCATATTGATGCCCATTACGGCAATATCCACCATCTTATCCACCGCTCCCGGCCCGAACACCTGCATCCCCAGCAGTTTATGGCTTTCTTTTTCCGCAATCAGCTTTGTGGCAAAAAAGGATGCATCCGGATAATAATGCGCTTTATCGTCCGTCACCGCCAGTACAGTCTCCACCTGATAACCGGCGGCCTCTGCCTGTGCCTGCGTCAGACCGGTACGCCCGCAGTTCAGTCCCGGCAGTTTCACCACACCGGTTCCCAGCACACCCGGATATTCCTTCTGTGCACCTGCCAGAATCTGTGCCAGCATCCGTCCTTCCAGATTGGCCGAAGATCCCATCGGCGACCACTGCCGTGCGCCGGTAATCCGGTTTTTCACCATGACACAGTCACCTGCTGCATACACATCCGCAAGGCTGGTCTGCATAGCCTCATCCACCAGGATGGTCCCCCGCTCCATCTCCAGCCCGCTGCCTTCCAGAAACGCCGTATTGGGACGGATACCCGCGGCCATAATCAGCAGCGTGCAGGAAAGTGTACCCGCAGAAGTCCTGACCGCCGTCACGCTGCCCTCTCCCAGCACTTCCTCCGCTTTGGTTCCGGTAATCACCCGGATTCCTTTTTTCAGCAGATGCTTCTTCCCATAAGCCGCCATTTCCGGATCCAGAATATCGGGCAGAATCTGAGGTGCAAAATCAATCACAGTAACCGAAATACCCCTCTGCTGTAAATTTTCCGCCATTTCCAGCCCGATAAAACCGGCCCCTACCACCACTGCCTTTTTCACGCCATGTTCCTGGGCATAGGCACGTACCGAAATGGCATCCTGGGGTGTCCGCATGGTAAACACACCAGCCAGCTCCATACCCGGCACCGGCGGTACAGCAGGAGATGCCCCCACGGCAAGAACCAGTTTGTCATAGGACATCTTCTCCTCCGTCTGCGCGTCCACATCTCTGACAGTCACGGACTTCTCCTCTGCATTCAGCCTGATGGCTTCTTTTCCTGTGTGTACCTCTACCCCGGTCAGAGCAGCATATTTTTCCGGTGTATTTACGATCAGATCACCCGGTTCTTCAATCATACCGCCCACATAATACGGCAGTCCGCAGCCTGCATAGGAAATTTCCCTGTCTCTGGAAATCACCGTCACATCCACGCTCCGGTCTGCCCGTTTCAGCTTTGCCGCCGTCTTTGTTCCGGCAGCCACACCGCCAATTATCAATACCTTCATGTAACGCCTCCTCCTGATGCTGTTATGATGCCATGTCCGCCGGCGGACACGGCCCCCTTCCGGGGGATGTGCACCCGCTCCGCCCGGCACACTGTCATTTCTGTCTCTATGATACCATAACACGGCAAAGAGAAAAAGAACCGAACAGAAATTTCTTCCAATGTTCAGACAATGGTACCGCCGCCGGCCACACAGTCATTTTGATAAAACACCACTGCCTGTCCCGGTGTCACCGCACGCACCGGCTCATCAAAAATACAGTGCAGCAGATCTTTTTCCGCACACTCCACCCGGCAATATGCACCCTTATGGCCATAACGCACCTTTGCCAGAAACCGGTCTCCGGAATGAAACGCCTCCACTCCCATATGGCACAGATGTGTGCAGGTAAGTTCTGTTGTCATCACATCCTCTGCCCTGCCGATCACCACCTCATTGACGGAGGGTCTGAGCTGCGTGACAAAAACCGGATGCCCAAGAGCCAGATTGAGCCCTTTGCGCTGTCCAACGGTATAATGTGTGATGCCCTTATGTCTGCCCAGTACACTGCCGTCTGCTGTGACGAAATTGCCTGGTCCCGGAACCGCATCCCCTGCCTTTCTGTCAATGAATCCGGCATAATCCCCATCGGGAATAAAGCAGATTTCCTGACTGTCCGGTTTCCCCGCCACCGGCAGCCGATACGCCTGCGCCATCCGGCGCACCTCCTCTTTCTCAAAACCGGAAAGAGGCATCAGGGTATGGGAAAGCTGCTCCTGTGTCAGGCTGTAAAGCGCATATGTCTGATCCTTGTTTGTCCCTGACATCCTCAGCGTATAACGCCCGTCCGGAAGCTGCAAAATCTGTCCGTAATGCCCGGTGGCAATATAGTCTGCTCCAATGGCCAGAGCACGTGATAACAGCGCTTCCCATTTCACATACCGGTTACAGGCAATACAGGGATTGGGCGTCCGCCCCCTCAGATATTCCGAAGTAAAATATTCCATCACCTTCTGCCGGAACACTTCCCTGAAATTCATCACATAATGAGGGATCCCCAGTACCTGTGCCACACGTCTGGCATCTTCTGCCGCAGACAGGCCGCAGCAGCTTCCATCCTCTGCCACAGCCTGTTCCTCCTCTTCCTGCCAGATCTGCATGGTCACTCCGATGACCTCATATCCCTGTTCCTGCAAAAGGCATGCCGCAACGGAAGAATCCACCCCGCCCGACATGCCTACTACAACCTTTTTTTTCCTGTTCTGCATCAATACTCTTCTGCCTCTTCTTCCTCTCCTTCATGAATATCCGATTTGGGCTTTTGCAGCCCTTCGATGGTAATCCCATGCTTCTGGGCATAGTCCCAGAGCGCCGCATGAATGGCCTCCTCCGCCAGCAGGGAGCAATGCATCTTCACCGGAGGCAGACCGTCCAGTGCCTCTGCAACCGCCCGGTTGGTAATCTGCATCGCTTCCTGTATCTTCTTTCCTTTTACCAGCTCTGTGGCCATACTGGAAGTGGCCACTGCCGCGCCGCAGCCAAACGTTTTAAATTTGACGTCCCGGATAATCTGATTCTCGTCAATATCCAGGTAGATTCTCATAATATCGCCGCATTTGGCGTTTCCCACTGTGCCCACGCCGCTGGCATCCTCTATTTCTCCCATATTTCTGGGATTCTGAAAATGATCCATTACTTTTTCACTATACATGGTCTGTTCCTCCGTATCTGACTGCAGTCCGTTATTGTTTTTCCTTTAAAAAATCCTCATACAAAGGGGACATGGCACGAAGCCGTTCCACAATCCTTTTGATGGCATCCACTACGGTATCCAGTTCTTCCCTGGTGGTTTCTTCACTGAGTGTCAGCCGCAGAGAACCGTGTGCGATCTCATGCGGCAGGCCGATGGCAAGCAGCACATGAGAAGGATCCAGAGATCCGGAAGTGCATGCAGAACCGCTGGAAGCACAGATTCCTTCCATATCCAGCATAATCAGCAGCGATTCTCCCTCCACAAAACGAAAACTGAAATTGACATTGTTGGGAAGTCTCCGATGTCTGTCCCCGTTCAGCCTGCAATAGGGAATCTCCGCTTCAATCCTGCGGATCAGCTCATCCCGCAGCATGGTTTCCTTTTCCGTTTTTTCCTCCATCATGCGCAGGGCACGCCTGACTGCCGCTCCCAGCCCTACAATGCCCGGAACATTTTCCGTGCCTGCCCTCCTGGCTCTTTCCTGGCCGCCTCCATGCACAAAAGAACGAATCCTGATTCCTTTTCTGATGTACAGAAATCCGATTCCCTTAGGGCCGTTCAGCTTGTGTCCGCTGGCACTGAGCATATCAATATGATACCGGTCCACATCAATGGGAATCTGTCCGTAGGCCTGCACCGCATCCGTATGGAATAAAACCCCGTGTTTTTTTGCAATCTCACCGATTTTTTCTATCGGCTGAATCGTCCCGATCTCATTGTTGGCAAACATAATGCTGATCAGTATGGTATCCGGCCGGATGGCCGCCTCCAGCTCATCCAGTTTTACAATGCCGTTTTCATCCACCCCCACATAGGTAACGGAAAACCCGTTTTTTTCCAGGTATTCGCAGGTATGCAGCACCGCATGATGCTCAATTGCGGAAGTAATCACATGCTTTCCTTTATCCGCATAGGCTTCTGCCGTAGCTTTCAGCGCCCAGTTATCCGCCTCCGATCCGCCTGCCGTAAAATAAATCTCATTGGTCATGGCCCCAAGCGACCCGGCCACGATTTCCCTTGCCTGTGTCACGGCCTCTTTGCTGGCTGCTCCAAGGGAATAAATGCTGCTGGGATTGCCATAGTGCTCTGAAAAGTATGGCAACATTGCCTCTACCACTTCCCCGGCAGTTTTTGTTGTCGCTGCATTATCCAAATATATAAAAGGTTTCATGCCGATAACCGCTCCTTTTTATTTTCTAGTATTGTACTATGAATTTAGTGATTACACTATAGCACTGCCTGTTGGTTCTGTCAACAAATGAGGACACATATAATTTATCAACAACAGGAGAAGTTCAGGTATTTTATGAGAAAAAGCAATCCTTTCCTGACCGGTACACTGATTCTGACCCTGGCAGGATTTATCAGCCGCTTTATCGGCTTTTTTTACCGGGCCTTCCTGTCCCGTTCCTTTGGTGAAGAAGGTATGGGAATCTATCAGCTCCTTGCTCCCGTTATGGCACTTTCTTTCTCTCTGACGGCTGCCGGTATTCAGACCGCTGTCTCCAAATTCACTGCATCGGAAACCACCACCCATGATCACAGAGCTTCCCTCCGTGTCCTTTGTGCCGGGCTTCTGCTGTCCATGCCGCTGTCTCTTTTCTGTACCTGGCTGATTTATCACTATGCAGACGATATTGCAGTACGTTTTCTGCTGGAAGAACGCACCGGCCCACTGCTTCGTATCTTTGCCCTTTCCATCCCGTTCTGCTCTGCCCACTCTCTGATCAACGGGTATTTTTATGGTATCAAACGGGCCGGCATCCCTGCGCTGACACAGATCCTGGAACAGTTGGCACGGGTAGGCAGTGTATACCTGCTCTGCAGCCACCTGCATTCCCACGGCCAGACGCCCCGGATCGGCTGCGCAGTCATCGGCCTGACCATCGGAGAATGCTTCTCCATGCTGGTTTCCCTGGCTGCTGCCTGGCTGCGTTTTTTCCGGCTGCGTTCCCTGCATATCTGGCATCCTCCCACAGGAAATTCTGCCACGGTACTGACTATGGCAGGGAAAATTTTCACCCTTTCCGCCCCTCTGACAGCCAGCCGCATTGCAGTCAATGTCCTCCAGAGCATCGAAGCCATCTCCATTCCAAACTGCCTTGTCAAACACGGATTTTCTCAGGCCCAGGCGCTTTCTGTCTATGGCGTACTGACAGGTATGGCTCTCCCATTGATCATGTTTCCCACCGCACTGATCAATTCTGCCTGTGTCTTATTGCTGCCGGTGATTTCCGAAGCGGATGAAAGCGGCAACCGCAGAGCCATCCAAAATGCGGTAAAAAAAGCGGTAACCTGCTGCGCCGGTTTCGGCAGCCTGTGTACAGTCTGCTTTCTCCTGTTTGGCAGGTACGCCGGACTGCTTTTGTTTCAAAGTGAAATGGCCGGCTCTTTTATTCTGACGCTCAGCTTTATCTGTCCGCTGCTCTACTTATCCGGTGCCCTGTCCAGTGTACTGCATGGGCTGGGAAAAACCGGAATTACATTTTTCTTTAACATAACAGCTCTGACAGCCAGGCTTTTCTTTGTATTCTGGCTCATTCCCGCCGTCGGTATACAGGGATATCTTTATGGCCTTCTGTTCAGCCAGTTTCTGATCACACTCTTTGAAATTCTGGCCGTCCGGTATCATGTGGGCAGAAAAAGGGAATAACCATCTTTTCCCTTGCTCTGCCTGCCTTTTTATATTATAATATAGCGTGTGTTTTGCCGCCGCCTGTACGTTTTTTGTCAACCGGCGGTATGTTTATGGAATGAGAGGAGAGTATTATGGGATTCGAATTTGTGAAAAAGCTGCCAAACCCGGCGGAAATCCGGGAACAATATGCCGTACCCGAAAAGCTGGCCGCTTTGAAAAAAGAAAAAGACGAAGAAATCAAAAAAGTCATTACCGGGGAAAGCAGCAAATTTCTTGTTATCATCGGACCCTGCTCCGCCGACAACGAAGATGCCGTCTGCGACTATGTGACAAGGCTGGCCAGAGTCAACGACAAGGTAAAGGACAAGCTGATTTTAATTCCCAGAATATATACCAACAAACCCCGTACTACCGGTGAAGGGTATAAGGGTATCCTGCATCAGCCCGATCCCAATAAAAAACCGGATTTTCTGGCCGGGCTGATTGCCATGCGCAAAATGCACATCCGGGCCATCCAGGAATCCGGGCTGACTGCCGCAGATGAAATGCTCTACCCTGAAAACTGGCGCTATGTGCAGGACATTCTGTCCTACGTGGCCATCGGCGCCCGCTCTGTAGAGGACCAGCAGCACCGTCTGGTAGTCAGCGGCTTCGATGTACCTGCCGGTATGAAAAATCCCACCAGCGGCGATCTTTCCATTATGCTCAATTCCGTATTTGCCGCCCAGCATCCCCACTCCTTTATTTATCGGGGCTGGGAAGTCAATACCCCCGGCAATCCTCTGGCACATACCGTACTGCGGGGTTCTGTCAACAAATACGGCAGAAGTTTTCCCAACTATCATTACGAAGACCTGAACAGCCTTCTGGAGCTGTATCAGGGTATGGAACTGCTCCATCCGGCCTGCATTATCGATTCCAATCACAACAATTCCGGAAAACAGTACAAACAACAGATCCGGATTGTAAAAGAAGTCATGCACAGCCGCAAACTCAGCCCCGATATTCACAAGCTGGTAAAAGGCGTTATGGTAGAAAGTTATCTGGTAGAAGGCGCCCAGAAAATCGGTGACGGTATTTATGGCAAATCCATTACTGACCCCTGCCTGGGCTGGGAAGATACCGAACGGCTTATTTATGATATCGCAGAATATGAATAACGGTTTTTCGCAGGTCAAAGGCTCATCCTCTCGGATGAGCCTTTGCATATACTTCTCTGATTCGATTGCGTCCAATATTGGCATACACCTGCGTGGTGGAAATATCCGAATGCCCCAGCATCTCCTGTACACTTCGAAGATCGGCTCCATTCTCCACCAAATGCGCCGCAAAAGAATGCCGCAGCGTATGGGGGGTGATATCTGCCTCAATCCCTGCTTTTTTGGCATAATGCTTAATCAGCTTCCAAAATCCCTGCCGGCTCATCGGCTGTCCGGAACAGTTCACAAACAGGGTTTCTTCCCTGCTGCTCTGCAGCATACTGCTCCTGGCTTCCTCCAGATATCGGACCAGCGCCGCCTTTGCCGCTTCTCCAAAAGGTACCAGTCTTTCTTTGTGGGCATCCCGGCACAAAATCACACTCACCTGCAGATTCACATCCTGTACCAGCAGAGAAATCAGCTCTGTCACGCGAATACCGGTAGCATATAAAAGCTCCAGCATTGCCTTGTCCCTGATTTCCTTATCGCTGTTGCCAGAAGGCTGCTCCAGAAGCCGTATCACTTCTTCCATTGACAAAACCTCCGGCACCTTCTTTTCTATCCTGGGGGCTTTCAGACCTTCCGCAATATTATGTTCCACTCTGCCTTCTCTGATCAGATACTGATACAATGCCTTGATAGAGGCAATATTCCTGGAAACGGTGGCCGCCGCAAACTTCTGTTCATGCAGATAACGGATATATGCCTGCAGATCTTCCGGCGAAATATGGCTGACTTTTGTAACGCCCCGGTTTTCCATAAAACCTGTAAATTTGCACAAATCCCGTTTATATGACAGTTCAGTATTTCCGGAAGTCTTTTTGATATTATGTAAATAGAAAATAAAATCCGAAATATCGTTCTGCATGGAATCCGTGCCTTTCCTCTTCTGGTAAACCGCACTGCTCTGCCTTCCCCGGTAAAGCATTTTCAAGTAATATTGCTTTCATTATAATCAAGTTTTTCCGGAAAAGCAATTGGTATTTTCCAGCAAAACCGGCATTTTAAAAGATTTTTAATAATTCTGTCATCACATTGGGATTGACATAACTTTCCAGCACCGCTCCGATTATGACAACCAGATGAATCAGCAGAAAATTTCCCAATATCCCAAAATTCTTTGATTTTTCCTCAAATTTTTCCGTATAATCCCTGACCGGATAATACAGTTTCGTACAAATCCGGAAACACAGATCGGCCAGCATCAAAAACGCCGGTATATAACACAGATAATGGGGCATTACGCTTCCCGCAAGAAGCAGAATCCCCTTGACCCCGTACCGCATCATGGAAACCGATGCCACCACTCCCATGCAGACTCCCATCCACATCACAAACAGGTATGTGGTCACGATTCCTGCAAAGGTGGTGGAAAGTATCGCAGCCAGCCATAAAGGCCCCATCCGTTTTCCCAGCACATAAAAGAAAAAAGCGCCTTCATTCAGTTCCACCCTTCCGAGCCGTTCCAGGCTCATCCGGCTGAGAAATCCGGTTTCGGTAATAAACAGGCCCGGATTCAGATAAACAAACGCCGCACCCGCCAGCAATCCGGCAAAAAAGGGCAGCGCCCAGTTCGGCCGTTCTGCCCTCTTCCATCGTATTTTTGCAATTCTCACAGCATATCCACTTCTGATTTTTTTATCATTATATGCCGTATTTCACTTTGTATGCCATCAAAGCCGCGATTGTTTTGGAGTCCTCAATCTTCCTGTTAAAGATCATCTCTTCCAGCTCTGTCAGCGTATAGGCTCCCACATTCAGAAATTCATCCTCATCCAGATGCTGATGTGTTTTCACCAGATTTTTTGCCACATAAATATCAATCTTCTCATTGCAGAATGCCACTGTGGTCCGAAGAGACAAAAGCAGTTCCAAATCCGATGACGCATATCCGGTCTCCTCTTCCAGCTCTCTTGCCGCCGCTGTATCTGTCGCTTCCCCCGGATTCAGGCCGCCTGCAGGAATTTCCAGTGTATCCCGCTCCAGCGCATTCCGATACTGGGTCACCATCAGAATCTTCCCGTCTGCCATAACAGGCACCACTGCGGCCGCCCCGTTATGTTTGATAAAATCCCATTTGGCATGGCTGCCGCCCAGCAGTTCCATTGTATCTACATAATATTCAATAATTGTCCCTTTATGAATCAGAGTTCTTTCCACTCTTCTGATTTCATCACTCATCGCCGCCTCCCGATTCTTCCAGCAGTTTTTCCAGACTGGCAAGTTTCACACAGAGCACAAACAGATCCGTGGCTGCTGCCAGTTCATCCGGCGTGGGGAACGAAGGGGCAATCCGGATCACACTGTCATGAGGGTCCTTTCCATAAGGGAAGGGTGCTCCTGCATTGGTCAGTGTCACACCTGCCTCTTTACATTTCTGAACAATATTTTTTGCACAGCCTTCCATTGCTTCAAATGTAATAAAATAGCCGCCTTTCGGTTTTACCCAGCTTCCGACGCCCAGTCCGCCCAGTTCCCGTTCCAGTACATCCAGCACCGCTTCAAACTTGGGGCGCAGTATATCGGCATGTTTTCTCATATGCTCTTTTACCGCATCCATACTGTGAAAATATCTGGCATGGCGTAGCTGATTGATCTTATCATAACAGATTGTCCTGATTGCTATTGATTTTTTAATAGAATCCAGATTTCGCTGAGAAGCTGCCATTGCGGCAATTCCCGCACCCGCCATACTGATCTTGGAAGTGGAACCAAATACATATACCATATCAGGATGCCCGGCTTTTGCACATTCCTCCAGAATATCCAATATTTCGTCCTGGTCATCATCATACAAATGATGAACGGCATAGGCATTGTCCCAATAGATTCTGAAATCCTCTGCGGCCGGCTCCAGCGCAGCAAACCGTCTTACGGTTTCATCAGAATAGGAAATCCCCTGGGGATTGGAATATTTGGGAACACACCAGATTCCTTTTACCGAATCGTCTTTTACATATTCTTCCACCAGATCCATATCCGGTCCTTCCGATGTCATCGGAATATTGATCATTTCAATGCCAAAATGCTCCGTAATGGCAAAGTGCCTGTCATATCCCGGAACCGGGCATAAAAATTTGATCCGGTCCAGCTTACACCAGGGAGTGCATCCCAGCACACCGCTTACATAAGAACGGCATACAGCATCATACATCGTGGAAAGACTGCCGTTTCCAAACAAAATCACATCATTCGGATCTTTTATCCCCATAATGCCGGCCATCAGGACCTTGGCTTCCATAATACCGTCCAGCTCACCATAATTCCTGCAGTCTGTGCCGTCCTCCGACTTCATATCACAATCCGCATCCAGAATACTCATCAGACCCATGCCCATATCCAGCTGGCCCTTTTCCGGCTTCCCTCTGGACATATTCAGATTCAGGCCTTTGCTCTGTGCCTCTTTATATCTCCTGTCCAGTTCTTCTTTGCATGTCAACAGCTCTTCCCTGCTCAACTCTTTGTATGGTTTCATATCCAGCACCGTCCTTAAATCTCTTATTTTCTTTTGTTCAATTGGATAATTGTATACAATCGAACGTCACACCTTTGCTATTTTACTACAAGATTCTGAAATACACAAGAGAATTTTTCAGAAAATCCACGGTTTCTGTACACCATACCTCAGGCTGTCCCTTTTCAGGAATCAATATCCTCGCTGGCAGCAACTGCAGAAACAACAGAAGAAACGGCCGCTACCACCACCACTGCAATAATAATCACAAGCATACCACCCATTAAAACCAACATAAAAAAACCTCCTTACCTATGGATTTTGTCCATGTATATAAAAGTTATGTGCTTCCTTATTATACCATACAATTTTAAAAAAAGGAAACGTCTGCACGTTTCCTTTTTATAAAACCGTTTCATGCCAAAACTATTCTATTTCGCATAGTCGATTACGCGCGATTCACGAATGACATTCACTTTAATCTGCCCCGGATATTCCAATTCGGCTTCAATCTGCTTGGATAAATCCCGCGCCAGAAGTACCATGTCAGAATCTGAAATCTGTTCTGGAACTACCATTACACGAACCTCTCTACCCGCCTGAATAGCAAAAGATTTGTCTACACCTTTGAAATTATTTGTGATTTCTTCCAATTGTTTTAATCTGCTGGTATATGTTTCTATTGTTTCCCGTCTTGCTCCCGGCCTTGCTGCAGAAATGGTATCTGCCGCCTGAACGAGACACGCAATCAAGGACTGCGGCTCTACATCACCATGATGCGACTCTACACTGTTGATTACCACCGGACCTTCTTTGTATTTCCTGCAAAGCTCGACACCCAGTTGAATATGGGAACCTTCCATTTCATGATCCACTGCCTTGCCAATATCATGCAGCAGACCGGCGCGCTTTGCAAGCCTGACATCCAGTCCCATCTCGGCTGCCAGCAGACCTGATAACTGTGCAACCTCAATAGAGTGTTTCAGTGCATTCTGCCCATAGCTTGTTCTGAATTTCATCTTACCAAGCAATCGGACAAGTTCCGGATGAATGCCATGCACCCCGACTTCCAGGGTTGCAGCCTCTCCTTCTTCCTTGATCATCACTTCCACTTCTTTTTGTGCCTTTTCCACCATCTCTTCGATTCTTGCAGGATGGATACGGCCGTCAACAATCAGTTTTTCAAGAGCGATACGGGCAACTTCTCTGCGGATCGGATCAAAACCGGATAAAATAACTGCCTCCGGTGTATCATCAATAATCAGATCCACCCCTGTCATTGTTTCGAGAGTACGAATATTCCGTCCCTCTCTGCCGATGATTCTTCCCTTCATTTCATCATTGGGAAGCTGAACCACAGAAATGGTAGTTTCGGATACATGGTCTGCGGCACATTTCTGAATGGCAGTTACTACATATTCCTTTGCCTTCTTATCTGCCTCTTCCTTAGCCCGGCTCTCCATCTCCTTGATCATCATCGCCGTTTCATGTTTTACTTCGTCTTCAACAGTTTTCAACAAATACTCTTTTGCCTGTTCGGAGGTTAATCCAGAGATTCGTTCCAGTTCCTGTACTCTTTGTTCATTCAGCCTGGAAACTTCCACTTTCATCTTCCCAAGCTCTTCTTCTCTTGCTGTTAACGCCGCTTCCTTTTTCTCGATAGAATCTGCCTTCTTATCGATGTTCTCTTCCTTCTGCTGAACCCTTCTTTCAGAGCGCTGTACCTCAGCACGGCGTTCCTTGATTTCCTTGTCCAGCTCATTCTTGGTACGAATGGACTCTTCCTTAATCTCAAGTAAGCCTTCTCTTTTCCTGGCCTCTGCAGTTTTCAAAGCTTCGTCAATGATCTCTCTTGCCTTCTCCTCTGCATTGCCGATTTTGGTTTCCACGACCTTTTTATGATAGGATGTGGCAGCAGCAACGGATACCGGTACAGCAATAAGAAGCGTAACAATGACTGCTATTACTACATAGAGCATGTACAGGAGCACCTCCTTATTCATTTTTCATTGTACAAATATCTGATATAGGATGTTTGGCCCATCCTAACTGTCAAAATTTACAACACATTAATTCTATACGTATTTTCATGTTATGTCAAGTAAAACTATCTTCCGGCATGGCGGCACACATGTTAATAAATTGTGAATGAAAAGTAAAAAACAGCTACTTTTCAGCAAAACCATCCGTCAGTCTGTATGTCCCCTTCCCCAGTTTTCTGACCAGTCCGGCGGCTTCACTCTGATTTAAAACTCTTTGAAGCTGTCTTGCGCTGCAATGAAGGTGAAAAGCAGCCTGCTCTATTCCTTTCAGGGTTTTATCACCGCATTTATATTTCATATAGGACATAACCCTCTCTGTAAGGGAAGCCGGAGCAGCCTCAACCGTAGCCATCATTCCCATCTTGGCTGAAAGGCTGCTGCAGACAAGCTCCAGGAACCCGTTATTGGAGAGCAGCATTTCTCTGTGCTTTTCAATAGAAAAAGAAATGCAGGTCAGGCTTTCGGCTGCTTCGGCATAAACATGACTGCTCCTGGGATAAAAGATATCCATATCTCCGAGAAAGTAGCCGGCAGTTCCGTTTGACAGTGAATAACGTGTACCGTCATCGCGGATGAAATAGATGTTGATAGAACCCTCTTCCACAATCTGGAATAAAAATTCGTTCTGAAAAGGCGAACTTACCAATTCCCCTTTTTCATACTTTATCAGATAAAAGTCTATTTCCAGGGAATCAAGGACATCGTGATATTTACTTTTTGCAATACAGACTGCAATCTTCTCTTTATCATAGATTCTTTCCATGAAATTTTCTCCCAACAGGACATATGTCTCGGTTTTTCAATTTATTCTACATTATAATGAGGAAAAGTGTAAAGGAGGAAAAGAAAACATGACATCGGTTTTTGAAGAAAAGAATCTTTCCAAAGCAATTATGAGAGTTGGATTACCTGCTATGTTAGGGCAGCTTACAACGCTTATTTATAATATCGCTGACACATTTTTCGTTTCTCTGACAAAAGAACCCGCAACAATTGCCGCAGTAACATTGTGTGCCCCAATATTGCTTATTATTATGTCGATTGCCTGTATTTTTGGAATGGGCGGCAGCAGTGTAATTGCCAGATTACTGGGAGAAGAAAAGAAGAAAGAATCCGGCACAACCATGAATTTTTGTGTATATGCGATGGCAATCGCAGGCATTATTACCCTTGTCCTGGGGCTTGCATTTTTACAGCCGCTGGCAAAGGTATCCGGTGCGGATGCAGATAATATTGCTTATACCTGTGATTATCTGAAATGGATTTTTGCCGGTGCTCCTTTTATTATGCTGGCAAATGGATTTGTTCATTTGTTCCGTTCGGTCGGTCTGATCAAAGAAGGAACAATCGGGCTGATCCTGGGAAATGTAATCAATATGGTATTGGATTATGTATTTATAGCAATCCTGGGGTGGGGGACTGCCGGCGCTGCACTTGCAACCTCTTTAGGATTTGTATGTGCGACGATCTATTATATTGTCTGTATGATCCGCGAAGAATGCAGGGGAAATCAACTGGTGCCATTATCACCCAAACGGTTTTCACCAGACGCGGCCATGATTCGCAATGTGGTAAGCATCGGAATCCCGGGTGCTCTCATTACGGTGCTTATGAGTGTTTCCAACATTGTACTTAACAACTACATCAGTATTTACGGATCTGATGCAGTGGCTTCTTATGGAATTGCATATAAACTTAATATGATCCCGATTCTCCTGTCAGTCGGATTATCTCAGGGTGTTGCTCCTTTAGTGGGGTATTGCTACGGAGGAAACGAAAAAAAACGAATGTCGGATATCGTAAAATCCACAATATTATATGGTATTTTCATGGGTGCGGTATTTACTGCCGTCTTTGTACTTTTCGGAAAACCACTTGCCGCTGTATTCCTGCAGGATAACACTCTGATTGAACAAACGGCATATTTTTTGAAAATCCTCTGTCTGTCAGCTCCTGTACTGGGTGTAATCAATATGATAACCGCTTATTTTCAGGCATTGGGAAAAGCCCTGAAATCACTTACCATTACAGTTCTGAGAAATGCGGCGCTCTTTATTCCGGGCGTCATCCTTATGAATCACTTTTGGAAACTGAATGGTGTGATTGCAACACAGCCCTTTGTCGAAACGCTTTTAATGATAATCTGCCTATTGATGTATATCCCGGAAACTGCCGCAACAACATCAAAGACCTGATTATGGAATCAGACAGATTCCCCTCCTGCAGCCCCCTTACTCTTCCATCACCCGCCTCACCAGCTCAACGGAAAATCCCTTCCGGTAAAAATACGCATAGATCTTCTGTTTTTCCTTTTGCGCCAGTACTCTTCCGGTACAATGTTTTTTTTCGAGAAGATGCCGTACCGCTGTTTCTTCATCGGAAACCATCCCGTTTTCTTCCAGTTCTTTCAGCGCCGCCCGGAACAGCTCTCTGTCGATCCCTTTCTGCATCAGTTTCTGCTCTATTTCCTTCAGGCTGTGCTTCCCCACACGGCAGGCAATATACTCACAGGCATATCTTCTGTCATCCACATAATGATAAGACTTCACATACTCCACTGCCGCTCTGGCCAGCTCTTCTTTACATCCTCCCAGCACCAGCTTATCCATGAGCTGCTTTTCTGTATACTGTTTGTTTTTCAGAAGATTCATCGCACGCAGTTTTGCACGCCTGGGAAGCACCTGTGTCTGCAGCTCCTCCACAATCTCATCGCTTACTTCGTGTCCTTCTTCCATCTGATATTTACGCAGTTCGCCTTTGTACAGAACAAAGGCAAACTGCTCATCCAAAAAGACTCTGCTCCTGGATTTTGAAATCGCTTCCACTCTGGTAACAGTCATTCCCATTACTTACTTTCCTTTTTTTCTGCAGCCGCTCCTTTTTCTGAAATCTCTTTTTTCTCGGCTGCACTTTTCTTTTCGGCTGATTTTTTGCCGGCAGTCTCTTTTTTCCCGTCCGTTTCTTCTCCTGCCGGAGGTTTGCCATGCAGTCCATAATGCTCTCTGACCCTGTTTTCCACTTCTGCACAGATTTCCGGATTGTCTTTCAGATACTGCTTGGCATTTTCCCGCCCCTGGCCGATTTTGCTGCTCTCATAGGCATACCACGCGCCGCTCTTATTGATGATGCTGCATCCTGCCGCCAGATCCAGGATGTCCCCTTCTTTGGAAATCCCCTGCCCGAACATAATGTCAAATTCTGCTTCCTTAAAAGGCGGGGCAATCTTATTTTTCACGACTTTGACTCTGGTCCGATTACCGATTACTTCTCCACTCTGCTTCAGAGTGTCAATTTTTCTGACATCCAGACGGACGGAGGAATAAAACTTCAGTGCACGGCCGCCGGTGGTGGTTTCCGGATTGCCAAACATAACCCCTATCTTTTCACGGAGCTGATTGATAAACACTACGGTACAGTTGGATTTGCTGATGACTGCCGTCAGTTTACGAAGCGCCTGGGACATCAGTCTGGCCTGCAGACCCACATGGCTGTCTCCCATATCACCGTCAATCTCTGCTTTGGGAACCAGTGCGGCCACCGAGTCTACAACGATAATATCAATCGCTCCGGAACGGACCATTGTTTCCGTAATCTCCATAGCCTGCTCTCCGTTATCCGGCTGAGAGATGTAAAGATTATCAATGTCAACTCCTATATTTTTGGCATAAACCGGATCCAGTGCATGCTCCGCATCTATAAATCCGGCAATCCCGCCCTGTTTCTGCACCTCTGCCACCATATGTAACGTAACCGTGGTTTTACCACTGGACTCCGGTCCATAGATTTCCACGATCCTGCCTTTGGGGATCCCGCCCAGTCCCAGCGCAATGTCCAGGCTCAGGGAACCTGTGGGAATGGTCTCCACGTTCATCTGTGTGCTGGGATCTCCCAGTTTCATCACTGTGCCCTTTCCAAACTGGCGCTCAATCTGGCTCAACGCGGCATCCAATGCTTTTAATTTATCTTCTTTTTCCATACTGTAAACTCTCCTTATACGCATTCAGAACATTTGTTCTGATAATAGAATAAAACATTTGTTTGCTCTTGTCAATTCTTTTATCCTGTTTTTCTTACCTATTTTACATTGCTTGATCTCTCAGAAAGGGGGAAAGGAAAACGAATCCATTCAATACACAGACTGCCCGGCATCCAAAACCCGGCGGCAGCAGATTTGCTCTGTCGGGATACAGGGCGCTGACTTCCCCGTATCCCCTTGTTTTCAGAACTGTTTTCAGAATTTAGACAGGTATTTCTCATAGTCCTTATAGGTAACTGTCACCCAGCCGCTGGAACCGGCGCCATCATAATTCAGGCCGATTTCCATGCCCAGAGGAGTATAATAGGCAATCATACTGTCTCTGTCCTGAAGAGACTGTGCCAGCTCCTCATCTGACAGCAAATCCAGATATTCCACGGTCCCGTTCTGTTCATCATTTCTCTCCCGGAACTCTTCCGCAAATGCCGTATCGATCTGCAGCAGGCTGTCATTGTCCAGAATCACACCGTTTTTGATATCAATATTCATCGGATACAGATCCACATGATATCTGTCATCCACCATCACATATTCATCCAGTACGATACTGATCATATCCTCATCATTGTAAGTCACATAAGAAGTGATGTAAACCGTATAGCTGTCTCCATACTCCGCATAGGAAGAATACTGTGGGAAGTCCATCGCATAATAAAGCGCTACTGTCTCCAGCGCTTCATTCAACTGATCTATATTGGGAATGCTGTCACCCTTCAGTTGAAAATAATTGATCACCACATCAATATCGTTGTCCGGGTCCTCGTTGGTATAGGATTTGGTAACAAAAGAATAGTCCACATCCTCATCAATGGCATCACACGGTCCATAATAATATACATCATCCGGAGAAGGTGTGTAGGAATCCTCATCTTCCTCCCCGTCATAACCGCCATAGACATACTCATCGTTACTGCCCCGGTTTCTGTTGTCATTAAAATCATAGGAACCTGCATAGAAATCCGGATCCATGCCTGCCATCTTCATGATAAAATAACCATAATAAAAACTGCCTACTATCATCAGTATCATAATTACGATGGCTGCAACGATCCCCACTATCATCCAGACATTTTTTTTCTTTTCCGGTTTGCCATAGGGCTGAAACCCTGCATTCTGCCCCATCGGCTGTCCATAGCCGCCCTGATACATCCCCTGCTGGTACTGGCCCGGCTGACCCTGATACCCGCTCTGACCATACTGGCCATAGTATGGTCCCTGGTACATCCCCTGGGGGTACTGGCCCGGCTGACCCTGATACATTCCCTGAGAATACTGGCCCGGCTGGCCCTGGTATGTACCCTGAGGATACTGGCCCGGCTGACTCTGATATGTACCGGCATTCTGAGGATACTGGCCCGGCTGGCCGGGATACATTCCCTGCTGGTACTGGCCTGCCTGACCCTGATATCCTTCCTGCTGATATGGTCCTCCGGCCTGCTGATTTTCCGCAGAAGCCCCTGAAATCTCCGGCGGCACCTGTGGAAAATTCTGTGAAGAATAAATCCCCTGTTCCTGCTGCTTTGCACATTCCGGGCAAATACCGTTCTCCATCAGAGAACCGCACTTCGGACAAAAGCTGTAATTTTCTTCCGACTGATGATTCATACTCTGCCTCCCAATGCCTCAAACGGACAACCCCAGCCCATTTGAACCATAACTTTTCGCTTTGACGCTTCTGCTTTACCGGAATGTCACCTCACTGTAATATTCCAGAATACACTGACGCATCAGTGTCAGCGCCGCCACCACACTGTTCTCTCTTACTTTACTCCGATTTCCGGAAAAATGATAGGATTTTACCTTTGTTTTACCGCATACATTGCAGGCTATATAGACAAGTCCCACCGGCTTTGCCGGGCTCCCGCCGTCCGGCCCTGCAATCCCGGTGACAGCCACCGCCACATCCGCTTTGGATGCTGCCGCCGCCCCTTTCGCCATTTCTTTGGCAACATTCTCACTGACAGCTCCATATTTATC
Source organism: uncultured Clostridia bacterium (assembly GCA_947385955.1). Taxonomy (GTDB): domain Bacteria; phylum Bacillota; class Clostridia; order Lachnospirales; family Lachnospiraceae; genus VSOB01. The sequence goes on from CANDNA010000004.1 coordinate 45,730, forward strand.
AAGAGACGGCTTTTTAACACCCAGTAACTTATGTTTTGCCTTGTTGGAATATGTGACCTGCCCCGATTTAAACACCTCTGAAACACCGGGCACACTGGTCAGCCGGGCAGACAAAAGCCCTCCCGTACAGGATTCTGCCGTTGTCACTGTCAAATGATTCGCCAGCAGAAGATCTACCACTGCCTGCTCCAGCGTCACCCGCTCTTCCGTCGTGTATACATTCATCCCAAACCGGTTTTTCAGTTCCTTTACCACCGGTTTGATCAGCTTTTTAGCCTCTTTTTCCGCAGATGCCTTGGCAGTAATCCGCAGATGCACCTCCCCCACCTTGGCATATGGTGCAATGGTAGGATTCTTCTGCTTTGTAATCAGATCCGATACCATCGTTTCCGCTTTACTCTCACCGATACCGCAGAGCTTTACGGTCTGAGAATAAATGACGCCCGGCTGTGCCTTGGCAAGATATGGAAATACCGCATTTTCAAACATGGGAATCAGCTCTCCCGGAGGGCCAGGCAGTAAAATCACCCGTTTCCCGTCTTTTTCCATAATAATCCCCGGAGCCGTACCGTTTTCATTGGCAAGAACGATGGCTCCTTCCGGCACCATAGCCTGTTTCCAGTTATTATCCGTGATTTCCATCTTCCGTCTGGCAAAAAATTCCTGCAGCCGCTTTCTGGAAGATTCATCCATATGCATCTTTCTGCCCAGTACTTTTGCCGCAGTCTCCTTTGTCAGATCGTCCTGGGTCGGCCCCAGCCCACCTGAAAGCAAAATGACATCAGAACGCTCCAGTGCCGTTCTCAGCGTTTCCGTCAAACGTTCTTCATTGTCTCCCACAACAGTCTGATAAAAACAGGAAAGCCCCAGTACGGCACACTGTTCCGCCAGATAAGCGGCATTGGTATTCACAATATTCCCAAGCAGCAATTCTGTTCCTACCGATATCAGTTCTACGGTCATCTTATTTGTCCTCCATAAATACCTGGCGGTTTTTTATCATATAGTCAATTAACGACACAATCGTCAGTATCACAGCAGCCCAGGTTACCATCACTGTCAGCAGATTCAGCGCCTCTATTCCCGCAATTAAAAGGCAGATCATCAGCATCTGAAATGTGGTTTTGTATTTTCCCCAATAACTTGCCGCAATGACAATGCCATTGTCCGCAGCAATCTGACGCAGCCCGCTGATGATAAACTCCCGGCTGATAATCACAATAACGATCCATGCCGCCAGTTGTCCCAATGCGGTCAGACAGATCAGCGCCGCACTGACCAGCATTTTATCGGCCAGAGGATCCATCAGCTTCCCGAAATTGGTGACCAGATTGTATTTTCTGGCAATCTTGCCATCCAGCAGATCCGTCAGGCTGGCGGTAATAAAAATACCCAGCGCAATCCATTTATATGTGCTTTCCATTGTCTGGCACAACATAAATACCACAAAAAAGGGGATCAGTATTACACGCAGCATGGTCAGCTTATTCGGCAAATTCATCATATATCTCTCCTGTCAAATCATATTCACGGGAACCTGTGACTTTCACCCGGACAATCATCCCGCTCATCAGCTCCCGGTCCGAACGGAAAAACAAAAGTCCGTCCACCTCCGGCGCATCCTTATATGTCCTTGCAATATAAACATCCTCTTCCGGCAGCCTTCCTTCCACAAAAGCCTCCAGAACAGGCTGCCCTGCCGCAGTTTCTTCCGCTTTGTCAAATGCCACAGCCTGCTGCAGTTCCATCAGTTCCGCCCGCCGTGCCTCCTTTACCGCTTCCGGTATCTGGCCTTCCATCCCGGCTGCCGGCGTCCCCTCCTCAGGAGAATAGGTAAAAATCCCCAGGCGGTCAAATTCCATCTCATTGACAAACCGGTACAATTCTTCAAAATCCTCCTGGCTTTCCTGCGGAAATCCGGTAATCAATGTGGTACGCAGGCAGATATCCGGAATCTCTCTGCGCAGCCCGGAAATGATTTCCCTCAACTCTTTCTGTGTGGTTTTCCGTCCCATCCTCCCCAGTACAGCATCACTGGCATGCTGAATCGGCAAATCCAGATAATGACAGATCTTGGGTTCCTCTTTGATGGTCTGTATCAGTTCTTCCGTTATCTCCTCCGGATAGCAGTACAAAATCCGAATCCATTCCAGCCCTTCGACCCGGCACAGGGCATGCAGCAGCCCAGGCAGCTTCTTTTTCCCATATAAATCCATGCCGTAAAGAGTGGTTTCCTGCGCCACCAGAATCAGTTCTTTTACGCCTCCGTCCGCCAGCTCTTCCGCTTCCCGGATCAATGCCTCCATCGGAACACTCCGATACCGGCCCCGTATTCCGGGAATAATGCAGTATGTGCAGTGCTTGTCACAGCCTTCTGCAATTTTCAGATAAGCGTAATGGCCGCCGGTGGTAAGAAAACGGCCGTCCTTATGAGGCCCCTGGGGTGCCGTAAGCGGCAGAAAACAATTCCGGCGTTTTCCTGCCAGCACATCCCCGATTACTTCCGGCAGCGTATCTATGGCAGCCGTTCCCACAACGGCATCCACTTCTTCTATCTCAGCCTGTATTTCCTCCTGATATCTCTGGGCCAGGCATCCTGCCACCACCAATACTTTCAGCCGTCCGCTCTCTTTCAGCTTTGCCGTTTCCAATATGGCCTGAATGCTTTCTTCCTTTGCATCATTGATAAAACAGCATGTATTGACAACCGCAATATCCGCCTCTTCCCGTTCCTGAGTAAACACATAGCCGCTGCGGTCAAGCGCAGCAAGCATCACCTCTGAATCCACCAGATTTTTGTCGCATCCCAGGGACACAAATAATACCTTCATCACTTCCGTCTTTTATTCCTCTTCGTTCAGAATTTTGATTTCAGAATTGTTCAGTTCTTCTATTGCAGTGGAAAGCGGTTTTTTATGATCGGCATTTACATAGGCATCCTCTCCGGAAATCAACTGTCTGGCGCGCTTGGAAGCAGCCATAACAATCGAATACCTGCTGTTTACCACCGGCGCCTCTCCTTCTTCAACCTCACTGTTTACGACCCTCATCAGGTCGGAATAAGATGGATGTAACATGATTATTCTCCTTTCGCCAGCTCCTGTAACTGGGTTCTGATCGTTTCTATCAATTCTTTATTTCGGTTCGTAGCGCAGTGCGCTCCCTGAATCAGCATATGCATCTCTCTGACGCAGGCATCCAGATCGTCATTGATGACCAGATAATCATACTGGCCGATCCCTTCCGCCTCTGCCCGTGCCCGGGCAAGCCGCGCTGCGATTACTTCTTCCGTCTCTGTTCCCCTGCCCGACAGTCTGCGGCGCAGTTCCCGGATACTGGGCGGCGTTACAAACAAAAGCAGGGCCTCCGGAAACTGTTCCCGGATCTTCTGCGCACCCTGTATCTCAATTTCCAGAATCACATCCCGGCCGCTGTGTAACTGTTTTTCCACATATTCTCTGGGAGTACCGTAATAATGATCACAGTACCGGGCATATTCAATCAGCCCGTTTCCCCGGATATTCTCTTCAAAAGCCTCCTCTGAGACAAAAAAGTACTCTTTTCCGTCCGTTTCTCCCGGCCTGGGCGCCCGCGTTGTCATGGAAACCGACAGGGCATACGTATCATATGTCCTGACAAGCTGTTTCATAAGCGTTCCCTTGCCTGCACCGGAAAAACCGGATACCACTACCAATATCCCCTTATGCCTCATCTTCTTCCACCTTTTCTGTCTGTGCTCTGCCTGCAATCGTTTCCGGAAGAAGGGCCGACAGAACGATCTGTCCGTTTTCCATTACAAGCACGGCCTTGGTCTTTCTTCCCTGCGTGGCATCCACCGCCGTACCGCTCTCCCTGGCCTTCTGCACCAGACGCTTTACCGGAGCAGAATCCGGCGTCACAATTGCTATCATTTTATCTGTATTTACAATATTTCCAAATCCTATGTGAATTAAGCGATTCAATTCCGTTCTCCATCAGACTGTCTGCATCTTTATTCAATATTCTGTATCTGCTCACGTACCTTTTCAATTTCGGTTTTCAGCTCTATGGCACAGCCGGAAATTTCCAGATCCGTGGTCTTGGAAAGTATGGTATTGGCCTCCCGGTTCATCTCCTGCGCAATAAAATCCAGCTTGCGTCCCACACCGCCCCCGGAAACCAATGCCTCCTTTGTCTGGGCAATATGGCTTCTGAGCCTCACCAGTTCTTCATCCACACACACCTTATCCGCAAAAATCGTTACTTCCGTAAGGAGCCTGGATTCTTCTATATGGGTATCCTCCAGCAGCTCCTGAATCTTTTCCCTCAGCTTTTCCCTGTACCTGGAAATAATCAGGGGAGAACGTTCCGTAATAAAATCCACATGCTCCAGCATCCTGTTTAACTTGCCCAGCAGATCCTCACGGAGATTGCTGCCTTCCGTGATCCTTGTCTCCACGAATTTCTCTGCCGCACCACAGACAGCCTTTTCCAGCCCCTTCCAAAGCTCTTTCTCATCCATTGTCTGCTCTTCCATCGCAAATACTTCCGGATATCTGGAAAGAGTGGAAACCCGGATATCATTTTCCAGAGAAAACTCCTCTGCCATCTGTGTCAGATACTTCAGATAGGATGCCGCCACATCCCGGTTGTATCTGACAGATACATTGCTTTCCGTATAATCCTCATACGTAATGTAAATATCCACCTTGCCCCGCTCAATATACTGTTTGAGCAGACTTCTGATGGCGGACTCAAAAAAATTCAGTTTCTTTGGCATCTTGATATTGACATCCAGATACCTGTGATTGACCGCTTTCATTTCCACAGTGAACTTATGTTCCGCTTCTGTAATTTCGCATCTTCCAAAGCCCGTCATACTCTTTATCATATTTGCAGATTCCCTTTCCGATTCGGGTATTTTGACCGGTAAAGCATGTCATTTTTTTATTATAATGCAAGAATCTTTATGCGTCAAGATAAGCCAATTCCCGGCCTCTGATGTACCTGCGCCAGGTTATTACAAACAATACCAGCGCCAGCGCCGTGGAAAGGTAATCTGTAACAGGCTGGGCCAGCGCCAGTGTCCGGGCCGACTGCAGGATTCTGTGAAACGCAAAGAGAATCGGGATATACAAAAGTCCCTGCCGGCTTACCGAAAGAATCAGTGCCGGAAGTGCCGCTCCGGTGGCCTGGATCGCATTGATCAGCACAAACAGAATCCCCATGACAGGCCCGGACAGAATATAAATCCTGGAAAAGGACATACCAAACCCAAAGGCATCCGCATTGTCCAGGAACGCCCGCACCAAAGGCCCCGCACCCAGATAACAGATAATTGTCATCACCACACTCAGTCCAAACGCAAGAAAGAGCGAAAATCTCAGTACTTCCATATACCGCTTTCCGTTTCCCGCCCCATAGCAGTATCCCAGCAAAGGCTGTATCCCGGTTCCCAGCCCGATCAGCAGCATTACCACGATCATATTGACTTTCATAGCCACACCCAATCCTGCCAGCGCCATATCCCCATAACCCGCCATCATGTTATTCACAAGAATATTGGAAGTACTCATCAATATACTGTTCAGGGAAGCGGGAATGCCGATAGCAAGCACACCGGACGCAATACCGTCCCGCATACGATACTCCTTTGGACGCAGAGACAGTATGCTCTTCTGGGAAAGCAGATGCCAGATATAGAACAACGCGGAAACCACATTGCTCAGTGTGGTGGCAATGGCAGCTCCGGCCACATTCCAGTGCAGTCCCAGTATCAGGATGGGATCCAGCACAATATTAAGCAGATTTCCAAACACCATCCCCTTCATTGCCACTCCCGCATTGCCTTCTGCACGGATAATATTGCTGAAACTGTTGCTCAGAATCAGAAAGGGGATACCGACAGATACGATGCTCAAATACTGAGAGGCATAGCCCGCGGTATCCTCACTGGCCCCGATCATCCGGCAGAGCGGCCGGACAAATATCCAGATCAGTATCATGGATAAGATACCAATGACCAGCCCTGTCCAGAAGCAAAAAGACGATGTCTGTCTGGCTTTTTCTTCATTTCCCTCTCCCAGCATTCTGGAAATCAGAGAAGTCCCGCCGATACCGAACAGCATCCCCACCGCCATAAAAAACAAAAAGGCAGGAGTTGCAACCGACACGGCTGCCACCATATAGGCATCCTTTGTTTTTCCTATAAAAAAGGTATCCGCCAGATTATAAAGCAGTACCATCATCATGCTGACAATGGACGGAATGATATTCCGCAGCACTGCCTGTGGGACCGGCGCATCCCGAAACACTTCCGTGGTATTGTTTTTCATGCTCATAAATTCTCCTTTCTTCTTTTCAGCCGGGCTTCTCCCTGCTTCAGATTCCGGTAGATCCGCTCCAGGAGCTGCGCCAGTATCTGTTTCTCTTCTTCTGTCATCCCCTGTAACATGATCTCATCCGCTTCAGATTTGCATCTGTCTGTTTCCCGCATCAGCCCTTCCCCTGCCTGCGTCAGGACAATCCGACGCAGACGGCTGCCCTGCTTTTTTTCTTCCCGGCGGATCAACTGCTTTTTTTCCAATAATGTGACAACATGCAGCACACTGGTATGTTTCACATCAAAAAATGCGGCAATCCCTGTTACTGTACAGTCTCCTGCCGGTCTGTCATGAAGATATTCCAGCACTTCCATCTGCGTACCCGTCAGCCCATACAGCTTCAAATCCTGATTTCTTCCCCGGGCCAGCAGATTGATGATTTTTTTCAGATGCAGTCCTACATTATGTTCATTCAATGAGTACACCTCCCATTAGGTAGCATGCTACATATTAACTCATAAAAAACAAATTTGCAACCATTCTTTTCAAGCCATTTGCATATTTCTGCAAAATGATGTACGATACTAACAGTAGAGGAGGTGTGATCATGAAAAAATTACAGGTACTTAGCTTTTTCCTGTGTCTCGGTATACTCTGCGCACCGATTTCCAGCCATGCCAATGAGGGTTTCTCCTGGGAAATCCTTTCAGACCAAACTGAGGAAGAGGTATCTGATGATCTGTTCGGCAGTGATTCTGAATCAGAGGATACACAGGAAGAGGACGATTCTGAAGATGAAACAGAAAAGGAGTCAGAGGAAGAAAAGGAATCAGAAGAAACTGAGGAGGAAGAGCCTTCTCTGAAAGGCAGTTATCCTTCCGAAATTATCTATTCCCAGTCCGAAATAGAAGAAATGATCGAAGAAAAATATGAAGAACTGGAAGAAGCCTATCAGATCAAAGACCGTTTCAAAAAGACAAAAACCATTGATCAGATCGACTCCTTTATTCTGAATTTTTGTGGAGATCCGCTTCAGGATAAAAAAATCGTTTTTCTGGGTGACAGCATCACTGCAGGAAACGGCGGCACACTGACACCGGACGGCAGCGGACTGGACTATACGAATTTCATTTCCAAATACACATCTGCCCGGATCATCAATCTGGGCATCGGCGGCGCTCCTTTTGAAGGAAACGATAACGATGATGCCATTGTCCACCGTTATACAGACATCCCCAAAGATGCGGATATGATCGTCCTGTTTGCAGGCATCAATGATTTATTTGCAGGTTCGGAAAACTTCGGTTCTCTGGATGATCTGGAAGAAGGCACTTACTGCGGCGACATTTATCAGACCTTCCGGCAGATAGACAGGCTGTATCCGGACGCAGACGTTCATGTCGTCATTACCTATCCCAATAAAATGGAGGACTACAAAGAATTTATCAATGAGAACTGGCAGGATTATGCCGACGTACAGATTGAGCTGGCCGAAAAATACGATTTTCATGTCATCAATCTGTATGAGGAAGGCTTTATGGACAGTGGGGATACCAATATAAGAAGCGCCTTTTTTAAAGACGACATCCACCCGGACGACCTGGGCAGCGAAATATTGGGCCGGCATATCCTGGTACATCTGATCAGAGACTATATTTAATCACGCATGTTACTGTTTGTCCACTCTTTATGAATAACATTTGTTTTTATCCGGCCGCAGGAATTGCTCCCCCTCCCTGTGGCCGGATAAGTTAATTCATAAGTTAATAACTTCTTTTCATCTCCTCATTTCATTGGTTTTCCATTTCCATTTTCCAGTTTTCATTTTTACCCGTACTGGATGCCGTTGCTTTGGTAAGCTGCCAGACCACCTCACTGAAATACCGCTCCGGTACCTCTGACAGAATACAGGCTTTTTTATCATCCGCCTCATCATTTACATAACTGCCTCTCTGTATGCTGCCTGCCGGATAAAATCTCACACCGTAAACGGTTACATCTTCATTGAGCCCGCCCACATAGCTGCCCGAAAAATGCAGTTCCGCTCCCATACCGTTTTCCGGATCTTCACGATAATAGACATAAAATCCGCCTCCGTCCAGTACCGAGCCCCGATACCAGCCCAGCGCCGTCAGTTTACCGCTCAGGGAAAGGTCATTCACAACGATACCGCCAAAACGCTCCAGTGTTTTTCCCGCCGCTTCCTCTTCGCTCCTGCGGTATATACTGCGGGACAACTGTTCCACAGGCTGGCTGATCTCATAATCCTCCAACTGCTCTTTCCAGGCATTACGGGATTCATCGGAAAGTTCAATCGGATGCACCAGACCGATCCGGCCCGAATCCGGCAAGGTAAACTCCTCTTCCTCCTCTGTATTAAACGAACCATCTTCCATATACCGGAAGCTCTGCCGCAGACTGTGGTTTTCATAAATTCCCCAGATCAGCCCGATGGCAAACTGGTGCATGATGGGGTTCCGTACAAACAGTTCTTTCCAGGCGGCAACTTCCCATTCCCTGCCTACAGACAGCGCCAGCTCCAGCCGGGTTTTCTGGCTGGATACCGTAGCCTTCATCTGTTTTTTCATTTCTTTAAAGGCATCATGGGACGCTTTTGCCACCTCCTCCTGATCCCGTTTCCCCGGCGCAGGCATATTCTTTAATTTTTTACCGTTTTCATCAAAGATTTCGATTTCCAAAGACGGCGTAATGGTAACCGTAAATTTACGTTCTCCATAATCGAAGATCCTCTGCATCTTCTCGTCAAAGCCCAGATCCGGCACGATCTTATCGGCCAGCTCTTCCCTGGAAAGCCCCAACTGAGATGCCGCAAATTCCAATGCAGCTCCGGCAGCCGCCTTGACCTGTCTGAACTTGAACTTCCGTGCAATTCCATCCACAATCAAAAGTGCCTGCGGCAATGGATTCAATGCCAGGGCACAAACCGCATCCGACGCGATGGCGCCTCTGGAATGCGCCGGCCATTCCTGAATCTGATGATGCAGTTTTCTGATGATTTCCGAACCGCCATGAATCGCCGCTGCATATAATACCCATCTCTTCTTTGCTTCTGCACCTGCCTCCAGCCATTTATCAAACAGCTCTCCCATATATACGGCAAGATCCGCCTCCGAAAGCGCCTCTGCCAGCAGTTTCGCATCCTGGCTCACCCCCGGCTTTCCCATTGATGCATAACAAAGCAGAATTGCCTGCAGATATTCTTCTTCTGCCGGCTGCCCGTCTTTTCGTGCAACAGAAGAAAAAGGGGTCTGATAAGCCCATGCCAGTGTACGCTTTTTCCCGCCCCGATGCACCGCTTTTACGATATCTGCCAGAGAAAGTTCTTTGGCGGCACTCTTTCCATCCTCAAACAATCCTTCCAGAAGCGCACGCACCTTTCCGTTCTTTTCTTTTTCATACACTTCCTGCAATGTGTTTTGATATCCTGCTTCATCCCAGGATAACAGTGTGCGGATCGCCACCTCCCGTTCCGCCGCTTTTTTAGAGGACAGGAGTGCAAGGATACCGGCCTCCCATTCCCGGTGCCTTTGCAGGATTGACAGCAGTGTTTCCCGTACCTGTTTGGAGCTGTCCCTGCTGTAAGAAAGAATCTCTTCTCCGTTTTTCCCCACATCTGTATCCAATACTTCCAGGCCAAAACACCGCCCCGGCGCATCCGATTCCCTGAAAGCGTTCAATACCTCTTCTCTGTTTTTTCTCAGATAGCCGCAAAAAACCGGTCTTATCTCCTCAGCCAGCGCAGTCTTTTGATAAGCCAGAATATCCAGTATCAGCATGGCCGCTTTTAACTGATATGCCATATTCAGATTTTCTTCCTGCAGCATCCGGAAAATCGGCTTTACTCTTTCTTTCTTTACTTCTCCCCGCTCCGACAGGAGATGGTGAAACGCATAAGCTGCCTCCCGGAAAACAATCATAACCAGGCAGCGGCGGTAAAAATCATCCTGTCCATAGCTCTCCGCATACTGCTGCATGGCCTGATATTCTCCTGTTCCGGCATACCAGGAACGCCCTGCAAACTGTCCTGCCACAGGATACAGGCTTTCCAGACTGCTGCGTCCCATCAGGTATGCTTCTCCATCTCTGCAGACCTGTATCGAATCCGGACAGAGTATCTTAACCATCTGCTCCTGCCGTGTCTCTTTGCCTCTGCGGATCAATTGATGATAGAGAGGCTCATCCTTACTCTTTATAATTTCCAGCAAAAGTGTGGCCGTCCCCAGATTCGCCTCCTGGTAACATTCCAGAAAAGCCTCCCGGTACATCGTAAACTGTCCGGATAAAAGATTCTTGATCTTCTTATTTGCCGCCCATCCGATATACTGTTTTGTATCCATCCCGAACACCCGGGCAAAGCCGGCGCCTCTCCCCCGCAGATCATACCGCAGATCCATTTCATCCATTGCATTCAACGCCGCCTTCTCATCCACAGCCAGACAAACGGAAACCACATTTTTCAGACGCGCAGACAGAGTAAAATTCCCGAATGCACAGCCGCATAAAAGTTTCATCAGAAACGGACTGAATCTTTGTTTCCGGGCTGCCGCTCTCACTTCATCAGTCACGTTATCATGATTAATAGCATCTGTTATCATATTTAATTCTGCGGAAGCAATCCCTTTGGAAAACAGATTTTCCAGACTGTACACAACCAGATCTTCATAATCGGTCAACAGTTCTCTGTCACCTTCCTCCACAGGAAAAATCATATTGCGGCTTCCGGTTCCAAACAGCTTTGTCATTGACTGCAGCAATGTTCCTCCGGGCTTTTCGCTTCCTGCCCGGACAGATTCTTCCCGGAATCTTGCATCCGGATATTTCACCCAGAAATATGCCGTATACAAAATCAACAACCCATTGTCCGGACTGCTTTTATGATGGGTCATGGCTTTTCTGATCGGAGCCGGGTCCCCTCCCGCAAGTTTTTTCAGACGCTCCAGCATATTGGTCTTGATCCAGAACTGGCTCTCCCCCACATCCTCTGCCAGAATGGATATGGTCTGGTCAGCAGGAAAAATTTCCTGTGCATCATTTTTATAAGCCAGTATATCCGAAGGAATCAGGCTGCTCATGGTGGATTTTCCCACTGTAAACAAAACGGCAAACAGCCTCTCTGCTTCTTTCATCCTGCCTCTGTTTACCAGGGTACGAAACAATGCTGAAAACTGTCTCCTGACCTGATCCGGCAGGGAGGACAAATCCTGAAATCCCAGTTTCCCCGGTACTTCCCTCTCCCCCATCAGATAATCCTGTATCATTTCGTTTTCCTGTTCCGATAAGTGCAAACTTTCCAAAAGCTCCATCATTTTCCGCATCTGGATGTCCTGCGGCTGCATCATAATCCCGTTCCTCCTCTATAGTATTCATAGGCTTCATCCCACCGTATCTTCTGCCTGCAAAGATACAGATATCTGTTGATCTTTCCATACAGCGCCGCTGCATTGTCCTCTTTCTCCCGCATCCTGTGCCTTCGCATGGAGAGTGCCTCCCATAAAGCTGCTGCCATATCTGCCAGGCCGGCCAGGCCATACGCTGCCGCCGTATCCTTCATTTTTCCAAGCGCCTCCAATGTCCCTGCATGGACAGCCGAAAATCCGCTCTGGCACAGTTCTTCCATCAGCCCGGCCGCTTCTTCCGTCACTTCCCGGACAGCCGCCATCCCGCCTGCGTCCACCTGCGGATATACCTTCTGCCCTTCCTGCCGTATCCCGGACACTTCTGCCATATCCTTTTCCTCAAACAATGCCAGGGGATACATATGGATTCTGCCATTTCGTAAATAAATTTTCCCCAGAAAACAGGGTGGTTTCCGTTCTGCTTTCTCCGCATCTGACAAATCCCGGCGCCACTTTTTCATATATCGTTCCAAATAACGTATGGTATTTGATTCCCTTTTGGAATAAGCCACCTCAACCATCAGTTCCCGGCCGGCCCGGTCCAGAAGCGGCAGGGTAAACATCTGTCTGATATCCGAAAAACCGGTCTCACCCAAATCGGCAGGCGCAACAAAAACCAGTTCCGGCCGTTTCTCCGTCAGGCCATCCTGCACCTCTCCTGTTTCTTCTTCAAAATCCTGCCGCCTGATTCGCCTGGTAAACAATGTGAAAAAATCATCATAATACCAGGAAGCCAGCAGTTCCTGTGAAAACTTCCGTGCGCCTGCCGCTTCTGCCCTGCTCTCCCCGGATGCAGAAAGCCTTCCCCGTTCGTCCACCCTGGCTTTCTTCAGACAAATCCTGACCGATGCCAGTTCTTCTAAGGTAAGGGGAAGCTCCCAGGGAGCCTGACTCCTGCCATTTCCCTGGAATCTGCGGCGTCCTTCATAAAAAACCGGCCTGGCACTGGTGTAGGTATACCATTTCTGCTCCTTTTCTTCCAGAAAATAAACCGTTTCTCCGGCATATCCTGACCGGCTTTCAAAGGATTCCAGTACGATACCTGTCAGAGCCAGCTCTCCGGCCACCCGGTACCGCCCACGGAAATTCCCCGCATAAGCAGCAATCTCCTCTTCCTCCTGCTCTTCCAGCACGCTGCATACCATTCCATACAACTCTGTCAACTGCCGGAGCCATTCCTGAATCCGAAAAGAGGCCGATCTTTTGAAATAACCGCTGCAGGTTTTCCCCAACGCCCGGAAACTGCTTTCAAACCGGGCCAGCCCGGCATTATGACTGATAATTGCCATCCGCTCCATATCCTGCATCACATCCGGCGCCGCCCGGGCCAGTCCTGTATCAAACAGCACCTCCAAAAATCTCTTCATCTGGCCGGCCGCCTCTTTCACCAGTGTCAGATCCCATTCCGGCTGCCGCTGCACTTCCTCCATCAGCTCCTGTGCCTTAAGGATACCGGCCTGATACTGACACCACAAAACCGCAGCCGCCTTATGGGCACAGAGTTCTTTTTTATGACAGGTACAACTGGCATAGTCAAGGGGAGACAGGAGCCTGACCGTAAACTCCTGTCCGGGAAGCGGTACGGTAATCACAGAAGTCTCCCGGATTTCAGGCCGGATTCCCGCCTGAACCTGCTCTGCAAACTGCCGGAAATACCGGCTTCCCATTACCCGTCTGGCTTTCTGTATGGGAAAAGAACCTATTTCCTGCCAGAGCGCTTCGTTTCCTGCAGCAGATGCCTCACTGCCTGCTTCCTTTGCAGATCCGGCCGGTGGTTTTACTCCTTCAGTCCCCTCTGCCTCTTCCTCCAGTTCCTTCTTCAGCACCAGCAGCGCCTGCACTACATGACGGCAGATACTTCTGGAAGGGCAGGTACATTTACTCTCTCCCAGCGGATTGCATATTGTTACGGTTTCCGTCCCCACCATCACTTTCGCTTCGTCGGCTATACTGCAGACTTTTGCCTCCACCGTTTCCATATCCTTATGCGCCCGCTTGACAATGCCTTTATTGGACAATCCGATCAGATATTCCTCATCTGTCTCTGCCAGTATCTGTTTGAAATCCCTCATCCCATTATCTTCCCCATCCACTCTGAAAGCTGCTCCGGCGTCATGGCTGCCACATGTGCCCCCATACCGGCCAGCATTGCAGCCGCATTTTTATCATAGTTAGGCTTTGCATCCATATCCAGGGCTGTCAGAACCAGCAGCCTGGCGCCGCTCTCCATGATCCCCCTGCTGACAGAATAAAGATTCTGGTATCCGCCGCCCTCATACAGATCCGTAATCAGAATCAGTAATGTCCGGTCCGGGAACTCGATCAGCCTTTCACAATACTGTAATGCTCCGGCAATATTGGTGCCGCCGCCCAGTTGAATACTCATCAGCGTTTCCACCGGATCTTCCACATATCCGCTTAAATCCACAACATTGGTATCAAATATGACCAGCCTGGTTTCCAGCATAGGCAGCCTGGCAAAAATCCCTGCCATGACTGCACTGTGAATCACGGAATCCAGCATGGATCCGCTTTCATCCACACAGATAATCACCCGCCACTTATGATATCGTTTCAGCCTGGAATGAAAATACACATCCTGTAAAATCATCTGCCCGCTGTCTGTATCATAATGCTTCAGATTCATACGAATCGTTTTTTTCATATCCAGATTCCGGGCACAGGCCACCGGACTGCTGGAAGTCTTATCCAGTCTCCCGGCCAGGCAGCGGCGCATATCCTGCTCCATTTTCTCCATCAGCTCCTGTGCCACTTTCCGTACCACCTCTCTGGCCAGCGCCAGCACTTCGCCTTTCATCATATGCTTAAATTCCAGAATGGTCTTTAACAGCGCCTGATTTGGTTCCATCTTTCTGAGCACCTCCGGATCGGTCAGAAGCTCTTTCATCCCGTACTGCTCCAGTGCATGGCGCTCCATAATCTCCACAGTCTGCCTGGGAAACAGCTTCCGGATCTTCTCAATCCAGGAAGGTACCGTAAGGCTGGAACCATCCTGTCCGCCGGTCCTGTCCTTTCTGATATCCTGCTCTTCCCCATATTCCCGGTCATACAGATAGTCCAGCACCTCTTCCATTTCCAGATAACGCACCCCGTTTTCCGAAAATCCGATCTGCCCCTGTGCATATTTTCCCAGCATCAGCCGCCACCTGTTCAAAACCTCCTGATCATCTGCCATCGCTCAATCCTTCCACTTTGCCATTACATAAGCATCCAGCTCTTTGCCATATGCATACCATCCGGGCAGGACCTCTTTGGCCCTTTGCAGTTCTTCTCCCGTCTTTCCATGCAGCCTGGCAGCCATCGCCGCAATCCGGTCAATCTCACCCGGTGTGAAATACCCAAACGCCATACGCAGTTCCGGCAGCAGTTCCATAAATTCCGGCCCTTCCACACTGCCCAGAAAATGATCCAGCATTTCTGTAAACTGACTGCCGATAAACACCAGATCCCGCGCCGTATAAAACAGGCCCCTGAAAAACCGGGCAGTCTTTAAAAGCTGGTCATGTGTCCCTGTCAGGTAACTGCGGCAGGCTCCTGCCACATCCTCTGCCGTTTCTCTGCCGCTGCCATAGAGAATCCCATGAATGCATCCGTCCAGCCCAGGATGCAGCTCCGTATCCTGCCCCATTGCAGCCAGGGCTTCGAAAAATGCCTCCTGCAGGCTCCTGTATTCATGTCCTGTTATCTGATACAACAGCTTGCATGCATTCATACATTTCTCACTGTCCTCGTCCCTGATCCGTGTCATAGAAGGCAGACATGTAATCAGTTTCTGACAGCACATCACTGTCAGTTCATCCAACTGCAGGTACGTTCTGTACAGGCCCTGCAGACGCTGCATATCCAGGAAATACTGCAAGGCCTTTGTCAGGGAATAAAAGTCAGCCTCCTGCAGCAGCAACTCATGCACCCGCTGATAAACCGGCTCCATCTGTACATCCAGTCCCATTTCAAACACCTGTGTCAGAAGCATCGCCCCGGTTCCCGCATCCATCTCCTGACCAAGCCTCTGCTTTGTCATGCTGACTGCCGCCTCTTCCACGGTGCCTCCATATACGGAAACATCAATCAGCGCCGCTGACACCTGTGTATTCCATTTATACTTCCAAATCTCCCGGATCAGATTGTGGTCTTTCTTCTGCTGCAGATTAGGACCTTTGACCCTTCTGGCAAATCCGGTCTGTAAAAACAACATTCTCTGCAAAAACATACTTGTACATCGATGCTTTTCTACGGCAAACAAAGACAATGTCACTTCTGATTCCAGTGCGGAACGGGACTTCAGGCCCAAGCGTTTGCACTGAAGCTCAAAATCCCGTATAATCGGCGGCACTGCCGCATCCCGGCCCAGCTTTCCCATCTGCCTGCCCGTCATCTGCTCTTTCAGAATCCGGAGCGGCCGGTCCGTTGCCAGATTACATTCTCCTTTGATAAAAGCCGAAAGTACCGCATCTCTTAACTCATATGCGCCCGGCTCCGGTTTCCCCCGCAACGCAGCCAGGCCGTCTGCCATCTGCAGCGCACAGATTTCATCATATGTAGACAAAAGCTCCGATTTTCTCCGCACCGCCTTTCCGGTGGCCACAAGCATATCCAGCACCGTTTCATGATAGGGAAACGTTCCCGATCCCAGCCCCTCCCATATCTTCTGATAAAACCCGGGGCATGGCATGCCGCTGGCATATCCGTTCAAAGCATCCGCAGCCTCCATAGAATATGGCATAATATATACTTCCTGGTTTTCCTCCCCGATCCGGTTTTTCCTGGGATCTGATTTCTGCTCTCCGGAAACAAGAGATTTCAGCCCCGCCGTATGAAATCCGCCTGTCACCACAACAATCCGCCCACCGCTGCCTGCCGTTTCCGCCTCCGCTGCCTTTCCGGCCAATCCCCTCGCCCGCTCCAGAATCCGGGCTGCCATAAAGGCTTCCCGTTCCAGACACCCTTCTGCCTTCAGGACTTCCTGCGGCGTATCCTTCCTGGCCAGTTCACAATAAGCACTCAGATGGGAAAACCAGGTTTCGCTGCTTTCCCGGATCCCCCTGATTTCAAAATATTTCTCCCAAAATTCATCAAAGCTGCGAAGCCCCGCTTTTTCACAAAGCTGCTGCAGATATCTGTTCCTGGAAAGGAGATAATCATCGTTATAATTGGGTTTCTCCACATCCTGTAGAAGGCCCCTTCCCTGTCCGGTAGCAGCCAGAATCTCCGCGTAAGGCAGGTCAATAAAGGCAGTCTCAATGCCCAGCCTCCTGCCTTCCCGCAGCGCTGCCAGTTCCGGTGAATAGTCCAGAAACGGATAATAGCACCTGTAATGCCCTTTTTCTTCGGAAATATGTCCCAGCCTGTCCCGGTAAGAATAATATACCGCAAAAGGCGCTTTTGTCTCCTCATCCGTCATAACCGGAATCAGCCCGTTGGCATTGCAGGGCCCTTCCATAAGAAGCAAATCAGGACGCTGCTCTTCTATCACCTGTTTGACGTGCCAGGCACAGGCCGGGCTGTGATGCCGGATCGGAAGAAATGTTATTTCAACCATTTCTTCGCTTCGTAATACTGTTTCCATACTCCGCCCTCTTTGCTGCTTTTGTCCCGGATCACCGTATTAAAATAGGCTTTTACCTTTTCCAGATCCTCTTTGTTTTCTTTGGACACAGCCCCCACCAGATTCTGTACCAGAGCATCCACGCTGATACTGCCGTTTCCGTAATAATAACCGGTAATCATCGTCTGATAATAGACGGAAACGGCTTCTGCTGTACTCATCACCGCCGTCGGTTTGTCAATTCTGTGCCCGTAGGAAGAAATCCCCTCCCGCAGCTCATGATATGTAGAGGCCAGAATCTCTGCCACATCTTCATCTGCCTGCATCTGTATATGAGCCTCTTTTGCCAGGGCATTCACTTCATTTTGGATGATCTGTTTTTCCAGTGCAGCTTCCCGCACCGGCATCACAGTTTCAAAATTAAAACGGCGTTTCAGTGCGCTGCTCATCTCATTGACACCTTTATCTCTTGTATTTGCCGTTCCGATTACATTGAATCCCGGACGGGCAAATAAAAAACCATCCTCTTCCAGTTCCGGTACATTCAGCACCTTGTCACTGAGCACACTGATCAGGCTGTCCTGTATCTCTGCCGGTGTTCTGGTAATTTCCTCAAACCGGGTAATCACCCCTTTTTCCATCCCTATGTACAACGGTGCGGGAACCAGTGCTTCCCGTACCGGCCCTTTGGCCAGCAGCAGCGCATAATTCCAGGAATATTTTATCATATCCTCTGTGGTACCTGCAGTCCCCTGAATCGTATTGGTGCTGACGCCGCTGACGGCCGCCGACAGCAGCTCCGAAAGCATTGTTTTGGCCGTACCCGGCTCTCCCACCAGCATCAGGCCCCGGTTGCCTGCCAATGTAATAATACACCGCTCCACCAGTGCATCATTTCCAAAATATTTTTTTTGGATCTGATAAGATCTGCCATTGTATTCAATCGCCTCCCGGCTCCCCAGAATAAACGTCCTGACAGCCTTAGGCGACATCTTCCAGTTCTCCGGCCGTATCCCGTCATCCACCGCCCGCAGCGCCTCCAGTTCCTGTGCATACCGGACCTCCACCGGCGGCTTGATCAGTTTTCCTGCTTCCATGCTCTGCTCCTCCCTGCCTGATCCCTCATACCGTTCCTTTTTCCATCCAAAAGAAATTTATTTTCCAAATCTATTCTTATTATAACGCGTTCCTTTGTAAGATTGTACCAGAACATTCGTTCTTTTTCAGGGAAATTCCGTGGGATTTTCCGATATCAGATCAGGGTGCAAAAAAACTTTATTTTGTATATTGGCTCATTTGCACAATTGTTTACTGACGGTAACTTGTGGAGGATATTAGAGGTTCTTAGTACTTTGTCTGCTAACAGCAATTTCCGGACAAGGATGTCCGGGAAAAGCCCGCCTGAGCCTGGACGGCGAATCGGGCTGGTTGCGTCTTCTGCCAAAATCTTATAGCAAAATACTTAGAACTTCTTATATCCGCAACCGGAACCGTCAGAAAACAATTGTGCAAATAGACATATATATAATGTGTAGTTCGTTTTTTTGCACCCTGCTTCTGTACAAAAAGGCCCCTGGCACCGATATCACAGTACCAAAGGCCCTTTTCATTTTTTAATAAGGATTTTCAAACAGCCTGCGGTAAACACAGGCACCCAGCAGCGCATGTCCCGCCGCATTGGGATGCAGCCCATCCACCAGATACGCTGCCTGTCTGCTGGAAAAATCCAGTTCAGGTTCATTAAACAGGTCAATCACCCGAATCCCCCAGAATGCCGCCATATCCTGTATGGCAAATGCATATTGATTCAGATAATAGCCATTCTGGTTTCTCCGCATATATCCCACACGCCGCAGGGGTGTCATAAAGACAATCTCTCCGTCGGGATACATCTGCTTCAGGCCGCACATCATCAGATTCAGACTGCCGTAAAACGTATCCGGCGTCAGATCTCCCAGTGCTCCCACAGGTGTCCCGGCTTTGTTAAATTCCCCATAATCGTTGGTACCGCCCAGTACAAGGATCAGATTGGCATCCCGATCCATTGACGGATAACGGTCAATCAGCCTGTCAGGATGGGGGCCTGCCACACTGGAACCATTCCAGCCATAATTATTCAGCTTTACAGCCCCTGTTTTGGCACTGACCACACTGGGAAAAGCAAGCCCTCTGTCTGACAGCTTATCCCCATAGGTAATGCTGTCTCCCAGGGCATTGATCTTAATCTCTCCTTCAATGGAGAGATTGCCCCAGATCGTAGGTTCGGGAACCGCATAGGCTTCCACAGCATCACCCGGGACATAACCTGTCATCCCTATATAGTAAATCTGTATCCAGCCATTGTCTGTCTTGCCGGTGGCGATAGCAGGCTGCCCTTCCCGCAGTCTGCCGATTGCTTCCCAGGAGGTCCCGGGCATAATATGTACATCCGTTTCCGTTTTCATGGACAGATATGCCGTATAAGGTGCAACACTGACTGCCCCCTGCCCTTCTTCTGCCTCCGCTTTTGTCCCACAGCCAAACAGACACAGTACGCCGCAGACAATCCCCATCATCCACGCTGCCGTCCTCTTTTTCATGTTTTTCTTTCCCCTATCTGGCCGTAATCACCTGACTCCAGTCAGAGATTCCCATCAGCGCCTTTGCCTGTTCGGTATAAGCGCCTGCATTGCCCGTATCAATGTTTTTATAGTAATCATAGATGAGCTTGGGGCTGCCATCCACGTTGGTCAGACCAAATGCAAGGCCCTGTGCAATTTCTGCTGCCACATCGGTTTCCCTTGACAGGATAAATGCATCAATATGCTGATTATTTGCTGCCTGAAGATACCCATGTACAAACGCTGCCGCCTGCATATCCTCGCCCTGGGAAGAAGTATAGCCTACTTCGCTGGCAATGATGGAACGTACCTGTCCGTTAGGGGAAAGCAGTTCCGGCCTGCACATATAATCTGTCAGGACTTCAATATTCTCCATCGTCACATAAGCGCTACCCACATTGTGTTTCACAAGGTTTTTGTAATAAGCGCCTGTAGACCAGTAAGGCGCCCATGTCAGAGGCAGAGGCATCGGATGGCATGCAAGACCCCAGTCGATGTTGCCGCCTGCGGCAATGTTCAGATTAAAGGAATCGATCAGATCCTTGCTGTCATATTTTCCAACTTCTCTTCTGTTTCTGTCCCACTGCTGGTCAATACAGATATATACGTTGGCATTGGCATTTTTACTCTTAATTCCATTGTAGAACAGACGATAGGCTTCTGCATACTCATTCACATACGCATTCAGATCCTGAATATTGATATAGTTCCATTCCACTCTTGCTGTCACTTCGTTGCCTATGATCCAGTTGTCCACCTTGCCGTGTCCCTGATTGGAATACCGCTCTGCAAGGAAAGATGCCGTTGCCGCAATATACTCCACACCCTCCGGCTCTGCCGTATTGAATGCATAATACGGACACGGGGAACCATCTCTGGAAAGAGGGTGGATCATCTGCGGAAATCTTCCGTCATTGTTATTCAGAAGCGCTGCCGTTATGGCAATCCCCCGATCCGACATTGTCTTGAAAATGTTATCATACTCTGCCACTACAAGTCCGTTAAACTGATAGGTCTTGCCGTTGAAAGAGTAATTGATGGTAGGATAGCTTCCGTTGGTCGTCGGCCCGAGAATGTTGGAAATCGGGATATTGTAAATTGCCTGCTTAACACCCAGATCCACCATCTCATTGCTGGAAAGTTTGGCAGGATCAATCAGGAGCCCTTTCTTGCCTGCATTTGTCCTTCCCACTGTGTGGTTGGCAATCGCTTCCGGATTGACAATATAAGCGCCTGTATTCAGAGGCACATACTGTCCTCCCTGTACAGCAGCCACAATGAATTTGGAAAACAGGCGGGAATCCGCACTGTTCGCATTCAGCGGTGTGGTAAATGTAGCATTGCCTGCAGCCGGTGCGCTGGCCAATGCACTGGTGGTAATGGTGTCGGAATAAATCGGCTCTGCAAACAGATAGAGCATTCCGTCATCACTGGCAGGTACGCTGGCAGCGGTAGCCGTTACATTCACCTGATTGCCGCTGATGGCAGCCGCCACATTCATACTTGCTCCGGCAGCATTTACAACCTCTGCCCCGTTTCCCGCTCCGCCGGACAAAACCAGCACAAACGCGGAGAGAACCCCGGCAGCCAGAATTCTCAAAGTTTTCTTGAATCTCATAAACATTTTCCCCTTTCGTTTTATAGATTCTTACTTTGGTTACCTTCCGCCAGACGACTTTTTTCCTTTTCGTCCAAAGAACCATTGACAAAATCACTCTTTAGAACAAAATAAATATATGAACAGGCGGAATCGTCTATATTTTACCAGAATCCCGCTTATTTCGCAATAGATACTGTGCAGCTTGTTTCTTTTCTGCTATACTGAGGGAGCCGGTTATGGCCAGACTCCTGAACGATAACATGATTGTGACAAGATCAACTATAAATGAAAGAGGAAATCCACTATGGCATTTGACGGAATTACCATTGCATGTATTACAAAAGAACTGAATACTGCCCTTGCAGGGGGACGTATCATAAAAATATCCCAGCCGGAGCCGGATGCCCTGCTGCTGACCATACGAAACGAAGGCACACAGTACAGACTCTATCTTTCGGCCAGTGCTTCCCTGCCCCTGCTTTATCTGAGCCCTGACAATATGCCCGGTCCGCTGACTGCTCCCAATTTCTGTATGCTGCTGCGAAAATACATCCAGAACGGAAGGATTCTGGATATCAGCCAGCCCGGTCTGGAAAGAATCGTCCGTATCCGGATCGAACATCTGAATGATCTGGGAGATCTCTGTACGAAAGTACTGATCATCGAGCTGATGGGCAAACACAGCAATCTGATTTTCTGCGAGGAAAACGACACCATCATTGACAGCATCAAACATGTGTCCGGTATGGTAAGCTCTGTCCGGGAAGTGCTGCCCGGCAGACCTTATTTCATTCCGCAGACCCAGGAAAAATATGACCCCCTTACCACCGGCAAAGAAACCTTTGATTCGCTTCTCCCCTCCAAAGCAGTACCGGTCTTTCGGGCGCTGTATACAACCTTTACCGGTCTTTCTCCCCTGATCGCACAGGAGCTCTGTTACCAGGCCGGGGTGGATGCGGACCGGCCTGCCCGGACATTGGAAAGAGATGAACTGACCAGACTCTGGGATGCTTTTCATGCCCTGATCTGCCAGGTAAAGAATGGGATATTCTCTCCTGCCATCCTGTATGAAAACGGTCTGCCGAAAGAATATGCCTGCGTGCCGTTGACAACGTTCGCCGGCAGCACGCAGAAAAACTACGCTTCGGTTTCCGAACTGCTCCATGCCTACTATGCAGAGAAAAATACCATTACCCATGTACGGCAGAAATCTGCCGACCTGCGCCGCATCGTGCAGACTGCCCTGGAGCGGAACATCAAAAAATATGATCTGCAGTTAAAACAGATCCGGGACACAGAGAAAAAAGAAACCTATAAAATATACGGAGAACTGCTGAACACCTACGGTTACGGCCTGGCGCCCGGCAGCAAAACAATGGAAGCCATCAACTTCTATACCCAGGAGCCTGTTACCGTTCCCCTTGACCCGCTCCTGACCCCGTCGGAAAACGCAAAAAAATATTTTGACAGATACGGAAAACTGAAACGGACCTATGAAGCCCTGTCGGAATTAACCAAAAAGGTAAAATCCGAAATCGACCATCTGGAATCCATTGCCGCTTCCCTGGATATTGCATTAAAAGAAGCCGACCTGGTACAGATCAAAGAAGAGTTGATTGAAAGCGGCTACATCCGAAGGAAGGGCGGCACAAAAAAAGCAAAGATCACCAGCAGGCCTTTCCACTATCAAAGCAGCGATGGGTATGACATCTATGTGGGAAAAAACAATTATCAGAATGATGCCCTGACCTTCCATTTCGCAGAAGGCAGCGACTGGTGGTTCCATGCCAAAGGAATGCCCGGTTCCCATGTGATTCTGAAAGCCGATCAAAACCAGGAAATCCCTGACCGTACATTTGAAGAGGCCGGCAGGCTGGCAGCCCATTATTCCAAAGCCAGAGAACAGCAAAAAGCGGAAATTGACTATACGCGAAAGAAAAATGTAAAAAAGCCAGGCGGCGGTGCACCGGGCTTTGTAGTATATTATACCAACTATTCCCTGGTCATTGACCCGGATATTTCCGGCATCCGCCTGATATCGGATTAACGCAGGAAGAAATCCCATAAAAAAGAACGCCTCCCGGATCTTCTCACGACTCAGGAGGCGTCTTCTTATATAACCTTTTTTCTTCTTACTTATCCAATCAGCCAGTCATACATTTCCTGATACTTCCGTGCAGATACATTCCAGGAAAAATCAATGGCCATTGCCCTGTCTACAATCTTATTCCACTCCCGCTTCTTATCATAGTAGATACGCTCCGCATATCGGATAGCAGTAAGCATCTCATGGGCATTGTAATTGGTAAAGGTAAATCCGGTACCGGTGCTTTCATATTCATTGTAAGGCTCCACCGTATCCTTCAGGCCGCCTGTTTCCCGTACAATGGGTACCGTACCATAATGCAGTGCCATCAACTGGCTCAGGCCGCAGGGCTCAAACAGGGACGGCATCAGAAATGCATCACAGGCTCCGTATATCTTATGAGACAGCTCTTCGGAATAATAAATATTGGCCGATACCTTATCTCCATATTTCCAGTCGAAATGACGGAACATATTTTCATACTGCTCCGCTCCGGTTCCCAGTACCACAAGCTGGATATTATCCTGACACAGCTCATCCATCACATAGGAAATCAAATCAAAGCCTTTCTGATCTGTCAGACGGGATACAATACCGATCATAAACTTTTTATCATCCTGTTCCAGCCCCAGTTCCTTTTGCAGCTCCCGTTTATTCTTTACTTTTTCCTTCCGGAAATTAACTGCATTGTACCGATAAGGCAGATAGATATCTTCCTGAGGATTAAATTCATCATAATCAATCCCGTTGACAATACCGCGCAGATCTCCGCTTCTGGCACAGAGAAGTCCGTTCAGGCCCTCACCATAAAAATCTGTCTTGATCTCTTCCGCATACGTATCGCTGACTGTGGTGATTGCATCCGCATAAACCAGACCGCCTTTCAGCAGATTGGCATCTTTATAGCACTCCAGCTTATCCGGAGTAAAGAAATAATCCGGCAGGCCGGTAATCTCTTTTACCGTCTTAACATCCCATTTCCCCTGGAATTTCAGATTATGTATCGTCATAACCGTCTTAATGCCATGATAAAAATCATTGCCCTGGAACCGTTCTTTCAGATAAACCGGCACCAGACCGGTCTGCCAGTCATGGCAGTGAATCACTTCCGGCCTGAAATCAATGACCGGAAGAATGGAAAGCAGCGCCTTGGAGAAAAATGCAAATTTGGTAACTTCCCACAGAGTATCATCCCCGTAAGGTTTCATACCCCCGAAATATTCTTCGTTGTCAATAAAATAAAATCTGACGCCGTCCACTTCTGCTTCCAGAATACCCACATACTCACTCTTAAAATGGAAATCCATATAAAAATGAGATACATAATTCATCTTATCTTTTACTTCCTGTTTCATACAGGGATACTTTGGCATAACCACCCTTACGTCAAAATATTCCTTATCAATACATTTGGGCAATGACCCCACTACATCGGCCAAACCTCCTGTTTTAATAAAGGGGACCCCCTCTGATGCTGCAAATAAAATGTGTTTCATAGCTATCCTCTCATAAAATCATCTGTTGTTATTGTGTACCTTCTTTGTAAAAACTTACCCCTGTTTCTTCCTTTTCCTTCCTTCGCTCACGGGCTTCGCCCTATGAAAACTTCGTTCGATCTTTCCGGCTGCCAGCAGCCGAAATATCTCTCTTCGTTTTCGCACAGCTCAATGCTTTGTGGATATTATATCATTATAGTTGCAAATTGGGAAGATTAATTTCTGTATTGCAGGCGGATTTTGTCTGCAATCAGTGCAATAAACTCGGAATTGGTGGGTTTTCCTTTTCCGGTGTTGATGGTGTAGCCGAACATGGCGTCCAGGGTTTCCATCTTGCCCCGGTTCCATGCCACCTCAATCGCATGACGTATGGCCCGTTCCACTCTGCTGGAAGTGGTCTGGAATTTTTTGGCGATGGTAGGATACAGTATCTTGGTAATGGAATTGAGCATCTCCACATCCTGTACGGACATCATGATGGCTTCCCTCAGATACTGATATCCTTTGATATGCGCGGGAACACCGATCTCATGAATCATATTGGTAACGTCTTTTTCCAGATCCCGTACCGTCGGCCGGTTCTCGCCGTACACAGGTTTTGCCTCCTCACGATGGCCCGCAGACGGTACCGTTATCATAATCTGAAATTCTTTATTTGTGTGAATCAAATCGGAAAGTAATTTGAAAACCTGTTCGTTATCTTTCGTAGCCGCTACACTCAGTTGTTCCATAATTGACCTCCGTTCACTAAATTTCTCATTGATACGGCATATATCGCCTATATTCATTATAAACAGATGTCAATTTCCGTTCAACTCTTAAGAATCGCAGAATCTGCGAAAAATCGCCTCTTTCCTACAGCTTTGATTCCAGATCGTCCAGTGATGTATAGCCATACAGCAATGCGGAATTGCCGATGGTAGCTTCCGCCAGATTCTTCCCCTCTCTGCAGAGCTGTGCAACAAACCTGCCATACAGATCCAGCGTTCTGTCGGAATACGTCGAAATCTCCCCGCGCAGATATGTCTCATAAGAAGTATTGTACAGGCTGTCCTCTCTGGTATGGATGCTGCGGGCCATCGCAGCCGCCTTTGGATATTTTCCGGCACATTCTTCCATCCAGCCCACCTGTATCCTGACAATCTCTTCGATGATCGTCTGTTTTTCCAGGGGGATCTTCGGAAATCGTTCCGCAATCTCCGCATATCCTTCCGGATCGGTGCTTTCCATCATTCTGCCATATTTCTCCGCAATCAGATTCCAGCCGCAGGCATCCGCTCTTTCAAAATCCTCTATATAGCTTTTGAGCATGGGAATCGTCCAGGTCAGATACTGGCTTTTGCGCATCAGGAAGAATGTATTCCAGTCATCCTGACAGTCCGCCCTTCCCCCAATGTTCTTCACCTGGTCAAAATTCCTCCACTCCATGCCGATCAGTTCCCGGATCAGACTTTCCTTTACCGTTTTATCCGGCTGTTCATTCTGTGTAATGCCATGCAGGATATTATCCGTATGGTGATCCAGATAATTGTCATTTCCTGTGGTCAGGCTCTGCTTTTTCATCTCGTCAATAATCAGAGAAACGATAATCTCTATTGTCTGGGGAATCCTCTCATCCCCAATCATCATATCGGAAATGGCGTTCAGAATATCACCGATCACCGCCAGAATCGGCAGATGCTCCATTCCTTTGTGCATCCATTTATAAAAAGGGGCATATTTCCGGTTCAGAAGATACACGATGGCCATCGTATGTTTCATAAATTCTCCCAATGCCACCTGCGCCGTCACCTTATCGCCCCGTTCCAGCATCCGGCTGTAATTATACTGGCCGGACTGGGCAATCAGCGCCGCTTCCCTTGCGATTTTCCGAAGCCTTACATCCTTGGGATAGTGGGCCAGAAGCCCTTTTCGAATCCGGGTAAACTCTCCCAGTTCATCCCGGAACACTCTGCCGCTGGTGGCAGCGGCCAGCCGGTAATCCTCTGCATAAAGCCACTGGCTGTTGGTGGTAGGCACATCGGAAAATCCGGTCAGACGTTCATAAAATTCCCCGATGCGAAATACCCCCACCCTTTTGGGAGCTTTGGGAGAAACCCTTCTGGTAATTCCCATATAAGTCGTGGGAAGCCTGTCATATTCCGCCTGCAGCGCCTCTCCGATTTCCTCGTACACAGAATCTGTCAGAAACAGACAAAAACCCGGCCCAAAATCATGATCCCTGGAAATCTCATCATCAAACCCCAGGCATTCGGAGCCTTCTCCTGCCAGACCCGCTGCAATATACGGAAGATAGGCCGGAAACTTAGTCCTCAGCATAGGTTCCCCATACTCATGATAAAACGCCTCGCACAGATCCAGCCCTTTATCAAACCGCCTTACTACACTGGGTTTTCCTGTAAGCTGCTTTTCCACTGCACTTAAATTCTGTGCCACAATCTCATAAGCCGTGGAACGTCCTGTATTTTTCTCAATTTCTGCCAGGGCCATCCGGTAATATCTGGCGGATTCCTCCAGATTACCTGCCATATACTGAGCCTCACCCATAGCCGACAACGCACCGCTGTAGTGGAAATCCTTCTGCTCATCCATTTCAAATATGGAAAAAGCCGCCTTTAAATGCCGCATGGCCTCCTCATACCGGCCCAGCTTTAACAGGGATGCTGCCAGATTCGTATGCGTAACCGCCGTTTCAATCCGGGCATCCGCATTGGCACTGACGATGGGCAGTGCCCGCTCCAGACAGACACAGGCCTCTTCAAAATCTCCCATCTCCTGATACAGAAGGCTCATATTATTATAAAGGCTGGCAAACCGGAAATCCTCATCCTCCAGATGACTCTGATAAATAAGCAGCACTGTCTTATAGTTGGTCATGGACTCGGCCAGTTTTCCCGCAGCCCTGTAGGCATTGGCAATGTTCAGCAGAGAAGTGGCATAGGGAATGCTTCCCTGCAGATGATTCCGCTCCAGCACTTCCATCAGCTTATCACAGTACATACAGCACTTCTCATATTTGCTCACATCCCGCAGATATCCTATCATCTCATTGAGCAGAGTAATCAGCGCACTGTCATCTCCCGCCTGCACAGCCTGCGCCATCCGGTTATCCAGATACCCTTCCACCTGATCCATCTGATACGTGGCAAACAATCTGTCAAGTTCCTGTAAAATTATGTCCATATCCATACAATCACCTCTGTTATGCAATATCGTGTCGGCGGCAGAGCCGCAGACAGGTCACATCTTTGTGCATTGCCTTTATTATAACACCTTTGCGGAGATTTTCACATATAATTATTTAACTGTTGTCAGGTCTCAAAAATAAAACATTCATTGCACCAATACAGATGGATGCAGCAGGTTTTCATAGATCACTTTTAATTCACTTATATTCATGGTTTCCTGTTCCTGCTTCTTCTTTCCGATCAGGCAGAACTAACCGCTACATTGGTTTCAGATTCTGATTGAGCCGCTCTACCATCCAGGCGATCCGCTTTTCCCGTCCGGCATCTGTCTTTGCGTCCAAATATGCCCGCGTGTAGGTTTTCTTTACCGATAAAGACATGGCCTTAAAATTGGTACAGGCAGGTTCATGTCCCTCCAGCAAAGAGGATAAGCAGGCAATCTGTTCTGTTGTAACCTCAATAGATTTGGAGGCATGCCACTGACCGTTATTTTTGGCTTCCTCTATTTTCTGTCTTCCAAAATCAGTCATAAGTCCCCGTTCTTCAAGGCTTTGGGCCAATGCCTTATTCTTCTCTGACCACTTGCTCTTCTGCCTGCGCCTGGAAAAATATTTCTGATAGGTTTTATCGTCAATGCTCTGCATCTGTCCGTCAATCCACCCAAAACAGAGGGCTTCTTCCAGTGCCTCACCTGCTTTTACCGTTTTCGGCCCGCCGGCTTTTCCGAATAAAAGCCAGACCCCCTCCTCTGACAGGCAATGATCATACAGCCATTTCCTGAATTCTTCTCTGTCTGCAAATTTCAGTATACTGCTCATCACATCCTCCTTTCGTCCGTCTGCTTCCTTATTATTTCCTGTCACCAGCCGACAGGCTGCTGACCTACGCGCACATCAGTGCGCTTCCTTATTATTTCCTGTCACCAGCCGACAGGCTGCTGACCTACGCGCACATCAGTGCGCTTCCTTATTATACCACAAATACACGAACAGGATTTTCCTGTGAAATAAAAAACAGCAGAAAGCATACACCGACTTTCTATTGCCATGAATCACAAAGGGTATCCCAAAAGTCATGAAAAGACCCCGGGGATACCCTCTTCTTTTATTCTCCCATCATCATTTCTTCAATAAAAATCCCATATCCCCTGGTAGCATCCTGTACAAATACATGGGTAACAGCGCCGATCAGTTTCCCATTTTGCAGAATCGGGGCGCCGCTCATTCCCTGGATGATGCCTCCGGTTTCCTGTATCAGCTCTTCATCCGTGATCTGCAGCACGATTTCTCTGTTGATATGTTCTCTGTCATACGTAATATCGGTAATCCTGGCATCATAGAGCTTTGCCGTTTCTCCGTCCAGGCTGCAGAGAATTTTGGCCGGTCCGATCTGCGTTTCCTGCTTCAGACCGATTTCCACCGGCCCGAAAGGGACCTCCTCTTCCAGTTCCTCCCCGCATAGACCGAAAATCCCCTTTTCCTCATTCCGTTCTATGCTTCCCAGAATATGGTCGTCCGCATAATCAATCAGCCCTGTCAGTTCTCCCGGACTGCCGGACTGCCCCTTTTTCACCCCGATAATATCCGTATGGTACAGAGTCCCCCTGCGCAGCTCCATCAATGTGCTGGTATCCATGTCGTTGATACCATGTCCCAGTGCCCCGAATCCTCCATTGCCGTCAATGTAAGTAAGCGTTCCCACGCC
This sequence comes from uncultured Clostridia bacterium, assembly GCA_947385955.1. Lineage (GTDB taxonomy): Bacteria > Bacillota > Clostridia > Lachnospirales > Lachnospiraceae > VSOB01. The sequence goes on from CANDNA010000004.1 coordinate 75,689, forward strand.
CTGGGCATTGTCCCGGATCCAGATTCCGATTTTATAGGTACCTGCCTGATCCTGGATCGGAGCAGTCTTAATGTCAAACACTTCTTCCTCTCTGCGGATCGTCAGTACCACATCCTCACTGCCCGCTTCCTGCAGCATATGAATAAACATCTTCTTTCCCGTCACATCTTCTCCGTTGATTTTTAATATATAATCACCGCTTTTTAAAACCGACTTTGCAGGGGAATACCGCACCCCGTCAAATCCGGTAAATTCCCCGGTGCCCACCACCAGCACACCGTCCGTTTTGACATAAATGCCCACCGGAAGGCCTGCCGGAATCACACTTGTCCCTTCGATCACCTGTACCCTGACCTGCTTGAGCGGAAGGACTCCGAACAGCTTCACATCCATGTCATAACTGTTTTTTTCTCTGGCATAAAAAATAAGGGGCCGGTTCAGGCTCACCGGTATTGCCTCTTCACCGGACGCATGCAGCATCCCGGAGGCCGGAATGGCAAAATCCACCTTTTCCCGCTCCCCGGCCCTGATCTTGACCCGGTCCGGCATCTTATGCCAGGCGGCAAGATACAGCGCACATGCCAGAAGGCACAGGGCCTGCCCGGCTATCATACATAACAGGCGCCGGTATTTCTTTTTCAGTTCCATATGACCACTTCCTTTCCCATACTGACCATCCGAAGGAATTTTTTTGATAACTTTTTTGATAACAAAGAGAAAAAGCATTCCGTAAGGGATGCTTTTTTAGTATGTGAGGAAACAGAAATTTTACTTTAGTATTGTTTTGTATCTCTTGCCAATTCTTTCATTTCCCTGGCGTTGGAAATCGCCGCATCAGTCAGCAGATCACTGCCCAGAAGCCTGGCCAGTTCCTGTGTGCTCTCTGTCTCATCCAAAATGGTAATATCTGTTCTGGTCTGGCCTTCCTTCTGATTTTTTTCAATTTTAAAATGCTGGTCCGCCATCGCAGCAATCTGGGGCAGATGGGTAATGCAGATAATCTGGTGCTCTTTGCCCAGAAGCGCCAGTTTTTTAGACACCTGCCAGGCGGTCCGGCCGCTGATACCCGCATCAATCTCATCAAAAATCAGTGTGGAAATGGCATCCTTTTCCGCCATTACTGTTTTCAGCCCCAGCATAATACGGGACAGCTCTCCTCCGCTGGCAATGCTGCCCAGGGGCTTTACCGGTTCGCCCGGATTGGTGGAAATCAGAAATTCCACCTCATCATAGCCTTTTTCCCCTGCTTTTTGAGGGTCCGAGTCAATCCGGATCTGAAACTGTACTTCCATAAAGTTCAGATCATGGAGCGCCTGGGTCATTTTCTTCTCTAACGCCCTGGCCTGCCGCCTGCGGATCTCCGAACTCTTTTTACAGGAGGAAAGCAGCTTTTCTTCTGCCTTTTCCATATCCTGTTTCAGGGTTTCCAGATAAGCATCATAGTGCATCAGCTTTTCCAGCCGCTCTTCCTGCGCCTTACGGTAAGCAAGCACTTCTTCTATCGTGGCCCCGTATTTGGATTTCAGATGATTCAGCAGATCCAGCCGTCTTTCTGTCTGATCAAAGGTCTCCGGCTCAAACTCAAGAGCCTCCTCATAAGAAGCCAGTTCCCGGCACACATCCAGCACCAGCTCTTCTATTTCGGAAAGCTGCCCCGTCATTTCCGTCAGGCTTTCGTCATAGCCCTCCACACTTTTCAGCTCCCGCAGCGCTCTGCCGGTCAGATCGGAAACGCTTTCCCCTTCTGTATTTCCCAGAAAACGCCGGGCCAGGGACACGCTTTCCAGAATTTTCCTGGAATGTACCATTAGGCGGTACTCTGCCTCCAGTGTCTCATCTTCCCCGATTTCCGGACGGGCTTTTTCAATCTCTTCACATTCAAACTCAGCCAGCGCACATTCTTTCTGCCTCGTGCTGCCGTCTTTGTCAGAGGCTTCCCATTCTTTCACCAGTTCCCGGTACCGTTTATAGTCTCCAGCCATTGTTTCTTTGATACGTCTTAACGGATCACCGCAAAAATCATCCAGAATTTCCAATTGTTTCTTTTTTCCGGTCAGAGACTGGTGTTCATGCTGTCCATATACATCCATCAAGACTTCAGCCAGTTCTTTTAACTGTCTGGCTGTCATAGTCTCTCCGTTGACACGGCACATGCTTTTCCCCGGAGATATTTTTCTGGATATGACAAGCATGTCATCTTCCGGTTCCACATCCAGTTCTCTGCACCGCTCTTTCTGCGCTTCGTCATCCAGTGTGAAAACCAGTTCGATCAGCGCCGATTCTTTTCCGGTGCGTATCATCTCCTTGTCTGCCTTGGCGCCCAGCGCCAGATTGATGGAACCGATGATCACTGATTTTCCTGCGCCGGTTTCCCCGGTCAGGATATTCAGCCCCTTTCCAAACTGTACTTCTGTCTCTTCTATCAGAGCGAGATTTTTTACATGTAAACTATTCAGCATACCCTACGATTTCCTCAATCTTCCTCATTACGACTTCTGTATCTTCCCGTGTCCGTATTGCCATCATAATCGTATCGTCGCCGGCTATAGTGCCTGCAATCTCCTGCAGCTTCATGGCATCCAGCGCGGCTGCCACTGCCATCGCCATACCGGATACCGTTTTGACCACCAGCAGATTTTCCGCCATTCCCATCGAAGCAAAGCCTTCTTTCAGCACCCGGCTGTACTTATCGCCCAGAACGGTTTCTTCCTGATGAAATGCCGTATATTTCTGTCTGCCGCCGTCAGATACCTTGGACAGCTTCAACTCCCTGATGTCTCTGGAAACAGTGGCCTGTGTCACGTCAAACCCTTCCTCTTTCAAATACAGTGCCAGCTCTTCCTGTGTCCCGATGTCATATTCCGCTATCAGGCGAAGTATCTCACTTTGTCTCTTCTCTTTCATATCACTTCTCGCTCATCTTTTTATGTAATGCTTCCAGAAAACTGACCTGGCTGATTTTTACAATCTCTGTCCGCCTCCCGGACTTTGTCACGGTAATCTGATCCCCCAGCTCCAGAAGCGCTCCACAGCCGCCGTCAAAATAAACCTCTGCACGAAAAGCCGCATCCTTTTTCCATGCAGCAATCTCTATCATAATTTCATCGTCACCGGAAAGCACCACACTTCTGGTATTCAGGGTATGCGGGCAGATCGGCGTCACGACGATCAGATCTGCTCCCGGCTCCACAATGGGCCCTCCGGCTGACATATTATAACCGGTAGACCCGGTGGGTGTGGACAGAATCACCCCGTCCGCATTGTACTCATTCAAAAACTGTCCGTTCACATACAGATGAAAATGAATGATCTGCATAGGACCGCTTCTTGTGATGACAATATCATTCAACGCATAGGAACTTTCCACGCAGCTTTCCCCCCGGACAAGCTGCCCGTTTAACATCATCCTGCTCTCTGTTTGATACTGATCCCGGATCAGCAGCCCCAGTGCATGTCTGATATTGGTTTTTTCCACTTCTGCCAGAAATCCCAGGCTTCCCAGATTGATTCCCAGAAGCGGTATCCCCCGTGCCACAGTATCCCTGGCCGCTTCAATCAGCGTACCGTCGCCGCCCAGTACCAGAATACACTCTGTTTCTTCCGGAATCTCTGCAGCGTCTGTATAGGCCCGGCCTCCCTCCATCGCTGTCCTGGCAATCTTGACCTGACAACTGCAACCCTCCCCGGCAAGAAATGCTGTTACTTCTCCGGTGGTTGCCAATTCCTGATCCTTAAGCGGATTGGTAATGATAAAAAAGTGTTTCATACACCCGTCCTTATATTCTAATCCAATGCCTCATGGGCTGCCAGCACCACATCGGCAACCCACCGGGATACCTGCTGCTCCTGCCCTTTCTGTTCCTGTGCCGCCTCTCCGGCTTCTTCCCGGATTTCTTTTCCCGCACCTTCCGGCTTTTTTTTCAGATCAACCAGATATTCGATATTACCTTCCGGACCTTTTACCGGAGAATACGTCAGATGCCGTACGGAAAATCCTGACGCTTCGGCAAAGCCAAAGACCCGTTCAATGACTTCTCTGTGCACCGCCGCATCCCTGACCACGCCTTTTTTGCCTACCTTTTCCCGGCCTGCCTCAAACTGCGGCTTGATCAGGCATACCATTTCACCGTCCTGCTCCAGCAAAGCGGCGGCAGGCGGCAGTATCCTGGACAGGGAAATAAAGGAAACATCCACCGAAGCAAATTCCGGCAGCTCATCGATATCTTCTCTGACCATATAACGGAAATTGGTCTTTTCCATACAGACCACCCGCTCGTCACACCGCAGCTTCCATGCCAATTGTCCATGCCCCACATCCACGGCATAGACCTTTTTCGCCCCGTTCTGCAGCATACAGTCCGTGAAACCGCCGGTGGAAGCACCTATATCCATACAGATCCGCCCCTCCAGATGCAGGCCAAACGCTTCCATCGCCTTTTCCAGCTTCAGACCGCCCCGGCTCACATATTTCAGGGTATTTCCCCGTACTTCAATCCGGCTTTTCTCTTCTTCGAATACAGCGCCGGCCTTGTCCTCCCGCTGTCCGTTGACAAATACACTGCCGGACATAATCACTGCCTTTGCCTTTTCCCGCGACGGGGCCAGCCCCTGTTTCACCAGAAGCACATCCAACCGTTCCTTCATCTCCTGCCCCTATCTTTTATCTGCCTCTTCCGACCCATGTCCTTCCCTCCCGGATACGCCTGCTCCGATGTACGCAGTCACCACCCGTTTCAATATGGTATCCGCATCGATGCCCACTTCCTGATACAGAAGAGAGACATTGCCATGCTCCACATATTCATCCGGAATGGCCACAGACAGCATCCGGCAGCAGGTATCCAGACCGGACATATACTCTCTGACCCGTTCTCCGAAACCGCCGCTGGCCACATTTTCTTCCATTGTCACCAGCAGCTTATGCCCCCGTGCCATCTCCCGGATCATCTCTTCATCCAGAGGCTTGACAAAACGGGCATTCACAAGACTGCAGGCATAGCCGATTTCCTTCAGTCTCTGCCGTACCTCCACAGCGGTTTTCACCATGCTGCCTACGGCAATCAGTGCAATATCCTCTTCTTCATATAAAATCTCGCTTTTTCCATATGCCATCGGTTTCCGGAATTCCTTCAGGCCATCCCAGGCACTGCCTCTTGGATAACGGACTGCAACAGGAACCCCTGAAGTTAAAGCATATTTTAACATATCGGACAGTTCCCATTTGTTTTTAGGCGCCATAATATGCATTCCCGGTATACTGGAAAGATAGGACAGGTCAAAAATCCCCTGATGGGTCTCTCCGTCGCTGCCCACCAGACCCGCCCGGTCTACGGCAAACACCACCGGAAGATTCTGAATACAGACATCGTGTAAAATCTGATCATAGGCTCTCTGCAAAAAAGAAGAATAGACCGCTACAATCGGTTTCATCCCTCCGGCCGCCAGCCCTGCTGCAAATGTTACCGCGTGCTGCTCCGCAATCCCCACATCAAAAAAACGCTCCGGATACATATTGCGGAACCGCTTCAGCCCTGTACCGTCCGGCATGGCTGCCGTAATGGCCACCACCTTTTCATCCCTGGCTCCCAGCTTTGTCATCACTGTGGAAAAAATATCCGTATAGTTGGGCGCTGATTTTGGATTCGATGGAAGCCCGGTTTCTTTGTCAAAAGGCTCTGTCCCATGAAACCGTGCCGGATGCCGCTCCGCCGGGGCAAACCCTTTCCCCTTTTGGGTAATGACATGAACCAGCACCGCATTTTTACACCGCTTCGCCTCTCGCATGACCTGCATCATGGCTTCCACATTGTGGCCGTCCACAGGCCCCAGATACGTAATCCCCATATCTTCAAAAAACATGCCCGGAATCACCAGATGTTTTACGCTGCTTTTGGCACGGCGGATATTTTTGACAATATGCTCGCCTTTCGGAATATTCTGCAGCGCATTGTATATGCCCTCCTTCAGATCCAGATAACCGGTGGCCGTCCGGATATTGTTCAGATATTTGGAAACGCCGCCCACATTTTCGGAAATGGACATATTGTTATCGTTTAAAATCACAATAAAATTGGTCCGAAGCTGCGCCGCATTGTTCAACGCCTCATAGGCCATTCCGCCGGTCAGGGAGCCGTCCCCGATGACGGATACAATGGTACGTGTCTCTCCGGACAGATCTCTTGCCTTCACCAGCCCCAGCCCGGCCGAGACAGAGGTGGAACTGTGGCCTGTATCGAAGCAGTCGCAGTCACTTTCTTTCCGCTTCGGAAATCCGCTCATCCCTCCGTACTTTCTCAGTGTTTCAAAGCCCGCCCGCCTGCCGGTCAGCAGCTTATGGGTATAGGCCTGATGCCCCACATCCCAGATAATCTTGTCATTGGGCAGATCCAGGCTCAGATGCAGGGCCATTGTCAGTTCCACTGCCCCCAGATTGGAACCAAGATGCCCGCCGGTCACACTGATCTTCTGGATCAGGAACTGCCGGATCTCCTCTGCCAGAGCCTTATAGTCTTCTTTTCTGATCTTTTTGATATCGTTCTCTTTTGCAATTTTCTCCAGAAGCATCTCCATACTCCTTTATTTTTTTCTGGTCACCAGGGCCTGTACCATATCCTCCAGAAACAGGTTCCGCCTTTCAAACGAACGAAGCAGCAAAACCGCCTCCCGGGACAACGCCTCCTGATCTGCCTGTGCCTGTTCGATTCCTTTTAAAGTAACATAAGTTACTTTATGATTCTTCTCATCGCTGCCAATGGGTTTGCCCAGCTCCTCTATCGTACCTGTCACATCCAGAATATCATCCTGGATCTGAAATGCAATTCCGATGTTATATCCGATCTTTTCTATTTTAGCCACATCCTCCTCAGAGGCCCCCGCCAGGACAGCCCCTGTCATCATCGCACTCTGAATCAGCGCCGCCGTCTTATGGGCATGAATAAATAACAGAAGCTCTTCTGTCATCTCACTGCCCGCCTCCTCGGCCTCAATATCGGCACACTGTCCTCCGATCATACCGTAAACGCCGGCCTTTGCCGCAAACAAAGCCAGTGCCCGCCCCACCCGCGCCGGATCGCTGCACAGCGTAAACGCCTTTGCCGCTGTCTCAAAGGCCAGGTTCAAAAGGCCGTCCCCGGCCAGAATCGCCATAGCTTCTCCATACATAACATGCGTTGTTTTTCTTCCCCGGCGGTACTCGTCATTGTCCATTGCCGGCAGATCGTCATGCACCAGAGAATAGGTATGCACCATTTCCATTGCCGCCAGAAAAGGCTCAATCTCCCTGCCGCTGCCTCCGAACAGTTCATAAGTCTCTTTCATCAGCACAGGCCGCAGCCTCTTCCCGCCTGCCAGTATGGAATAATTCATCGCCGCCAGTACTGTTTTCTGAAATCCTGTTTCTTTTGGCAGATAAGTCTGTATGACCTCCTCCACCCATCCGGTTCTCTTTTCTGTCTCTTCTTTAAAATTCATCCAGTCCACCATTTTCGTTTAGTTTCAGTACCTTTTTTTCCACTCTGTCAAGAGAAGCGTTGCAAAACTGCAGCAGCTCCATCCCCTCGCTGTAAGCTCCGAAAGCCTCCTCCAGAGAAATCTCCTCTGCTTCCAGCCGCTCTATCACCATTTCCAGCTGGGCGAAGGCATCCTCCAATGTCTGTTGCTTTTTCAACGTATCACCTTTTCCTTCCGTTCCACTCTGGCATATACAGTGCCGTTTTTCATCTGGATTGTCAAAAGCTGGCCGGCACTGACCTGCTCTGCATCCCGCACCGACCGTCCTGTTTCGTCCGCCACCCAGCAAAAGCCCTGGCTGAGTTTATCGAGAGGGGAAAGGCCCCTCAGCTTTTCCAGGTGCAGGGAAAGCCTGTGCCGCTTCCTCTGCATCACTTCCTTCATGGCACTCTGCAACCGCTCTTCCAGACGCAGCAGGAAAAGCCGCTTTTGCTTTACCTGTCCCATCGGACTGCTTCCGTGCAGCCGTGCGGCCAGCGTTTCCATACGGCTGCGGTATCGGTTGCACCGGCCTGCCATTTCCCGGCAGAGTACTGCCGCATATTCTTCCATTTTCTCTTCCAGTCGGGAAAATTCACAGACGGCAAGCTCAGCCGCTGCCGAAGGTGTAGGTGCACGCATGTCCGCTGCAAAATCAGCGATGGTCGTATCTGTCTCATGCCCTACTGCAGATATGATCGGTACAGGACAGTCAAAGATCGCCTGTGCCACTTCCCGTTCATTGAATGCCCACAGGTCCTCTATAGAGCCGCCGCCCCTGCCCACTATCATAACATCCACGTTATACTCCGCCAATGCGTGAATGCCATTTATAATACTGGCCGGAGCCATCTCTCCCTGCACAATGGCAGGATACAGAATGATCTGGACATAAGGATTTCTCCGGGAAGCAATCTGAATAATATCTCTCACCGCCGCTCCCGTAGGTGCCGTTACCACCCCCAGTGTCCGTATGATTCCCGGTATAGGCTGTTTGTACTCCTGCGCAAACATGCCAAGCTCCGACAGCTCTGTTTTCAGACGTTCAAACCGTTCATAGAGCAGCCCGGTCCCATCTCTTGTAATCGTCCTGGCATACATCTGATACCTGCCGTCCCGCTCGTAAACCTCCACACTGCCGTCCACAATCACCTGCTGCCCTTCCTGCATCCGGAAGGTAAGGCCGTTTCGGTTTCCGGCAAACATCACACAGGCAACTGCCGCTTTTGCATCCTTCAGGGTAAAATAAATATGTCCTGAAGAATGATATTTGCAGTTGCTGATCTCACCTCTGACCCGGATGGACTGCAGCATAAAATCCTGGGTAAACATATTCCTGATGTATGAATTGACCTGTGTCACGGAATAAACAGTTTTCATCGTTCTTATCCCTTGTTCGCAAATCTGGCCAGAATGCCATTCACAAATGCCCCGGCGCCTTCCTGCCCGTATTTTTTTGCCAGTTCCACCGCCTCATTGATGGCCACGCCCACCGGCACATCTTCGTCAAACAGAATCTCATAAACAGCCAGACGCAGGATGGTCAGCTCTGCTTTCCCCATCCGGTCCGTTGTCCATTTTTCCGCCTTCTCATTGATCAGGCCGTCTATTTCCGAAAGCCTGTCCATAATCCTGCTGTATTTTTCCGTCATGGCAAGGCGTTCTGATTCCGCCACCGCCGGCTCTGCCTCTTCCCATAAAAAAGCAATCTGCTGAGGCATATCCTCCCTCTCATGAAACTCCACCCGGAACAACAGCCTGAATATCTGTTCCCTCTGTTCTCTTCTGCCCATCTTCTGTCCTTATCCGTTCATGACCACACCCACGATACGGATATTCACGTCCGACACCGTAAGTCCGGTCATCGTTTCAATTGCACTCTTTACCTTTTCCTGAATCTTTCCCGAAACCGTGGGGATATTATACCCGTATTTCAGGTTCACAGCCATCTCCACACTGACGATCCGCTCTTCCACTTCCACCTTTGCGCCTTTATTCGCACCCTTTACACCGACTCTGGAAAGAAGCTCGTCCGTGGCATTTCCCGCCATAGACGCCACGCCGTCCACTTCCAGCGCAGCCAGAGCCGCAATCGAAGCAACCACCTCATCGGCAATCCGCACTTCCCCAATCTGTCCCTGTTCTTTCGGCATGCTGATATTACGTTCCGTATCTTTTTCCATCTCTTTTTTCCTTTCTCAGAATTATTTATGATTATAACAAAGTTGCCGCCAATTGACAAGAATCCCATTTTATGGGCGCTACAGCCAAAAGCTCAGGTGAAGCTGCTCCTCATTGGTGGTATAGGCCACTGTCCCGTCAGATGTCTGCAGAAAACGGAATACCTGCTGCTGCTGTACCAGCCGTTTCTCCATCTCCTCATATACTGCCCGGTCCGCACATTTGAGCGTCACATATGTGTTCTGATCCTCATAGGCCTTTTCAAACAGAGCCGACACCTTGTCCATATCCGGCTCGGTAAAATAGGCGCCTTCCCGTACATAATAGTTGGCTTCCATACTGCTGCAGGCAGGGATGGGTACGATACTGTCTATGGTATGGGTACGAAAGAGCTGGGCATCCGGCACACACAGATATTCATAATTGATTTCCGGCAGCTTTCCGTCAAAACCGCTGTCCTCTTCACCGCTTACATAGGAAGCATCTCCCCAGGTAATGTCCACATGATAGTATTCCCCGTCGATCCGTACCAGATTCCAGACATGATCCTCGCCGCTTTCCACCCTTCCGGATACAAATACGGAATAGATACCGGATTCCCGGAACAGATACTGGGCCGCTTTTGCATAGCCCTGACACACGGATTCTCCTCCCAGAAAGACAGAACATATATTCTGATTATCTTCTGCACCCCGTACATACTCTGTATTGGCCACCAGATATTCATATATATATTTTACCTTTTCATAGTCGTCCATCCCCTGCGGCATCTGATCCAGTATGCTCTCTGCCTGCTCTTCGATCTGCTCGTTTCGTTTCCCGATCTCGTCCCGGTCATAGATATAACTGCCGGAAAACGCATTTCCCGTTAACTGCTCTCCTCTGGTATACCTGATAAAAGTATACCCATCTACATAAAAAATTTCCGGATGATCGTTCATAACACACTGAAAAACTTTATCAAATACCTCTTCCGACGCCACGGTAACAGGAACATCCGATGCACAAACGCGCAGCGCCTCCAGAATGGTCCCATATAACTCCTGCTCCTGTTCGGAAAGACAGGTATAATAATAGGCATAGTCCGACAGTTCACCCGCCAGGGCCTCCGGGGCATCCCCTTCGGCGCCTGCGGCCTCCTGCATGACCACTTCGTCTGTCCTGACAGGTTCCGGGTCAGTGTCATCATCACTGGCCGTTTCTTCTGTTTTCTCTTCCAGTGCACTGCCTTCTGCGATTTCCTCTGCCGCCTCCGTCAGACTGTCCATCATTTCCCCTGCCTGTCCCTGCACATCAGTGCCGTCTGGCAGAGAAACGCTGCAGCCCCACAGCAACAGGGAACACAGCCCCAATAAAGCAAGCAATCGTTTCATTTAATCACGTCCAAATTCTGAAAGGATCAATCCCTGATTCCTGTCCACTGTCATCCCCACACTCCAGGCATTCACAAACAACAGAAGCGGATTGCCTTTCATATCCTTTACTTTTTTCATATCCGAAGTACCGGTCAGAGCATCCAGGTCAATCTCTTTATTCTCAATCCAGCGGATATGCTCATAAGGCAGATTTTCCAGACGAATCTCCACATTGTATTCATTTTCCAGACGGTATTTCAATACTTCAAACTGCAAAACGCCTACCACGCCCACGATGATTTCTTCCATCCCGGCGCTCAGTTCCTGGAAAATCTGAATCGCACCTTCCTGGGCAATCTGAGTGATTCCCTTGACAAATGCCTTTCTTTTCATAGTATCTATCTGCTGCACTCTGGCAAAATGTTCCGGTGCAAAAGTGGGGATCCCCTCATAGGAGAACTGCTCTTTCGGCATACACACCGTATCGCCGATGGAAAAGATACCCGGATCAAACACACCGATAATATCCCCGGCATACGCCTCCTCCACCACTTTTCTCTCGCTGGCCATAATCTGCTGCGGCTGGGAAAGACGCATCACTTTATTGCCCTGCACATGCCGTACCTCCGCTCCCGCATCGAAGCGGCCGGAACAGATCCGCATAAAAGCCACTCTGTCCCTGTGGGCCCGGTTCATATTGGCCTGGATCTTAAATACAAATGCGGAAAATTCCCGCTCCACCGGATCAATCAGCCCCACATCCGCCTTTCTGGGAAGCGGGGGTGTGGCCATCTCCAGAAAATACTGCAAAAAAATCTCCACACCAAAATTGGTCAATGCAGAACCGAAAAATACCGGTGTCAGTTCTCCTTTCCGGACTTCTTCCAGATCAAAAGGGGCACTGGCGCCGTCCAGCAGTGCAATTTCCTCCTGCAGCAGAGAAAGAGGCTCCCGGCCAATGGCAGATACGGCCTGTCCCTCCTCTTTGATCGGAATCTCCCGGCTTTCCCCCTCTTTTGTCCCCTTCTGTGTATCCTCATAAGTAAGGATGCACTTCTTTTCTCTGTCATATACTCCCTGAAATGCTTTGCCGCAGCCAATGGGCCAGTTTACCGGGCAGGTGGCAATTCCCAGTTCCTTCTCGATCTCATCCAGCAGCTCAAAGGTATCCCTGGCATCCCGGTCCAGCTTATTGATAAAGGTAAAAATCGGGATCTTCCTCATCACACACACTTTGAACAGCTTTCTTGTCTGTGCCTCCACACCTTTGGAAGCATCAATCACCATCACTGCAGAGTCTGCCGCCATCAGGGTCCGGTAAGTATCCTCGGAAAAATCCTGATGGCCGGGTGTATCCAGTATATTGATGCAATATCCTCTGTAGGCAAACTGAAGTACGGAAGAAGTAACCGAAATTCCCCTCTCCTTTTCAATCTCCATCCAGTCTGATACCGCATGCCTGGCTGTTGCCTTCCCTTTTACACTTCCCGCCAGGTTAATGGCGCCCCCATACAGCAGAAATTTTTCTGTCAATGTAGTCTTTCCCGCATCCGGGTGGGATATAATAGCAAATGTCCTTCTTCGTCTGATCTCCTGTGCGTCATCCATGCTCACGTTTTTTCCTCTTTTCCTTTTCCTCTTATCAGAATCCTGCAACGGACTGCAAACGATAAAACAATGCAGAACGGTGCAGGATTTTCTGTCTGATGAAAACAATAGAAAGTACGCCTGGCGGACTTTCTATTGTTAAAAAGCAGTATATCATAGTTTTTTCCTATTTGCTACACTGGATAATGATATTTTCAGGAGCGGTTCCTGTCTTTCTTGTCACGATATCTTCTATCTGTGCACACTGGGCATCTGTCAGTGTATCTGCGCTGACCACCACATCCACACCGCTTTCACTGATGCTCACCACCACGTCCTCAAATCCCTTTGCTTCCAGAAGGATCTCTGCTGCAGTTTCCTTTTCTGCAATATCCGTAAGCTGAATCATCCCTTCGATGGCACTCTGTTTCTGTTCCTCGGAAACACTGGTACTGTTGATAATATCCAGTAATGTTTCTTTGTTTTTTGCCCTTGTCTGTTCCTTCATCAGCTTTGCGCCCGACATGGTTGTCACATTTGTTGTGGAAGTAAACACTGCCTCGCCGGGCGTATCTTCCTGTGTCACCTCATTCTGCGCCATTTCCTCAGACAGATAATCTGCAGAAGCTGTAATATCGTCCGTATCCAGGCTTTCAATATCCTGGAATGCCGATTCCTGTCCCGTATCCTCCGCTGTCAGCGCTGCATCCGCCAGATCCATATCCTCATCCGAAATTTCAAGGGAAGCAGACGAATATGTTTCTCCGGCCAAAGCGGCGTCCTCCAGTGCCAGGTTCTCTCCATTTTCCGCTACCACCGACTGCCCGGAGACATTCATCAGTTCTTCATCGCTCAATTTTGTTCCTGCAAAATTGAGATACCCTGCCACCGCTATCATAATAGCCAGTGCCGTAATCATGATCTGGTTCTTTTTCAGTACGTTTTTCAAGATATTCTCCCCTTACTTTGCCGTTTTCATTTTTGCTATTTTAATTTTATTCGCATCGATTCCAAATAATGCCTGAATTGCCTCACTAATATTTGCCCTTACCGTTTCCACACCGCCGCCTTCCGCCAGTACAGCCACGCCCCCCACTGAAGGCTGCATTTTTTTACGCACATAGGGAATCTGTCTCCCCTCTGCATCCGTCACAAATACGGTGGATTCCTGGCTGTCCATTTCACTGGTATTGCGGCTGCCTCCGGATGCGTCGTTTTCCGTCATATTGGAACGGGCGGCAGGCCGGTCTTTTTCCACGATGTCCTCGCCGGTGGACTGAAGGGTAATCATCACCTTTACCCGGCCCACCCCTTCCATACAGGTAAGCAGCTCTTCCAGCTCCTGTTCCAGCTCCCTTACATAGGCATCCGTATCCCACTGCTGTGTTGTCTGGCTCTCCGCATCCTGCCGCTCTGCCTTCCCGGCTGACTCTGTATAGGAGACAGTGCCTGTCTTTCCCTGTCCGGTATCCTCCTTTTTCACAGGAATACAGACAATCAAAAGCAGTACACCGGCCAGTGCAAAAATAATGAATTTTTCTTTTTTTTCACTCAATCAGCTTCACCTCCAGCCTGCTCTCTTCCACCCCCAGCGCATCTGCAAACAAGGCAGTAAACATTTGTTCCTTTTCCCCGTCTGCCGGCCCCTCCGGCTCCTCCTGCAGACGGATCTCATCCACCCGTATTCCCCCCATCCCGGCCGGAGCCATTCTGATTAGAATCCTGACGGCATCTTTTTCCTCTTCCCGGCTTTCTTCCGGACTATCCGGCAATTCCACCTTCTGTATCGTATATCCATACTGCTGTGCACAGGGCTCCAGCTTATCTCTGATCTCTTCCCCGATTTGTATCAGATAATTCCCGGACGGTGTCATACCCTCCGGCAGTTCCCTGTCAGAAAGCTCCTGCAGCTTATCTGTATAAGTGTTCATACAGGTCCTGTACTCCTCCCTGACCCCACTGTGAAACCACTCCACCAAAGGAATCACCAAAATAACGAGTGTCATGATTCCTACCAGAAATCTGAAATATTTTTCATAGGATGGATTGGGGCGGAAATGGATCAAAGCCTGTGCCAGTATCATAAACACACTGGTCCGTTTTATGATTTCCATCAGATATTCTTCCATTAAAATCCCCGATTCGTTGTCATAGCCGCAATGGCTATCATAATCAGAAACAGACAACAGGCAGTCAGTACAATGCGCAGGACCAGCAGGCTGCCCTCTCCCACCCGGTCCATGCAGGAAGTGATCCTTCTGTCGCTGACGATTCCCGCAAGCGCTGCCGAAAGTTTCAGCAGCATGGCAAGAACCCAGATTTTGATTGCAGGCAGTGCACACAAAAGCACCAGCAGTAAAATCGCAACAACGCCAATGCTGTTTTTAATCAGCACCGCAGAGCCGATAACCAGCTCCGCCACACTGTCACTGACCGTCCCGATCCCCGGGATCATGGCAATGGTTTTCTGCAGGGTGGACATTTTCATAGCATCTATTACGGGTGTTATCATTGACTGTATCATACTGATACCGGTAATCACCGCAAAAAACAGCTTCAGCAGATATCCGATCACCCGTTTCAGCAACTCCAGCAGCATATGCAGTTTTTCCTCTGCCCACAGGCCATTCATAAACGTCAGGAAAATATAAACTTTGATCAGCGGCATCAGAAAAGCAGACAGCGCCGCTTCCATCACATAAATCAGCATCAGGATAAACTGATAATATAAAAGTCCGGTCGTTACACCGCTGGCAGCTCCCACAGCCAGAAAATAAACCGGCATAAACAGTTTCATAAACACCAGCATGTCTGAAATCAGGGACTGGGCCGTATCCGTCACCGTACCGAAAATACGGAGCAGCAACAGGATCAGAAACAGATAGACAAAATAAAATCCGATGTCCGCAATCTGTTTGTTTTCAAACAGATCCGTCAGATTCATCAGAAGGGCTGCCAGAATCCCCACACACAAAAGCATGACCACAATCCGGGAAAAGCTCTGAAACTCTCCCTGCATCATCTGTGCCAAGTCCTGAAAACACAGTTGAAGCGCCCCCGGCACATCCCCGGAAAGAAGCAGGCCGAACAGCTCCTGCAAATCCACCTCACAGCCCGGAAACAGACTGCTGATTTGATTGTTCAATCCATTGATTTCCTCTGTCAGATCCATTTGTTACCCCTTGAAATTCTGAATCGTCTGGATCACGGAAAGCAGAATCGGAAGCCCGGTCAAAAGTACCATCACCTTCCCGAAAATCTCAATCTGTCCGCCCACTGCACCATATCCTGCATCCCGGCAGATTCCGGCACAAAATTCACAGATATAGGTAATGCCCACAATCTTCAGTAAAATAGCCAGAAAACCGTTGTCCGCCGATATCACCGACTGAAACCGCTGCACCTCATCCATAAATACCGCCAGATTCTGTATGGTAATTCCGAAAATCAAAAGGCCTGTAACCACTCCGATATAAACGCTGTATTCCGCCTTTACGGTTCTGAAAAAAACAGCCAGAAGCACACCGGTAACGCCGATTGCCCCGATTTTTACAATGTCCATAGCCCTCCCTAAATCTGAAATAAATTCCGTATGGTTTCAAACAAGTCTGCCACATAGGGGACGATCCACGACAAAACCAGAATCAATCCTGCCAGACTGACCAGAAAAGCATGTTCTTCCCTTCCGCTGTGCTTCAGTACCTGGCTTAATATTGTGACCAATACCCCCACCGCCGCAATTTTAAAAATCAGACCTATGCCCATTTTTTCCTCCCGGTCTTTCATAATAATACGATGACAAGCAGCAGACCGCCCATTACGCCGAAGCTCATAATCATCTTTTCCCGTTCTGCCCTGTGTGCTTCCAATGCCCCGATTTTCTCTGATAAAGCTGTCAGTTGATTGTCTATTGCCTGTTCCTGCAGCTCTCTGTCTGCATGTCCCAGGCTTCTGGCAAATCCGGTCAGAAACATCTTGTCCTCTTTTTTCAGGGGAAACTGTTCAAACCAGGCCAGGACCTGCTCCTCCCAGATTTGCGGCAGGGGTTTTCCCGTATTTTGCTCCGCCTCTTCAAAAATAGCAGTCAGCAGCTCAGAAAAAGGAGGCTGCATGGACTGTGCCACCATCCTGCATGCTTCCGGAACGGCAGCCAGACAATACCCCACCTGACTGGCCAGCAGCTCGTACATCCGTTTCATCTCCTTTAGTCCAAGCAGCCGTTCCCGCATTTCCCTGCAACAGCAAAAACTGTATCCCACTGTGCCGAGCAGCAGAAAAGCTGCTCCTAAAAGCCGGAACATAAGGCAAATCCCTCATCAAAAATTCCCTCCACAAAACAGTTCCCCCTGTTTTTTCCAAGCAGGATAAAACGTCTGAATTCCCCCAGTTCCAGTAAATCCTTTATGTACTTCTTTCCCCTGATCTCCTCCATACTGCTGCCATGCACTGTCACAATCAGACTGCTGCCGCACTGCAGTACCTGCAAAAGAGCCTGTACATCTTCAGGACTGCCGATCTCATCCACTGCCACCACCTGGGGAGCCATAGAACGGATCAGCATCATCATACCTGCTGCTTTGGGACATCCGTCCAGCACATCCGTCCGGATCCCCACTCTGTTCTGCGCAATGCCCATATAGCATCCCGCGATTTCCGAACGTTCGTCCACCACTCCCACACACAGCCCCATACCATGAGGATTTCCATCCGAAACCTGCCTTACAATATCCCGAAGCAGGGTTGTCTTACCACAGCCCGGCGGCGATACAATCATACCGCTTAAAAAGCGGCCTCTTTCATAAAGAAACGGCATTACCGAATCTGCCGCGCCTATCACCTCATGAGCAATCCTGATATTCAGGTAGGAAATATGTTTCAGCCGTTTCACTTTTCCGCTTTCATCCGTCACAACCTGTCCCGCCACACCGATGCGATGGCCCCCTGGTACAGTCAGAAATCCCTGCCGAAGCTCTTCTTCAAATGCATACACGGAATAACGGCAGATATGATTCAAAATACCATCCAGTTCTTTCCGCCCGATATAATATGCCTGCGCTATATCATCTGTCATACTGCCATCCCTGGCAAGGAAACATTCCCTCCGCCCAAGATGCAGCAACACCGGACTGTCCGCCCGCAGACGAATCTCCTGCAAAGAAGCCGCCCGGGCCGCTGTATGCTCCCATACCCCCCGCAGATAATCGGGAAACAGTCCCAGAATATCCTCTCCGTCTTTCATAGCCTTCACCTCTTTATCTCAATATATGAAAGGAATCCGAAGTTATGACTGTTTTCAAAAAAATACAAAATTTATCCAAAATACCTCTGGACACATGGAACAGATGGTGCTATGATACATATATAAACAGTAACTATTACTATTATCAATAATTTGTAAAAGGAGAGAGTATTATGGCAGTAAACACAGCGCAGGTAGATAATCTGGTATCTTTATTGGACGGCTATGCAACAAAGGGCGGACATCATCTCAATGTTAACGTATTGAACAGAGACACACTGCTGGATGCTCAGAAGCATCCTGAAAACTATCCTCAGCTTACCATCCGTGTATCCGGTTATGCGGTAAACTTCATTAAGCTGACACCGGAGCAGCAGGCAGACGTGATTTCCAGAACATTCCATGAATCCGTATAAACTTTCTAATTTTCTCTTATATGCGTCAGGTCTGTAACCCCAGCCGGACGCACAAAAGGGGCTGTGGCACGAATCAGTCAGTGCACAGCCCCTTTTTATATGTTGTTATCCTTTTTATGATTTGCTCTTTCCCGGCCTTTTTCTCACTGTTATTTCCACAAGCAATGCAAAAATCACCAGCGCCCCTGCCAGTACCTGAGAAACTGCGATATCCGTATGTCCGATCAGCAACTGGTCAGTACGAAGTCCCTCAATGACGCATCTGCCCAGACCATAGCCCCCCAGATAAAGAAGCGCCACCTCTCCCTGGAATTTCTTATGCTTCCGATAGGCCATCAAAAACACCAGAACCAGCAGATTCCAGACACTTTCATATAAAAAGGTGGGATGCACCTGAATATAATTGGTGCCTTCCAGAATATGGGCGGAAAGCTCCGCAGAAATATCGCCGGGACGTACCGCATCAATGGGCAGCCGCATGGCAAACAGGCTGTCCGTATACTGTCCAAAAGCCTCCCGGTTCATAAAATTGCCCCATCTGCCAATAATCTGTCCCAGGATCAATCCCACAATCCCTGTGTCGCAGAGCCTTAAAAAAGACAGTTTTTTCACATGACAGTAAATGCCGGCTGTCAGAAACGCGGCAATCACAGTGCCGTAAATCGCCAGGCCGCCGTGACGGAGATTGAAAATTTCCAGCAGATTGTCCTTGTACATATCCCAGGAAAAGACCACGTAATAAATACGGGAACCCAGAATACAGAAAAATATGGCATACAGGGCAAAATCCCAGTAAACCTCCGGATCCTGCCCTGTCACCTTTGCCTCCCGGACTGCCATCAAAACCCCAAGCACGACCCCAAGGCCGATAATCATCCCATAAAAAGCAATGGGAAATCCAAATACGGTTATGGTCTTGGGCACATTTTCCAGATACAGATGCAGATGGGGAAACGCAATATCCCCCACATCCATGATTTCCTTCATTGTATCCTCCTTTTATCTGCTCTGTTGACTATACGTTAAATCGGAACAAAATCACATCTCCGTCTTTCACCACATACTCCTTGCCTTCCATACCCACAAGTCCTTTTTCTCTGGCCGCCGCCAGGGAACCCTGTTCCAGCAGGTCTTTATAATTTACCACCTCGGCTTTGATAAAGCCCCGTTCAAAATCCGAGTGAATCTTTCCTGCTGCCTGGGGAGCCTTTGTACCGATCCGGATCGTCCACGCCCTGGTCTCATCCTCTCCTGCCGTCAGAAAGCTCTGCAGGCCCAGCAGATGGTAGCTGGCCCGGATCAGCTTTTCCAGCCCGGATTCCGCCAGCCCCAGATCCTCCAGAAACATGGCTTTTTCCTCTTCCTCCAGCTCTGCGATCTCCTGTTCGATCTGCGCACAGATAACGAATACTTCACTGCCTGTCTTTTGGGCAAATTCGCGAACCGCCAGAACGCCCTGATTGCCTGCGCCGTCATCCGCCAGATCTTCCTCACCCACATTGGCGGCAAAGATCACAGGCTTGGCTGTCAGCAGTTGATAATTCCGAAACAGGGCACGCTCTTCCTCATCCAGATCCGTTTCAAATCCCAGGGCCAGGCTGCCCCTCTCCAGATGGTCCTTAAGACGTTTTAACAGTTCCAGCTCCCTTGCCTGCAGCTTATCCATTCTGGCGCCTTTGGATACCTTGGCGATCCTTCTTTCCAGAATTTCAAGATCGGAAAAAATCAGTTCCAGATTGATGGTCTCAATATCCCTCAGAGGGTCCACACTGCCGTCCACATGCACCACATTGTCATCTGCAAAGCATCTGACCACATGCACCACCGCATCCACTTCCCGGATATTGCTGAGAAACTGATTCCCCAGCCCTTCTCCCTTCGACGCCCCCTTGACCAGACCGGCTATATCCACAAATTCAATCACCGCCGGCGTCACCTTTCTGGAATGATACAGATCCCCCAAAAGCCGCAGACGTTCATCCGGTACCGCCACGATTCCCACATTGGGGTCAATGGTGCAGAACGGATAATTGGCCGACTCTGCACCGGCTTTTGTCAGGGAGTTAAACAAGGTACTCTTTCCCACGTTCGGCAGCCCTACTATGCCCAGTTTCATTTTTATCCTTACCCATTCAGAAATCCTTAAAAATCAGGTATTTCTGCCTTTCTTTGTATTTTACCGCATCATCTGCTATTTTCTGATTATAAAATATTTGTTTATTGCCTGCAATGCATATTTATCAGTTTGAGTATCAGGCGGAAAGCCAGGCCTGACAAAACAGTAAAAAAACCAACTTTGCAAAGCGCATCTCCCACACCTGAGTTGACGGCATATTGGATCTGTAATTCAAGTGGCGGATCCTGATAAGGGATTCCCGCCTTTACCACCTCATAATAGACTCCGATGATAACTATGATAAGACCGGCTAAAACAATGGCGCTGCTGATACCCTTCCCTTTTCCTGTCATCAATATCCCCTCCCATATCAGAACAAAATAAGTCCATCACCAACCATATTTCTATACCTGGTCACAGACTTATTCATCTTTTCAGTCAGTACCGCTTCTGTCCCTTCAGCTCTTCGTACAACAGACAGTAACGATCGTATCGTCCGGCATTTATCTTTCCAGCCGCCACCGCCTGCCTGACCCCGCAGTCCGGCTCATGGATGTGGACACAGCCCTGAAATCTGCATGTTCCTTCATAAGGTATAAATTCCGGGTAAAAATGTCTCAGTTCCTCTTTTTCCATAGAAAACAGCGCCAGGGAACTGAATCCCGGTGTATCCATAATATACGTATCCTCTTCCATACGGATCAGCTCACTGTGCCTTGTGGTATGTCTGCCTCTGGCAATTTTTTTACTGACCGACCCTGTTTCCATACGAACGCCTGACTGCAGCAGATTGATCAGAGAAGATTTGCCCACACCGCTGGGACCTGCCACTGCAGTGGTCCTGCCCTGCAGGGCTTCTTTCAGCTCCCGGATACCGCTGCCGTCCCGGGCACTGGTAAAAATCAGCCGGCAGCCGCACAGATCATACATATTTTCCAGCCGTTTCTGCTCCTCCCTATCCGCCAGATCTGACTTGTTAAAGCAGATCAGACAGGAAAGCGCCTGCTGCTGCATCATAATCAGAAAACGGTCCAGCAGATTCAGATTCGGTTCCGGTTCCTGCATGGCAAACAGAATCAATGCCTGATCAATATTGGCAACCGCAGGCCGGATCAGTGTACTTTTTCTGGGAAATATCCGTTCCACACTGCCTTCCCTTGCCTCTTCATCCAGAACGGACAATTCCACATCATCACCCACCAGAGGTTTTACATTCAGCTTACGAAAGATTCCCTTTGCCTTGCAGGTATAGACTCCTTCTTTTCCCGTATCGACATAGTAAAATCCCGCAATTCCCTTAATAATCTTCCCCTTCATATGATACTGTCCCTATGACTCCGGTACAAACTGTACAGGCCGTTCAATCATTTTCGGTTCCTCCACTCCCGGTGTGGTCACGCTCTCCCCTGTTACCGGATCTGTGGTGGTAACCGGCTGTGCTGCCGCCGTATACTGAAAGATCACTTTGCCCATGCCGCTTCCCTTGATCCCTGACAGATTCATCGTCACCGGAAAAGCTGCCGTTTCGGTACGCATCAGCTCCTGTCCTTCTACCGTAGCCAGGATCACTGTCACCACCGTACCGGATACGAATGTGGGGTCCTCCAGAGCAGGGCCTTCCACATTGGCATTGAAAGCGTAAGTCACATCCACCGGCCCTTTGCTGATCTTAATATCCACTGCCGTCCCCGGATCCACATAATCCCCTACGGAATAACTCTGATAGCACACCAGGCCGGTAAACGCTGCATCCTCATAATTTACCTCTTCCACACTGCCTACTGCAAGGCCCAGCTCTGTCAGGGTCACAGTGGCGTCCATTTCGGACATGCCCATAACACTGGGTACGCTCACCTTACTGGAATCCGGACCGCTGCTGACCTGTAATGTGACAGCAGTACCTCTGGGCACCTTTTCTCCTGCTGCCGGTGACTGGCTGATCACACAGCCCTTTTCCACCGTATCAGAAGGCGCCTCATTTTTGCTCACCTGAAATCCTTCTTTTTCCAGAAGTGCTGTGGCCTCCGCCAGAGACTTGCCGGATACATCAGTTACTTTCACCCCTTCTTTGCCTGCGCTGACCGTAAGCTGCACCACTGTGCCCGATGCCACTTTTCTGCCGGCCTTGATGTTGCTGCCGGTCACAATGTCCTCCGCATATTCGGCGGATTCCTCATAAGTCACCTCATAATCCAGCCCCAGCCCGCTGAGCATTTCCTTGGCGCGGGTCAGCGACATACCGGATACCTCCGGCATTTCCACTTCCTCATTTTTCTCTGTCCCGAAATGGGATTTGATCTCTTCCAGATCCACGATCCCCAATGTCTTTCCGGCAATAAAAAGGATAATACAGCCGATCAGCACAGCGGCTATCACTGCCAGAACCGTTGTCACCCGCTCCATTTTCGGATCGTATTCATCTTCTTCCTCTTCCTCCACAAAGGGTTCCCGGCTTTTGGAAGCGCTGCTCTTTTTAGGACGCGGCTTCTCTGCATTGTTCAGACGAAGATGCTCCTCGTCATTGTCTTTTCTGACCGGTTTCTTTTTGGGCCGGTTTCCCTCGCCGCCTGTCACCACCCTGGTCTGTCCGGAAGTCTCCCCGTCGTCAATGACCACAAAATTCTCATCCGGGCTGATCAGGGAATGTTTCAGGTCTTCAATCACTTCTTCCATTTTCTGATAACGCCGGTCCGGACTCTTCTGGGTACATTTGTACACGATCTGTTCCACACTGATGGGAATTTCCGGTACAAAGTCCCGTGGAGAAGGCATAGGGTCCTGAATATGCTTGATCGCAATGGCGACCGTGGTTTCCCCGTTAAAAGGGACCCGCCCGGTCAGCATCTCAAACAATGTGACACCCAGCGAATAAATATCACTTTTGGCATCACTGTAGCCGCCCCTTGCCTGTTCCGGTGAAGTATAATGGACCGATCCCATCACATTGGACGTAATGGTATTGCTGGTGGCAGCTTTGGCAATGCCGAAATCCGTTACTTTTACCTTTCCGTCTTTGGATATGATAATGTTCTGTGGTTTGATATCCCGGTGAATAATATGATTGTTATGAGCAGCCTCAATTCCCATGGAAACCTGAATGGCAATGCTGACCGCTTCCTTAACCGACAGTCTGGCTTTTTTCTCAATATACTTTTTCAGGGTAATCCCCTCGACCAGCTCCATAACGATATAATAAATATCATCCTCTTCTCCCACATCGTATACGTTTACGATATTGGAATGCATCAGCCCTGCCGCCGCCTGGGCCTCACTTCGGAACTTGGCCACAAAATTCGTATTTTCGCTGAACTCCTGCTTCAATACCTTTACTGCTACAGGACGATAGAGTTTATGATCTTTGGCTTTATATACATCAGACATACCACCGGTGCCGATCTTTTCCAGTATTTCATATCGGTCGCCTAGAAGCATTCCTATTTTTATCATCTTAACCTCCAGTAACTACGTTTCCTCCTGCTCCGAAAACGGATTGATCAGGATAACCGCAATATTATCTTTGCCGCCATTGTCATTTGCCGCACCGACCAGTCTCCTGCCTTTTTCCGAAAGACTTGCCATGCCGGCAACGATCCGGTGAATCTCCGTATCCTCCAGCATATTGGTCAGACCGTCCGAACACAACAGCACAATATCCCCCGGATGCACCTCTTCCCGGAAAAAGTCCACCTCCACAGTATCCAGCGCCCCTATGGCTCTTGTGATAATATTTTTATCGGGATGGCTTCTGGCCGCCATCCTGTCGATGCCGCCCATACGCACCATCTCTTCCACAAGGGAATGATCTCTTGTAACCTGCCTGATTTCCCTCTGATTCACGATATATAAACGGCTGTCCCCCACATTGGCAACCTGTAACAGCCCTGCCGAAAGTGTGGATGCCACCACTGTCGTCCCCATGCCGGAAAGATGCTCATCCTCCCGTGCCATAGAACGGATGTAGGAATTGGCCTCCCTGATGGCATATCCCAGCAGATCCACCGGCTCTGTCAGGCCGGATTCCCTGATCTGCTCCTCTATCTTTTCCACTGTATATTTTGATGCATAATCACCTGCATTATGACCGCCCATGCCGTCCGCCACAATAAACAGATTGGGCAGTACTCCAATCGGACTCACCGACACAAACACATAATCCTGATTTATTTTTCTCCGTTTTCCAATATCCGTTATGGAAAATGCCTGTACCACCTTTACGCCTCCCGCTTTTCTTCTTTCATATGTCTGCGCCTGAGCTGTCCGCATGCGCCGTCAATGTCACGGCCCATTTCCCTTCTAATCGTAACATGTATTCTGTTTTTTTCAAGTTTATTTTGAAACGCCAGGACCCCATCCCTCCCCGGAGGGACAAATCCCCGTCCGGGTACCGGATTGACCCGGATCAGATTCACATGGCAGTGCAGATCTCCGGCAATCCGGATCAGCCCTGCCGCATCTTCCTCTGTATCGTTGACGCCTTCTGCCAGACTGTACTCCAGCGTCACCCTGCGGCCCGTCTGTTTCTGATAGTATTCACAGGCCGGCAGCACTTCATCCAGCGGATACTGACGGGTTATGGGCATCAGCTCCATACGTTTTTCATTGGTCACACCGTGAAGAGACAAAGCCAGCGTAATCTGTAATTTTTCATCGGCCAGACGCCGGATATTCGGTACGATACCACAGGTGGATACCGTAATGCTGCGCTGACTGATATGAAGTCCCCGCTCATGGGTCAGCAAACGAAGAAAACGTAACAGATTGTCGTAATTATCCAGCGGCTCTCCCGTTCCCATCACCACCACATTGGAAATGCGCTCCCCGGTCAGACGGGTCACTGCATAAACCTGTTCCAACATCTCGGAAGCCAGAAGATTCCGTTCCAGCCCGTCCAGGGTAGAAGCACAGAAACGGCAGCCCATCCGGCAGCCTGCCTGTGAAGAAACACATATGCTGTTACCATGATGATAACGCATCCACACGCTCTCTATCACATTGTCATCCGACAGTCTGAACAGGTATTTCCGCGTTCCGTCCGTCTTTGATTCCTGTATCCTGACCGGTTCCAGTGCTGTCAGACAAAACCGTTCCTCCAGCATACGGCGGAGCGGCCGGGAAAGATTGCTCATTTCCTCAAAACTTTGGACCGGTTTTTTATGAAGCCATTCATAAATCTGCGCTCCCCGGAAAGGCTTTTCCCCCATCTCTTCCAGTTCCTTCTGCAATTCTTCTATTGTATATGATTTAATATCAGTTTTCAACATCTCTTTTTATCATTCCCGCACAAACCGTGCAATAAAAAAACCATCCGACTCATACAGCCCCGGCAAAAGCTGCACATATCCCCGGGATATTGTTTCCTCCCGGATACCTTCCGGCAGATATGGCTCCAGGCTTTCTGCCCGGAAGGGAAAACGGTCCAGAAACCACCGGCGCACATCTTCATTTTCTGCCCGGCTGATGGTACAGGTGGAATACACCAGTACCCCTCCCGGTTTGACATACTGCTGCGCCTGCTCCAGAATCTGTTTCTGCAGACCGGCCAGCGTATCAACGGTCTGTTTCGTCATCCGGTATTTGATGTCTCTTTTTCTGCCAATCACACCCAGCCCGGAGCAGGGCGCATCCACCAGCACCACATCGGCCTGTTCCCGTCTGGTCTCATCCGGCAGTGTCCCGTCCCATTGTTCCAATGTTACATTTTCCGCTCCCAGCCTTCGCCTTGCCTCTTCCAGCAGAGCCAGCCGCCTTTCGGAGCTGTCTCTGGCCAGCACCCGGCCCCGGTATGCTTTCTGTGCGGCAAACATGGTCTTGCCTCCCGGCGCCGCACAGACATCCATTACAAAAGCATCCGGCCCGATTCCGGCCGCCTCTACGGCCAGCATCGAACCGATGTCCTGCACAGTCAGCAGCCCGGACGAAAAAGCGGGAATGTTTCTCATTCCCTCGCTCTTTTCCAGATGCCATGCACAGGGCAGCAATCCGCTCTCCCGGACTCCAATGCCCGCCTGCTCCAGCTCTTCCCGCACTGCCTGCCGCTGCTCCTCTGTCAGGCCGTCCCGGATACGGACCGTAACCGGACGGGCGGCCAGCAGCCCCTCCAGGATGCCTTCCGTCTGCTCCCTGCCCTGTTCCCTGTCCCATTTCCGAATCAGCCAGCAGGGCATGGAATAACGGACAGAAAGATACCTCTCCCTGTCCTGTTCCCTGTCCGGCCAGACCATTTTGTCCCTGTTTCTGCACAGGCTGCGCAGCACGCCGTTCACAAATCCTTTCAGTGTATGAAACCCCCGCTGCTGCGCCAGCCTCACCGCCTCGTTGCATACGGCGCTGTCCGGTACCGCATCCATAAACAGAATCTGATACGCACTCATGCGCATCAGCTCCCGGATCAACGGTTTCATCCTGCGCACCGGAACAGAGGAAACCCTGTCAATGGCATAATCCAGTGTGATCCGCCGTTCCAGCACACCTTCCATCAGCCGTTTGAGAAATGCTTTTTCTCTGGCCTCCAGATAGTTGTATTTATCCAGAATACCTCCGATTACCACATGGCTGTATTCCTGTTCCCGTTCAATGGCCAGAAGCCCGTCCAATACCAGTTCCCTGACATTGACACTGCTTTGTCCCTGCCTGCGTCCCATCTAATCGTCCCTTCTTCCGCCGCCAAACAGCAGAATCAGACGAAGAAGCTGCAAAATCGAAGCCGCTGCCGCCGCCACATAGGTAAATGCTGCCGCGTTCAGCACCTTTCTGCACTGTCCCACTTCCGCTCCTGCCAGGATCCCCTGTCTGTCCAGAATCTGTACCGCCCTGCGGGATGCGTCAAACTCCACCGGAAGTGTCACAATCTGAAACAGTACCGCCAGCGAAAATACCCATATCCCGATGGTAACCAGTGTGTGGTTGGCCCCCAGTAAAATACCCACCAGAATCAGTGGAATCCCCAGTTTGGACCCTATATTGGCCGCCGGCACCAACGCCGTCCTGAATTTCAGCGGCGCATATCCTTCCTTATGCTGCAATACGTGCCCGCATTCATGGGCTGCCACTCCCACTGCCGCCACAGAGGGAGAACGATAGGTGGAATCCGAAAGACGCACCACCTTTTTCACCGGATCATAATGATCTGTCAGACTGCCGCCCACATGCTCGATCCGCACATCCCGGATGCCGGCCTGATGCAGGATACGTTCTGCTGCCTGCGCACCGGTCATACCGGTCATGCTGCGTACTGCGGCATATTTTCTGTAGGTACTGTTCACTCTGGCAGACGCCAGAATGGAAAGTACCGCCCCGATCAGGACCAGAATATAGGTAGAATCAAAATAATATCCATAATATGGCATCATCATATACATCTCTCCTTTTTGTTCTGATTTACTTCCTGTGCCTGCGATCCTATGATACCTCTTCGCCCAGCTTCTCTCCCGGCTTTACCGGATAGCCCAGAAGGAAATCCCGGACTGCCATCCGCTTTTTTCCTTCCGGCTGGACACTTTTCAGTATCAGGACCCCGTTTCCGGTCTGTACCTCTATGGTCTCCCTGGTCACCCGGATCACCACGCCGGGCGCCGGCTTCTGTCCCTCTTCTGCCTTTGTATCCAAAGATGCCGGCTTTTGTGTGCCAACCTGTGATCCCCATATCTTCAGTGTTTTATTCCGAAACCGGGTATATGCCCCCGGCCAGGAGTTCAGGCCTCTTACCTGACGCTCCAGACTCTCCGCATCCCTGTTCCAGTCTATTTTTCCCGCCGATTTCTTCAGCATTCCCGCATAACAGGAATCTTCCTCCTTCTGGGGCTTTCTGCGTATGCTCCCCTCACCGATCTGTCTGATGGTTTCCACCACCAGCCCGGCGCCGGCCTCCATCAGCTTATCATGCAGACTGTCTCCTGTCTCCCCCGGCAGGATCGGTACGGTCACCTGGGTCAGAATATCCCCGGTATCCAGCCCCTCATCCATCTGCATAATGGTAACGCCGCTCTGCGCCTCTCCATCCAGTATGGCCTGCTGGATCGGGGAGGCTCCCCGGTATCTGGGAAGCAGAGAAGCATGAATATTGATACAGCCATACCTGGGCATATGCAGCAATTCAGAAGAAAGAATCTGCCCGAAAGCCGCCACTACAAACAGGTCCGCATCCTGCCCTTTCAGTTTCGCTGCCGCCTCCCCATCCCGGATCTTTACCGGCTGCAGTACCGTAATTCCGTGTGCAAGAGCCAGCTCCTTTACCGGAGAAAAGCACATCTCCCGCCCTCTGCCCTTCGGCCTGTCAGGCTGGGTTACAACACATACCACCTCATGCCCCGCATCCAGAATGGCCTCCAGTGCACCTCTGGCAAATTCCGGGGTTCCCATGAAAACAATCCTCATTCTCTCACTCCTCTTCCGGTTCCAGGTCTTCCACATCCATCAGTTCGCCTTCCACCCGTTCCACATACAGATGGCCGTCCAGATGTTCCGCCTCATGGCAGATGGCCCGTGCCAGAAGCTCTGTCCCTTCCAGTTCAAACGGCTCCATCTCTTCATTATAAGCTCTTACTTTTACATAATTCGGTCTGGAAACCATCCCGGTCTTTCCCGGCACACTCAAGCACCCTTCCTGCCCACGCTGTTCTCCGCTGGTTTCCAGAATACGCGGATTGATCAGCACATGCGGATCCTCTCCTGTGGTATCAATAACCACGATCCGTTTCAAAATCCCCACCTGGGAAGCCGCCAGTCCCACACCGTTCGCCTCATACATGGTATCAAACATATCCTCGATCAGCTGACGGGTACGCGGCGTCATCTCCTTTACTTCCTTACATGTCTTATGCAGCACTTCATCTCCGATGACCCGTATGTTTCTGATTGCCATATCCATTCTCCTTGTCTGTTTCCTAATAACTGTTCATTGGATCCAAATCAAACTGTACTGTTTCCGTCCGGCTCCTGTATGCTTCCCACACGGCTTCCAGCCTGTCTCTGAGCCGTATCAAGGCTCTGCCCTCCCTGCCTTTGGCATAAAATACCATGCGGTACTGATCGCCTATCCTGGCAATGGAGGCAGGCGACGGACCGATGATCTGTATCTGTTTTTCTGTCTCTGCCTGCCGTATCCCTTCCTGTGACAGATACTCCGCAAGCTGCCTTCCACGCTCTTCTTCATAAGACAGCACCAGAACCGCCAGCATATGGCCTGCCGGAGGATACCCCATCAATGCCCGGTATGCCATCTCTTTTTCGTAAAATCCCGGGTAATCCTGCCGGGATGCATAAACGATACTGTGGTGATCCGGCTGATAAGTCTGGATCACTACCTCTCCCGGCCTGCTGCCCCGGCCTGCCCGGCCCGCTGCCTGCGTCAGGAGCTGAAAGGTACGTTCTCCTGCCCGGTAATCGCCCGCATGCAGCGACAGATCCGCCGCCAGTATCCCCACCAGCGTCACATTGGGAAAATCATGTCCTTTCACAATCATCTGGGTCCCCACCAGAATATCGGCACTGCCTTCCGAAAAGGCTTTCAGGATTTCTTCCAGGCTGCCTTTTTTTCTTGTGGTATCCGCATCCATACGCAGCACTCTGGCCTGTGGCAGAAATCTGTGCAGCATCTCTTCGATCTGCTGTGTTCCTGCTCGAAATCCCATAATATAAGGCGAACCACATACAGGACACTGCTTCACTGCCGGCTGTTCGTACCCGCAGTAATGACAGACCAGCCGTCCCCCTCCATGCTCCGACAACGAAACATCACAATGGGGGCATTTCATCACATGACCGCAGGAACGGCAGGATACAAATCCCGCATAGCCCCTCCTGTTTAAAAACAGAATGCTCTGCTCTTTGTCGGAAAGCCTCTGTCTGAGAAGAGATTGCAGCCGTCTGCTGAAAACAGAACGGTTCCCGCTCTGCAGCTCCTTTCGCAAATCCTCCACATATACCTGCGGCAGTGTGCCTCCTGTCAGCCGCCTGGTCAGCACAAACCGCCGTATCTTTCCCTGCTCCGATGCATAATAAGCCTCCAGCGAGGGTGTGGCAGAACCCAGTACAAGGCTGGCTCCATAATAGGACGCCAGTTCCTGTGCCGTTTCTCTGGCATGGTACTTGGGCATGGATTCGCTTTTATAACTGTTTTCATGTTCCTCATCTATCAAAATCAGTCCCAGCCTGTCAAACGGCGTAAACAGTGCAGATCTGGGACCAATCATCACATCGATCTCTCCTTTTGCGGCACGCAGGCACTGATCATACCGCTCTCCTGCCGAAAGCCGGGAATGCAGTACCGACACCCGCTCCCCGAATCTGGCCGTAAACCGGGATACGGTCTGATAGGTCAGCGCAATCTCCGGAATCAGCATAATCGCCTGCCTGCCCAGCGCCATCATTCCGGCAATCAGTTCCATATATACTTCCGTCTTACCGCTTCCGGTAATTCCGTGAATCAGATAGGTGCCGGGCTTTCCGCTTTTGTACTCCGACAATATCTCCTGCGCAATATACTGCTGCTCCCGGCTCAGTAAGATCCTGCGTTCTTTCCCAAATGCACCCACCGGACTGCGGTACACATCCTCCGACAGTACCCGGATCATCCCCATCTGTTCCATCGTACGGATCACCGAAGGCGCTACCGAAAGTGTTTTGGTGGCACATTCATAGGAAATCTCCCCTTCCCGGCACACCCGTTCCAGCAGCCTGAGCCTGGCACTCTGATGCTTCCTTTTCAGCTCTTCCATACGGCTCTGCGCTTCCCCGTCAAAAACAGCCGGCACGATCCGCCGCTTTGCAGCCGCCTTCACTTTCTGCCGCACCGGCAGTACGGTTTTCAGCGCAGTGATCATGGTAGAACCATACTGCTTCCGTATCCACGCCGCCAGCCTGATCTGATTGCTCTGCACCAGCACCCCGCTTGAGGATATCCGCAGAATTTCCTTGATCTTATCCGGCTTATATGCAGGCTGATCTGTCAGCTCCATTACATAGCCGCTCCGCTCTGTATTCCCCTTTCCGAACGGGACTTCCACACACATACCCACTGTAATCTTTCCCGACAGAGAATCCGGGATCCGATACTGAAACGGCCGGTCCACCTTCTCATGGGAAATGTCTATAATCACATTGGCATAGCCGGCTTTTCCTGTATCCGGCGTATCGGTATCAGAGATAAGCTCCCTTCCGCTCATCATAAACCGGCGCCTCTTTCCTCCAGGATTTCCCGGATCAGCACTCTCTCATCCATCGGATACTTTTTCCCGCAAATCTCCTGGTAGTCCTCATGCCCTTTTCCGGCCAGTACAATAATATCTCCCGGTTCTCCATGCGCAATCACATAGCGGATGGCTTCTTTCCGGTCGCAGATTTCCACATACCTGCCCTGCGTCCTGCCGATTCCCACCTTAATATCATCTATAATCGCCTGCGGCTCCTCAAATCTGGGATTGTCGGAGGTAATCACACTCAGATCGGCCAGCCTGCCGCTGACCTCCCCCATCTCATACCTGCGCAGCCTGGAACGGTTGCCCCCGCATCCGAACAGACAGACCAGTCTGTGAGGCTGATATTCCCGCAGAGTTACCAGCAGGCTTTCCAGTGCCATCGCATTATGGGCATAATCAATCATCAGTGTAAACGCATCGGACACCCGGACAATCTCGATTCTTCCTTTTACATGGGCGGACAGCAGGGCCTCTTTTATATCATCCCCGGAAACACCAAAATGCCTGCAGATGGCAATGGCTGTCAGTGCATTGTATACGCTGAACCGGCCCGGTGTGCCGGTTTCCACCGACAGCTCCAACAGCCCCCTGACATCAAACCTGACTCCCAGGCTGCCCGGCCGTTTCACAAGCTGCATATGATGCGCCTGCAGATCTGCCGTTTCCGAAAACCCATAGGTTTCCAGATCGCAGGTATGTCCCTTGACCACCGTCTGCCAGTGGGCATCATCACAGTTTACGATGCCGGTCCGGCACTGACGGAACAAAAGGCCCTTACATGCCATATACTCTTCAAAATCTGCATGTTCATTCGGCCCGATATGATCCGGCTCTATATTGGTAAAAATACCGAAGTCAAATACAAATCCCTGCGTCCTG
The DNA here is from genome assembly GCA_947385955.1 of uncultured Clostridia bacterium. Taxonomy (GTDB): domain Bacteria; phylum Bacillota; class Clostridia; order Lachnospirales; family Lachnospiraceae; genus VSOB01. The sequence continues at coordinate 108,145 of CANDNA010000004.1, forward strand.
TGCATCATCAGCCCCTGTGAGGATACTTCCATCACTACCGTATCACATCCCTGTTCCTTCATCTGTCTGAAATACTCCTGCAGAACATAGGATTCCGGTGTGGTATTGCCTGCCGGGATATGTCTGTCTCCGATAACGGCTTCAATCGTCCCGATCAGTCCCACCTTTCTGCCGGCATGCTCCAGAATGGACTTGACCAGATACGTGGTGGTGGTTTTTCCCTTTGTTCCGGTAATGCCGATGATCTTCATCCCCTCTGCCGGATAACCGAACCAGGCGGCAGATAAAAAGGCCAGCGCATATCGGGTATCCTCTGTCCTGATCACCGTTATATCACATTCCGGCGGCAGCTTTACTTCCTTTTGTGTCACAAGCACCGCCGCACCCGCCTCTGCTGCCTGCGCCGCAAAGCTGTGTCCGTCCACATTGGCGCCTGCAATACAGACAAACATACAGCCTTTTTCTATTTTTCTGGAATCATAAACCAGTGCGCTCACTTCCCGGTCCACATCTCCCATGACACAGGTATACGTAAGTTTTTCCAATAATACCGAAGCACGAACCATAGCACTCCCTCTTTTCTTTTCATCTCTTTTACCTTACTATAAAATAGCATAAAACCATCTGCTTTTCAACAAAACGAAAGTCCGGAACCAAAAATCACCCGTTTCCCGGCAGAAACGGCTCCGGATTTCCTGCATTTCTGCTTCTTATTTTATGATTTGTTAATAAAATTATATTTATTTCAGAATATGGACACATTTTCAACACATTTATCGGGTATAGTAAAAACAGATAGTCGAACAACAACTCACTATCTCCCCCTCATAAGAAAAGAAAAACCTCCGTTGCCCCGGAGGTTTTTCTTTTTGCACACTTCTCCTGTCCCGTCATACTATACAGTATATCTTCCTATAAATGAGGGCTATTATGAATTCCAACGAGTACATGAATGACAATGGCGCCACGCCCATTGTCCCACTTCCCAATCCGGGTGAAGGCGGCCCCGTATTCCCCGGCAATGATTTTGGTAACGGCGGCGACAACAATGCTGCCGGCACACCGGTGGTCCCTCTGCCCAATCCCGGCGAAGGCGGCCCCGTATTCCCCGGCAATTCCGGCGGCAACAACAATATGGCCGGTACACCGGTCATCCCCCTGCCCAATCCCGGTGAAGGCGGCCCCGTATTCCCCGGCAATTCCGGCGGCAACAACAACATGGCCGGCACACCGGTCATCCCCCTGCCCAATCCGGGTGAAGGCGGCCCCGTATTCCCCGGCAATAACTTCCCCGGAATCCAGGGAACCATTATCACGGTTCTGCCCCGTCCTGTTACGCCGTGCTTTTACTGCAATTCCAACAGCTATGGCACCATCCGTTTCCTGAATACCGCCATAGGATACAATCCTTTTGTCATTTCCATCAACAACCGCACAGCCGTGGATGCACTGGAATATGCAGAAGTCAGTGAATACGGCAGGATTTCTTCCGGCTATCAGACGATTACGGTTTCCGGAAGAAACGGCTATATCTACATCAGCAAACAGATCCGGGTTTCCGTAGGCGCCACCATGACCATTGCCATTGTCAATACGGCAGGCGGCCTGAATCTGGTGGAAATCAATGATGCATCCTGCTATACCCCGATGGGAGGCTCCTGCATCCGTGTCAGCAATCTGTCCTACAATGCAGGCCCGCTGACCCTCTCCACCTATTCCCGCAACATCGTATTCCAGAATGTTACTTTTATGGAAGTTACCAACTATGTCAGAGTGGTACCCGCCCGTTACGAAATCTTTGTATCCAACCAGAACGAAGTGCTGCTTTCCACAGAAATCACAGCCCGCAGCGGTTCCCAGTATACAGTCTATATGTTCAACTGGAACGAATCGCCTACGGCAATCCGGACCCTCATCATAGAGGACCGCAGATAACAGCGCCTCTTCTCCACCGGCAGCAGCCGACCGGCACATGTGCCGGCCGGCTTTTATCGCTATTTCATCCGACGCAGTTTCCTGCCCTTCCATTTACGGGACAGTGCCGAAAAAAACGACGGTCCCTGAAGCGGCAGCGGATGCCTTCTGCCGATCAGGAAAAAACCTGCCTTAGCCACCAGCAGGATCATACATAATTCTCCGATCAGAAGCGCCCCGTACAGATTGACCCGAAACATCAGCTCCTTTGCTCTGGGAATCCACTGATTCATACCTGCGGCAAACCGGATGGCAAGGCTCATTACCTGACAGTCCAGATGCGTCAGCATGACAATCAGGGAATGCCTGCCTAAAAACCCCAAAAGCCAGACGGGTTTTATATGCCTGCACAACAGAATCAGCCCCATCGCCCCGCTGTAAGCGCCCAGATAATAGTAAAGCTCATTGTGAAAGACCAGGAAATGCATGTCCACTCTGCCGTTGGCAAACGCAATCGCTCCGTTCAGAAGCAGACAGCCGATCCCCGCCAGCACCTCCAGAGATGCCTGCAGCCGCAGTCTCTCCAGCCAGAAACACGTGACATATCCCAGCATCAAAAAAATGACCGCCGGAAAAATGCGAAGAACCGCCATCAGAAAATTCCCCAGCCAGGTATAAAATGCCCCTGCTTCCATATTCAGATACGCCTGGATCAGCCTCATTCCCAGCGCCGGCAGAAAAAAGGAAGCTCCAAAGAGCAAATACCGAAGGGCAGGAGGACATTTTTTTACCAGTCCATACAGACACAATTCCCCTGCAAAAATCGCCGGCAAAAACCAGAGTACCGAAATCCCGTAAAACGAAACTGCCTGTAAAACCGCGGAACGGATAAACGCCCGGTCAATGACTTCCGGGTGGGCATACAGATAATAATAATCCACGGCCAGATAGATCAGACTGAACCAGAAATAGGGAAGCATCATACCGCAGAAGCGTTTCCTCACATAAACGCCAAAGGGCTCTGTTTCTGATTTTTTATAGGCAAACAGAATACCGGATACCACAAAAAACAGAGGCATATGAAACGAAGTCAGCCAGGTCAGTACAGGTTCGGACACATAGGTGGAATGTCCGATTACCACAAGCACAATACCGATTCCCTTTACCAGATCAATATATTCCAGATGTTTTTCCTTCATTTATCTCTCTCCTGACTGTAATTCTGCAATACAAACTGAATTTCTGTCCTGCCCCGGAATGTATGCAGCTCCGGATAGTAAGTCACATTGAGTTTCCCCTTTTCTTCCCAACAGGCAAGCAGCTCCCTCTGCTCTCCGAAAAAGATCATCTCATAGCACATATGCTGTTCGTCCCTGACCGTATAACGGCCCACGTTTCCGTTTCTTCCCAGTATCCTGCTGCCCAGAAGTTCCACATTTTTCTGGGCAAACAGGGGCCTGCGGTTTCCGTTTCCAAAAGGTTCCAGCAGGGAAAACTGCGCCAGCAGATCCTCATTTACATAGCCAAAGGGCATCTGCATATCAATATGTACCTTTTCTGCCAGTTCTTCCGGTGTCAGACGGCAGCTCTCCTCAATCCGTTCCATAAACGGCTGTACATGTTCTCTTGGCAGGGAAAGACCGGCTGCCATTTTATGTCCGCCATACTTACTGAATAAGTCTTTGCATTTGCTCATCTCTTCATACATGGAATAGGCTTCCACAGATCTGCCTGATCCTTTTACCCCTTCTTCCGAATCGGTCAGTACAAAGACCGGTTTGCCGCAGGCTTCCCTGATCCGCCCGGCGATAATACCGGCCAGACTTTCATGGCAATCCGGCAGATACAAAACCAGCACTTTCCGGTTCCAGAGCCCTTTGGATTCGATCAGTGCCATTGCCGCCTCCACGCCCTGCCTCGTCATTTCCTTACGTGTCTCATTCAGATGCTTCAGATCGGTTGCTATGGGCAGCGCTTCTTCTCTCGTATGGCAGGAAAGCAGGGCCAGGGCACGCTGAGCGCTGTCCAGCCTGCCGGTGGCATTCAGACAGGGGCCCAGAACAAATCCAATGTGATAAGCACTCAGCTTTTTATGCTCCAGCTCACAGACCTCCAGCAGCGCACGAAGGCCCGGATTTTGGGTCTGGCTGATTTTTTCCAGTCCGTATCTGACTAAAATCCGGTTTTCATCCACCAGTTCCATCACATCTCCCACGGTGGCAAACGCCGCCATCTCCAGAAATTCCTCCAGTGCCGTATCTCCTCCCAGGCCCTCCGCCTCATACAGCGCCTGCATCAGTTTCATAACGACCACAGCTCCGCAGATTCCCGGAAACGGATATCTGCACTGGGGTTGTTTGGGGTCCACCACTGCCGCCGCAGGAGGAATCCGGTAGATACGTTTCCCTTCGATTTCCTCATAAGGCACTTCATGATGGTCTGTGATAATCACCGTCATCCCCAGTCTGTTGGCCTCTTCTACCTGATCGGCTGCCGCGATTCCATTGTCACAGGTCAGTATGGTATCCACACCCTCCCGATACGCCTGTTCAATCAGGGCACCGTTCAGCCCATATCCGTCCTGAATCCGGTGGGGAATCACCGTATCCCCGTCGGCTCCCAGCCTGTCCAGCCCTGTTTTCAGAATATAGGCAGACATAACGCCGTCTATATCATAATCCCCGATAATACGGATTTTTTTCCCTTCTCTGATCTTCTGTCTGAGAAGTTCCACCGCTTCCTGTATGCCCTTCATCTGCTCCGGTGCATACAGATCCTTCAATGTGCCGTATAAATACCGCCGGATGGCCTCTTCCCCCTCAATGTCCCTGTTCCTGATTAACCTGGCAACCACCGGATCAATGGAAAATTTCTTTCCCAACGCTGCAAAGTCAGCCCGTTTGGCTGCCACATACCATTTTTCCTGTTTCATACTCATTTGTACTCCCGGAATTTCCTATATCATGATAAAGAATCCTGCTTGCAGGATTCCCCGCCTGCGGCGGATCGCTTCCGCGATCTATTTCCTCTCCGCCCCAGTGCGATCCCGCCCGGAGGGCTTTTTGTGATATAGGAAATCCGGAGGAATTTCCTATATCATGATAAAAGAACCCTCCCGCTCCGGGAGGGTTCCCTGTTCAGATTCAGTTCGCTGCTTTCCTGGCAAACCCGGTCCGCATCACATACCACAGTGCACCGGCCAGGCAGATGGAAGAATAGGTACCGCACAAAATGCCCACCATCAGAGGCAGTGCAAATTCACGGATGGAAGTCACTCCCATAACAAACAACGCCCCTACCATAAAGAATGTGGTCAGAGAAGTGAAAATACTTCTGGAAAGTGTCTGGGTGATACTCATATTGACCACCTCCAACAGCCCTTCCTTCTTTTTCATTCCCTTCAAATTCTCTCGGATTCTGTCAAAAATAACAATGGTGGCATTAATCGAATATCCCACAATCGTCAGCATGCAGGCAATAAACGTACTGCCCACAGATACCCTGGCCGCCGCATAAAACGCCAGTACCACAAGTACGTCATGGAGCAGTGCAATCACCGCACTTGCCGCAAAACGGATGTCCTTGAACCGGAACCAGATATACAGAAGCATACATACTGCGGCAATGGCAACCGCAATCACCGCATCGCTGCGCATCTCAGAACTGATGGTGGAACTGATGGTTTCCGCGGTAATCTTTTCCGTATCCACGCCGAAACGCTCCGCCAGCCTTGCATTCATTGCCTCCCGCTCTTCCACTGAGAGCGTCCTGGTCTTGATGATAACCTCATTGCTGCCGCTGACCTTCTGGGTCTGTACATTTCCGTCTCCGGTCACTTCTTCGATCAGAGGCACCACCTCTGCATCAATTTCCTCAATAGTCATATCCTCATTGAACGTAATATTCGTGGAGGTACCGCCCTTAAACTCCAGGCTGTAATTCAGCGGATCTCCCTGAGAGGACTGGTTGATACCCATACATACAAATCCGGCGCCGATCACAAGAATGGAAGCCGCAAAGCAGACTGCCTTTTTGGAAAGGAAATTCCATGTCTTTTTCTCCTTACCCACTCCATAGAATTTCACATCTTTCAGACCCAGGGCATACATGGCATTCAACAGCATCCGCGTAACAAACAGGGCGGTAAACATGGAAACGATAATACCCAGCGCCAGTGTCTGCGCAAATCCTTTTACGCTGCCGCTTCCCTTAACGCCCAGTACCAGCGCCGCAATCAATGTGGTCACATTGCCGTCGATAATGGCAGACAGCGCTTTCTGAAAGCCGATTTTCATGGCAGACTGTACCGTCTTGCCGGTTGCCAGTTCTTCCCGGATCCGGGCAAATATAATCACATTGGCATCCACTGCCATACCGATGGAAAGGATAATACCGGCAATGCCCGGCAGCGTCAGTGTAATATCAAACGCATTCAGCAGTACAACAATCAGGCCCACATAAATTCCAAGTGCCAGAGATGCCGCAACACCGGGAAGCAGATATACGACCACCATAAACAGAACCACCAGGCCCATCCCCACAGCGCCTGCCGTCAGGCTTGTCCGGATGGCTTCCGATCCCAGCTGTGCACCCACCACATTGGAACGCAGTTCTTCCAGCTCCAGCTTCAGACTGCCGATACGGATCGTGGAAGCCAGTTTTTCCGCTTCTTCATAACTGGGCATACCGGTGATAACCGCCACGCCGTCCTTGATCTCTTCATTCACAGAAGGCATGCTTACGATCATCCCGTCATACATAATAAAAATCACATCATGATTGGGTGCCGCCAGCGCCGTTGCCACCGCAAATTTGGTAGCTCCTTCTTCAGTCAGCGTAAGCTGCACCACATACTGGTTGTTGCCCATCATCTTATCCTGCTGGGTACCGGCCCTGGCATCTGCCACGTCCTCACCGGTCAGTACTTCCGCCCCGTCAGAGGACATAAAGTACAGAGAACCCGGCTTTCCCAGTTCATCCAGAATCGCATTGGCATCCGAAACCCCCGGAATCTCGATGTTGATACGGTCCGAACCTTCCTGATACACCTGTGCTTCCGTGCTGTAGCCTTCCACACGGCGCTGCAGTTTATAGATGGTATCTTTCATATCACTTTCGGAAGGATCTTCTTCTCCCACTACCTGATAGGTAATGCTTACGCCGCCGGCCAGATCAAGTCCCTGCTTGATCTTCTGTGCGGCGCCCATTTTCTCTGCCCCGATACCCCAGACTGCCGTATAGGACAACAGTCCCAGCAGCAGTATCATAACGAGCAAAGTAATGACTGCCCTGTTCTTTTTCATCTTTTTTCTCCTTTTCACCGGCAGACAGCGCCGTCACCAGCTTCTGCCGCCTTCATCATAATCGCACATTCCACCCGTTTTCTCTGCAGCTCGCAGCCAATATCATAAGCGTCAAAAATCGTCTGGTGGAAATTCCAGGAATTTGCCGCACAGCCTCCGCTGCAGTAAAATCTGGCAAAACAGTCTCTGCATTTTTCCTTGGCATAAACATTGCAGCCCAGAAACGTATCCCGGATGTCGGTGCGGATGATCCCGTCTTTCACATTTCCCATCAGGAACTGCTCCTGCCCCACAAACTGATGGCAGGGATAAAAGTCCCCCCAGGGAGTCACAGCCAGGTATTCGCAGCCTGAGCCACAGCCCGACAGCCGTTTTGCCACACAGGGGCCGCCCTCCAGATCTATCATAAAGTGAAAAAAGTTTACACCCTTTCCTGCCTTTTTCCGCTCCAGCAGCGCACCGGCCAGCCTGTCATACTCCTCTAAAATCTTTGGGACATCCTCCTGGCGTATGGCATATGCCTCCGATTCCGGCGCCACCACCGGCTCCACGGAAATCTGTGTAAATCCCAGATCTGCCAGATGCAGGACATCCTCTGCAAAGTCCGTATTGTATCGGGTAAAGGTCCCTCTGACATAATAGTTATCCTGGTGTCTGCTTTCCGCCAGCTTCAAAAACCTGGGCACGATCACATCATAACTCCCCTGGCCGCCCCGGAAAGGGCGCATCCTGTCATGGACTTTTTTCCTGCCGTCAATACTCAATACCACATTGCTCATCTCACGATTGAGAAATTCCTGTATTTCCTCATTCAGAAGAATGCCGTTGGTGGTCAGGGTAAAGCGGAACTTTTTGTGATATGGCTCCTCCAGGCTTCTGCCATAGGCCACCAGATCCTTCACCACCTGCCAGTTCAGCAGTGGTTCGCCTCCGAAAAAGTCCACTTCCAGATTCACCCTGCCGGCGGAATGGCGTACCAGAAAATCCAGTGCCGCTTTTCCTGTTTCAAAACTCATCAGCGCCCGCCTGCCATGATATTCCCCCTCTTCGGCAAAACAATAACGACAGGCCAGATTACAGTCATGGGCCACATGCAGACACAGGGCTTTGACAACCGTTTCCCGCTTTGGAATGCTGTCAATATACTCTCTGTAAGGGTCCCCGGTAAAAAGCATTCCCGCTTCTTTTAATTCCAGTATTTCTTTTATGGCCTCTTCACACTGTACCTTGGAATATCCGGTCTGTGCCAGAGCCTGGCTCACCATTTCCTCTTTTGCCGTCACTTCCTTCTCAAGCGCTGCCTCCACAATGGGAATCAGGTCATAGACCATCTCATCCACCACATGCACACAGCCGCTGTTTACATCCAGTACAATGAAAAAGCCATTGTTTTGATATCTGTGAATCACGTATAACTTCCTTTCCTGTTCTGACTGACAACGTAATATAAGCAGCGATAGAAATCGCTGCTTATCCGTTCCTTATCATGCCCTCGCCTGCCCTACTTTTTTATCTTTTCGCAGCTCTGGTTTCCTACTGTACAGGATGTCTTGCAGGCTGACTGACAGGATGTCTGGCACTCCCCACAACCTCCCTTTTTCATGGATTCCTGAAGATTTCTGGTATTCAGTGTCTGAATGTGTTTCATCTTATATCCTCCTTATAAACCCCGTATCCTCTGCCGGGAACTGTATTCCGTACCAAAGTATAGCATATCTCATCACAAAGGTCAATCAGTTTTACCGCGCCACAGGTACCTTCATCCCAGCATACCTCCCAGCATGCCGCCGCCGGCGCAGATGAAAAACACCGTCACAAGATTTCCCGAAATACCTGCCGCTCCATGTTCCAGTACCAGGGATACACACAGAAGCACCGTAAAATACAGGACACCTGCCAGAAGCCCCCACAGGAATTTCCGGTTTCCCATCCGCTTTCCCGAAACAAATCCGGCGAACAAAGACGCAGCTATGTAAATCAGGATAATGGCAACGGACACTGTCTTTTCCGCCAGATTGAACCGATACAGAAAAAGCGCCAGAAACAGCAAAAGCCCCACTGTCAGGATGTAAGAGAAAAGCAGACATTTCAGATAAAATATCACATAGGAATTATTTTTTACCGAAGCCTTCATCGCCACACCTCCCATTACATCATATATATGCGCAGCCGTCTGTGAACTTGACAATTGACTGCGGATTAGTATATGATATCTCCAAATATCGTTTGGAATTTCAGGGAGGTTATTGGATTGGATACCGACAGTGTCATAGGGTTTATTGTTCTGTTTTTTCTGCTTTTGCTCTCTGCCTTTTTCTCTTCGGCAGAAACGGCTCTGACCACCGTAAACAGGGTACGTATCCGCACGCTGACAGAGGAAGGCAATAAAAGGGCCATCATCGTACAGGGCATTCTGGATCGTTACAGCAAAATGCTCAGTACCATCCTGGTAGGCAACAACATTGTGAATATTTCCGCTTCTTCGCTGGCCACCACTCTGGCTCTCCGGATCTGGGGCAGTTACGCGGTGAGTATTATGACCGGCGCACTGACTCTGTGTGTCCTGTTATTCGGTGAAATCACGCCAAAAACATGGGCCATGTACAATGCGGAAAAAATTTCCCTCGCCTATGCAGGAGTCATTCATCTTCTGATGCTTTTATTCACTCCCATCATTGTCATCGTGGATAAGCTGTCCGGCGCCGTTATGTTTCTCTTCCATATTAATACGGCCGGAAAAACTGCCACCATGACAGAGCGGGATTTAAAAACTTACGTGGATGTCAGCCATGAGGACGGCGCCATTGAGACAGAGGAACGGGAAATGATTTACAATGTATTTGATTTCAGCGATTCCGATGCCAAAGACATTATGATCCCCAGGATTGATATTACGATGGTGGACATCACCGCTTCCTACAATGAGCTGATGTCCATATTCCGGGAATCCATGTACACCCGTATTCCTGTCTATGAAAATGATACGGACAACGTGGTGGGTATCGTTAACATCAAGGATTTCCTGTTCGTGCCAAACAAACGGGCATTTAAAATACAGGATATCCTGCGGACAGCTTATTATACCTATGAGTATAAAAAGACTGCCGATCTGATGATGGAAATGCGGAAAGCCACCATGAACGTCGCCTTTGTTCTGAACGAGTACGGCGCCTGTGTGGGAATGATTACGCTGGAAGATCTGCTGGAAGAAATCGTAGGAGAGATCCGGGACGAATACGATGCTGATGAAGAAGAACTGATCCAGGAATCCGGAGAACGGGAATATCTGGTAGAAGGCAGTATGAAGCTGGATGACGTAAACAACGCGCTGAATACAGAACTGACCTCCGAAGATTATGATTCCATCGGCGGTATTATGATCGGTATACTGGACCGTCTGCCCCAACAGGGCGAAAGTGTTATCACCCCGGATGGCATCACACTCTGCGCAGAAAAAATCAACCAGAACCGGATCGAAAAGGTGCGGCTCACTCTGCCGGAGCCATCCGACAAAGAAAGCGAAGCGGCTGATAACAGGCACAGTACAGAGCAGCAGCACATACAGAAGGAGCAGGCAGAGGATTCTCTGCCGGATATTTCCGCCCCCGTACTCAGCAAAGGTCGTCCGGCAGACATCACCTGCCTGCCCGAAAAGGAAATCCGCTGCTATGATCTGCTGGATCTTTTGCAGATTCCCTATGAGCAGGTACATCATGAAGCCCTGGCCACCATCGAAGCCTGCGCGGAAATTGACGCACTCCTGCAGGTCCCTATCTGTAAAAACCTGTTTCTCTCAAACCGGCAGCAGACTGACTACTATCTTCTGCTGATGCCCGGCCGGAAAAAATTCGTGACAAAAGAACTCTCTGCCCAGTTGGGAGTGGCCCGGCTCTCATTCGGCTCCGCAGATATGATGGAAGAATTGATGGATCTCACGCCCGGTTCCGTTACCATACTGGGACTGATGAATGACCATGAAGGAAAGGTACGGCTGTTGATTGATAAGGAAGTACTGGAGCAGGACTATTTTGCCTGCCATCCCTGCATCAATACAGCCAGCCTGAAGTTCAGGACATCCGATCTGACCGAAAAGCTGATCCCGGCGCTGAAGCATCAGCCCACGTTCGTGGAACTGTAACAGTCAGCGCCGCTGATCCGTCGTAACTATCTGTCAGGATTCTTCGTATGCCAGATATGCCCCCTTCATCGGGCTGACCGCATGCTCGGCAAAGAGGCGCAGCGCTCCCGACTGATAGCGCCTCTTTTTCGGCTGCCAGCGCATCCTGCGCTCTTTTAACACTGCCTCAATTTCTTCCAGTGTCTTTTTCTCTCCGGCAATGCCTATAATATCCAGTTTCCGCTCCATTACATCAATTTCAATCAGGTCTCCCTCTTCCACCAGTGCAATAGGGCCTCCGTCAGCGGCCTCCGGGCTGCAGTGTCCGATTACCGGGCCTGTGGAAGCCCCGGAAAAGCGCCCATCGGTAATCAGGGCAATGCTCCGCCCCAGCTCCTGATCACTGCTGATGGCCTCAGAGGTATAAAACATCTCCGGCATACCGCTTCCTTTCGGGCCTTCATAACGGATAAAGACAGCGTCACCTTTTTCCACCTTATGTTTTAAAACCGCATCCAGACATTCCTCTTCACTGTCAAACGGTCTGGCCCGCAGCACTGCATGGAACATTTCCCGGGGACATGCCGTATGCTTGATCACTGCTCCCTCCGGCGCCAGATTGCCCCGGAGAATGGCTATGCTTCCGTCTGTGCCGATGGCCTTATCATAAGGGCGGATGATATCTTCCCTGGTCAGGTTACAGCCATAACGCCGGTTGAATTCTTCCAGCCAGGTATGACAGCGGTCATAAAATCCGTTTTGTTTCAATTCCTCCAGATTTTCTCCCAGGGTTTTTCCTGTCACCGTCATCACATCCAGATGCAGATGCCTTCGGATTTCCTCCATCACAGCCGGAACCCCGCCTGCATAGTAGAAGCATTCTGCAGGCCATCTTCCTGCAGGCCGCACATCCAACAGGTATCTGGCATTTCTGTGCAGACGGTCAAAGGTATCCCCTGTCATCTCAATCCCCAGTTCATGGGCGATGGCCGGGATATGCAAAAGGCAGTTGGTACTGCCGGAAATCGCCGCGTGAACCAGGATGGCATTTTCAAAGCTGTCCTCTGTCACAATGTCACTGGGGCGCATGCCTTCCATTGTCGCCAGTCTGACAGACTGTCTGCCGGCTTCTCTGGCAAAGGTCAGAAGATCGGGACTGGTGGCAGGCATCAATGCACTGCCCGGCAGGGCCAGCCCCAATGCTTCTGCCATAATCTGCATGGTGGAAGCTGTCCCGATAAAGGAGCAGGCGCCGCAGCTTGGGCAGGCATGGTGCTTGGCCCAGTTCAGCTTTTCTTCGTCAATTTCACCTCTTTGGAATCTGGCGCTGTACATGCCAAGCTGTTCCAGTGTCAGCATATCCGGACCGGCATTCATCGTACCGCCCGGCACCACAATGGCCGGAATATTGACCCGGCACAGTCCCATCAGATTGCCCGGCAGCCCTTTGTCACAACTGGACAGGAAAACCCCTGCATCAAACGGTGTGGCGTTGGCATGAATCTCTATCATATTGGAAATCATCTCACGGCTGACAAGACTGAAATTGATGCCGTCCGTTCCCTGGCTTTCCCCGTCACAGATATCCGTACAGAAATATCTGGCGCCAAAACCGCCTTCTTCTGCCACACCCTTTCTCACCTCTTCCACCAGAACATCCAGATGCCCGCTGCCCGGATGACTGTCCCCATAGGTGCTTTCAATGATAATCTGGGGCTTTTCCAGATCCTCCGGTTTCCAGCCGGTACCGATACGAAGCGGATCCAGCTCCGGCGCCAGTTTGCGCATCTCCTGACTTTTTAACGTACTCATATACATTCCCATCCTTTCTGTCCATATTTATGCAAAAAATGAAATGATCAATGCCACAAGAAATCCTGTCCCGCCTACCAGTGTTTCCATAATTGTCCAGGTTTTCAACGTGGTTTTTTCGTCCATGCCCACCAGTGATTTTACCAGCCAGAAACCGGAATCATTGAAATGGGAACACACCGTTGCACCGCCTGCCACAGCCGCGGTGGTACATGCCAGATACAAAGGTGACAGCTCCGAAATGCCGGGAATGGATGCAATGATCCCTGCTGCCATCGTCATAGCCACTGTCGCAGACCCTACACAGATACGTACCAGTGCTGCCACAATAAAAGCCAGGATCACGATCGGCAGCGACATGGAACTTACCGCCTCCCCGATTACATCCCCCATACCCGAATACTGCAGGACATAGCGAAGGACACCGCCGCAGGCTGTAACCAAAAGGATCAGTCCCGTGGGCTCCAGAGATTTTGTCATAACTTTTTCCAGTTCTTCTGTATTATATCCGTGACCAATGCCCAGTACCAGCATCGCTGCCACAGTTGCAATCAAAAGCGCTACAAAAGGCTCGCCAAGAAAGGCAAATACAGGCTGCAGAGAAGAAAGCGCCGGCACCACACCCGTAACGGAATCCAAAATAATCAATACCAGAGGAATCAGAATAATCCCTACGATCACCCAGAAATTCGGCAGCTTGGACTCATCAAAATCCTCTTGCTTTGCCACATGCTCCGGCACGGAAATATTGTACTTATTTCCGCAGATACTGCCCCATACAGGGCCGGCTACGATCATGGAAACCACACCGCAGAAAATGCCGACCAGAATGACCCAGCCCAGTTCCACACCCAGCATATTGGCAACCAGAATCGGTCCCGGTGTAGGCGGGATAAAGGCATGGCCCACAGCCAGACCTGCCAGAAGCGGAATCACATAAAACAACGAAGAACGTTTGGTGCGTTTTGCCAGGGAAAAAGCCAGCGGAATCAGAATAATCAGTCCGGCGTCAAAAAATACCGGCATTGCAATCACCAGGCCCGTAATTCCCAACGCCCAGGCCGCTTTCTGATCACCGAACCATTTCACCATTGTCACAGCCAGTGTCTGCGCTCCTCCCGATATTTCCAGTATGGCGCCAAACATGGAACCCAGTCCTACCAACAGGGCAATTCCCTTCAACGTATTACCAATACCGTCATTTACTGCAGTTACGATATCTTCCGCAGGCATACCTGCCATCAGGCCAATGGAAATGGCGCCGATGAGAATGGCAATCATAGCCTGGATCTTAAATTTGATAATCAGAACCAACAACAGGATCAATCCGATGACAGCGGCCAGTACAAGTCTTGTCGGATTTAAAGCAATTTCTGCAGTCATTACAATATCCTCTCTTTCTTATTTTTTCACGGTCTCTTTCCATGAGAAAATAGTCCGATGTATATATTTCTTTTCCCTCCTTTTTTCTAAATTCATCTGACGTCTCATGTTTTATGAATAAAATATATATTTTTTCATCATTTTTGTCAATACATCGGATGTTTCTATTTTTCTTTTCTGCATTTTTCACAAAAAAATAAGGATTTCGCATCCTGAAATCCTCTTTTTTTGTTTATTTTATCTATATTCTGTTTTTTTATTCTTTTCTTTGTTGTTCTTTTAATTGTCTGACCAATGCCTGCCGGTTATAAGTCAGATGCATCACCATTGCGCACCTGGCTCCTACCGGATCCCGGTCCGAAATCGCATTCACGACAGCCCGATGCGTTTCAATCGTTTCCTGCATCAATGTCCTTCTGGTCAAATTGGCAAAGGTCGTCACCGCCGTATGGATCACCGGAATCAGTGTTTCCACCACCCGGTTTTTACTGCATCTGGCAATACAGGTATGAAATTCAATGTCTTTGGAAATATGATTTTTTCCGTCCTGATACATCTGTTCCGTTTCATCGCAAAGACGCACAAGCTGGGCAAGCTCCTCTTCCTCCGCATACTCTGCTGCAAGCGCTGCAATTTCCGGTTCCAGCATAAGACGCACATCGAACAATTCCAGCGCCAGTTTGTACTTATTGTTCTGCAGCCGCGAAAGTCCCAGCGGATCATTTTCCTGAAAACCGGTACTGATCACATACGTGCCGGAGCCCCGCCTTACCTCCAGAACCCCTTTGGAAACCAGGCTTTTGACCGCTTCCCGAATCGTGCTGCGCCCCACGCCAAATTCTTCGGCCAGCTTAAACTCATTGGGGATTTTCTGCCCTACTTTCACAGACTCCTGTACAATCAAATGCATCAGCTCATCTTCGATCTGAGCTGCCAATAATCTTTTATCCATTTTTTTATATTGATACATTCCACATTCCGCATCTATTGAAATCTTACCTTCATATATGCCTTGATTTCATCCATACACCGTTCCATTCCCAGTTTACTGCTGTCCAGGCACAGATCGTAGTTTCTGGCATCCGTCCATTCTCTCCCGGTATAATGCTTATAATACTCTGCCCGTGCTTTATCCGTTTTCTGGATAAACTTTTTGATCTCTTTATCAGGCATGCTCAGTTTCTTTCTTGCCTGCTCAATACAATAGTCCTCCGGCGCATGAACAAATACGCTCAGTACATTGTCATAATCCCGGAGCACATAGTCCGCACAACGTCCGATGATAATACAGGATTCTTCTTCCGCCAGCTCTTTGATCACCTTTGCCTGGTAATTGAACAGATTTTCCGTTGAAGTAAATTCTCCGCTTTCCGGCGGGATCAACTGTCCCTGATATATTTTTCTGGTGATCCGGAAAAGCGGGCTGTTTTTTACCTTTTCATCCGCTCCCGCAAACAGTCTTTCGTGAATGCCGCTCTCTTCCGATGCGATTTTCAGCAGTTCCTTATCATAATAGTGAATCCCCAGTTCCTTAGACAGCATCTCACCGATGGTACGTCCCCCGCTTCCATACTGTCTCGCAATGGTAATGACAACCTTCTCCATGTAATCTCCTCCCTGTTTCCCTATTCACCCAGATAAGCCTTTTTAATGGAATCATCCGCCAGAAGCGCATCCGCCCTGCCTTCCAGTACAATACTGCCTGTCTCCAGTACATATGCCCGGTCCGCAATGGACAGCGCTTTTTTCGCATTCTGCTCCACCAGCAGCACCGTCGTCCCGCTCTCGCTGACCTCTTTGATAATGTCAAAGATCTCATTGACAAAAATCGGGGAAAGTCCCATAGAAGGCTCATCCATCAATATAATTTTCGGATGGGACATCAGCGCCCGCCCCATAGCCAGCATCTGCTGCTCGCCGCCGCTCAATGTGCCGGCCATCTGGCCCTTCCGCTCTTCCAGTCTGGGAAATCTGTGGTATACCATCTGCAGCGTTTCTTCGATCTCATCCTTATCTTTCCTTGTATAAGCGCCCATACGAAGATTCTGAAGCACCGAAAGCTGGGCAAAAATCCTCCGCCCCTCCGGTACATGCGCCATCCCCATCGACACAATCTTATGTCCCGGTACTTTGGTGATTTCCTTCCCTTCAAACAGCACACTTCCCTTCTTGGCAGGAAGCAGTCCGGTTACCGTATGCAGTGTGGTGGTCTTGCCCGCACCGTTTGCACCGATCAGAGCAATGACCTCACCCTCCTCTACTGTAAAGGAGATCCCCTTCAGCGCCTGAATCATGCCGTAATATACTTCCAGATTCTTTACTTCCAGCATCGCCATCTTTCTTCCCTCCTATTCTCCCAGATATGCAGTGATGACCTGCGGATCATTCAGTACTGCCCCGGTTTCACCCTGCGCCAGGATACGCCCGAAATTCAGCACGGAAAGCGCCTCACAGATACCGGATACCAGCTTCATATCATGCTCGATCAGCAGAATCGTCATATCAAACCGGTCCCGGATCAGGCGGATGGTATCCATCAGTTCCCTGGTCTCATTGGGATTCATGCCTGCCGCAGGCTCATCCAACAGCAGCAGTTTGGGATCCGTGGCAAGCGCCCTGGCAATCTCCAGTTTCCGCTGTTTGCCATAAGGGAGATTGGAAGCCAGAAAATCAGCTTCTCCGGCCAGATCAAACACTTCCAGAAGCTCTCTGGCACGCTCATTCATCTCTTTTTCCACCCTGCGGTAGGAAGGTGTACGGAAAATACCGGCCAGGGAGGAATATTGATAGTGATTGTGAAGCCCCACCTTCACATTGTCCAGCACCGACATGCCTTTAAACAGACGGATGTTCTGAAACGTCCTGGCAATTCCGGCTTTGTTGATCTCTATGGTCTTTTTGCCTGTAATGTCGGTACCGTCCAGCCGGATAATCCCCTCATTGGGCTTATAAACGCCGGTCAGCAGATTAAACACCGTGGTTTTCCCTGCCCCGTTGGGACCGATCAGGCCATAGAGCTGTCCTTTTTCAATATGGATTTCAAAATCATCCACGGCCCGGAGGCCGCCAAATGAGATACACAGATTTTGTACGTCTAACAATGCCATTATTCTACTCCTTTGTCATAACAGACCTGCGGGTCTTTTGCTTCTGCCTTTATTTACCAGTGGATTGCCCGGAACCGGAAGGCAGATGCAGCAGACGCTTCCATGAATACCGTTCTCTGAATTCGACGGCTTTCGGGCTCCAGTTAAACAACATCATGGCAATCAGAACCACCGCATAAATCAGCATACGATAGTCGCTCAGGCCCCGCAGCAGCTCCGGAAGCAGTGTCAGTACCACCGCAGAAATCACAGACCCCCGGATATTACCGATACCGCCCAGCACAACAAATACAAGAATCATAATGGACATATTATAGCCAAAGTTCTTCGGCAGCGCCGTCAGCGTGGAAAGATTATGTGCATACAATACACCTGCCACCCCCGCAAGAGAGGCGGAAAGCGTAAAAGCCATCAGCTTATACCGGGTCACATGGATCCCGACAGATTCTGCGGCAATCAGATTGTCCCGGATCGCCATAATGGCCCGGCCGTCCCTGGAATGAATCAGGTTTAAAATGATAAACAAAGTCAGCAGAATCAGCAGTACGCCGATGGTAAAGCTGGCATCATGAGGCGTACCCGTGATCCCCTGGGGACCGTTAAGAATCGTCTTACCCTCAGGAGAAAGCCCCAGGGCAACACTGTCTTTCATGGAAAAATGAAAGCCGCTCTCATCCCTGCCGATATACAGTACATTCATCAGATTTTTAATGATTTCACCAAAGGCCAGCGTCACAATGGCCAGATAGTCGCCCCGCAGACGCAGTACGGGAATCCCGATCAGGATTCCAAACAGTGCGGCAGTGACAGCACCGATCACCAGCGCCAGAAAAAAACGCAGGCCCCCCGGCATAGCCTCTTTGGTACACATGGAAAAGAAAGAACCTGCAAAAGCACCCACACACATAAAACCTGCATGGCCCAGACTCAGTTCCCCCAGAATACCCACCACCAGGTTCAGGGATACCGCCAGTATCACATAAATGCACAATGGCACCAGAAGTCCCTCCATCAGGCTGGAAATATGTCCTGCCGCCCCCAGGGCGGCAACAAGAATATAAGCAACGATTACGACAGCATAGGTAATCATATTGTATTTCGTCGTCGGATTCATTTTCTTCATTGTTTTTCCCTACACTTTCTCCTGAATTTCCTTACCAAGAATCCCGGTAGGCTTTACCAGCAGTACTACAATCAACACGGCAAATACGATCGCATCCGCCATCTGGGAAGAAATATATGCCTTCCCCAATATCTCTATGATACCCAGCAGAATGCCGCCGATCATAGCGCCCGGAATGGAACCGATGCCTCCGAATACCGCTGCCACAAAAGCCTTGATACCCGGCATGGCTCCTGTATAGGGTGACAGGGAAGGATAGGTGGAGCACAAAAGTACGCCTGCCACAGCGGCCAGCGCAGAACCGATGGCAAATGTCAGCGCTATGGTTCCGTTCACATTGATCCCCATAAGCTGGGCCGCCCCCTTATCCTCGGAAACAGCCAGCATGGCCTGCCCTGCCCTGGTTTTTTTGATAAAAAGTGTCAGGCCTGCCATAATCACGATGCAGGCAATGATTGTCACGATTGTCTCTCCGGAAATCGTAAGCTGTCCCTCTGCCAGCACCAGAGGCGGAATGGTCACCACCGATTTAAAGGACTTGGTATTGGCTCCAAACAGAAGAAGTGCCAGATTCTGCAGCAGATAGCTGACGCCGATGGCGGTAATCAGAACTGCCAGAGGGGATGCTGCCATCCGCAGCGGCTTATACGCCACTCTTTCGATCACCATACCCAGCACTGTGCAGACCAGCATGGAAACCAGCACTGCCAGAACCGGCGGCAGCCCCATGCCGCTGGTCATTATAAACACCACGTAGCCGCCCACCATAATCACATCGCCGTGGGCAAAATTCAGCATCTTGGCGATTCCGTATACCATAGTATAGCCCAGTGCGATAATGGCATAGACGCTTCCAAGACTGATACCGTTGATTAAATAGGAAAGTAAACTCATACGTACACCTCTTTATTTTTCATTCACTGTTTTGTCTCTGACCGTATGTACTCTTGTCGATCGAAGGTATGTACACAAGTATACCATATACAGTTGCGGGGAATCAAGCGCAGAAGAATTTCTGTATGAAAAAAAGTACAGTGCAAGGGACACTGTACTTTTTTGTACAAGGCTTCACTGCCGCAAATTACATGGCAGCATATGCGCCGTTTGTAATCTTAACAGCCTTCGGCTCTTTATTCGGTTCACCGTCAGCGCCCCATGTCATACCCAGACCTGTCAGACCGTCGATGGAAATCTCTGTCATGGATACTTTCAGCGCATCACAGATATCGGAAGCGCTCATATCCGGTGTTACGCCTGCTTTTTCAATCGCTGCTTTGATGGCATAGATACCGTCATAAGCATCTGCTGCAAACTGATTGGGTACATCGCCAAACGCATCCTGATATGCCTTCACAAAGTTCTGTGTCAGTTCATCCTCTGCATCTGCTGCAAAAGGAGTCAGCAGCATAACGCCCTCTGCCAGGGCAGTATCAAAATCTTCTACCGTAAGAAGCCCGTCCAGACCGTCACAGCCAAAGAACTGCGGCTTGTATCCCATCTTATCGGCCTGCCCCAGGATAATGGAAGCCTCCGTATAATAAATGGGTAAAAATACAAGTTCTGCACCGGCATCCTTTGCTTTCTGAAGCTGTACGGAAAAATCAGTATTGCTGTCTGCCGTAAACGCTTCTGCAGATACGATTTCCAGTCCCTGGTTGCCTGCTTCTGCTGCAAATGTCTGATAAATACCGGAAGAATATACATCAGAGCTGTTGTAGATAACCGCTACCTTGGTTGCCAGGCCGTTTTCTCCAATGTACTGTGCGGATGCCGTACCCTGATTGGGATCAGAGAAGCATACGCGGAATGCATTGTCATACTGGATACTCTCCACTGCGGAACCGGACGGAGTCAGATGGAACATATTGTCCTCATGTGTCTTTTCCACCACTGCTGTACAGGGAGTACTGGTTACTGTACCAAGCAGTACCTGCATATCCCAGTCTTTTAACGTATTATAAGCATTGACTGCCTTTTCTGCATCATGCTCATCATCCTGAAAATTAAATTCAATGGGTACGCCATTGATGCCGCCTGCCGCATTGATCTCATCCACCGCAAGCTGTGCTGCATTTTTCACTGCCTGTCCGTAAATAGCCGCTGCACCGGTCACAGGGCCGATACCGCCGATCTTAAAGACAGCGCCGTCTGCTGCAGCCGCACTGTCTCCCTCTGCAGGCGCCGTACTGCCATTTTCCGTACCTTCTGCCGGCGCTGTGGAATCGGATGCTCCGCCGCCGCAGCCCGTCAGTGCGGCTGCCACCATAGCCGATGCAACCGCAATGCTTAAAAATCTCTTCATAATCTTCTCCTCCATTTTCTCTCTGCATTGCTTTTACAGTTACATGGAAAAAGATTCAGTGGCACACCATTGAACCTTTTTCGTTACACGATATCATAAATACTTTTTTCTGATTTGTCAACATTTTTTTACGCTCAGCTTCGGTTTTTTGTACCCCTGGACTTCTTTTCATCCATTCGTTTCAGTACCTGGAACACATCTTCATTGTTGCCCATGACAATCAGATGGTCCTCTTCCTCGAACCGGTAATCCGGATGTATCACAAAGTCTGTTTTTTCCCCTTTTTTCACACCCAGGATATTGATGTGATATCTGGCACGGATATCCACCTCACGCACCGTCTTTCCAATCCAGTTCCCCAGAGGCAGGATTTCATAGATAGAACATTCCCGGCTCAGCTCAATATAATCAAACACATGGCTGGCACTGCACCGGTTGGCCAGTCTTTCCGCAATATCCCGATCCGGATAGATCACCTCATCGGCCCCGTTGCGCAGCAAAAACTTTGCCTGAATATCCCGGACTGCCTTGCTGATCACGTATTTGGCGCCCATCTCCTTTAAAAGGCTGGTAATCTCCAGGCTGCTCTGAAAGTTTTCGCCAATGCAGACGAAGCAATAGTCAAAATTGTCCACCCCCAGCGTTTTCAATACATCAACCTTGGTACAGTCCCCGATTTTTGCACTGGTAACAATGGGAAGCACCTCTTCCAGCGCTTCTTCCTGTTCATCCACCGCCAATATCTGATTGCCCAGCTCTGCCAGCTTTCTGCACAGATGATAGCCGAATTTTCCCATTCCGATAATCAAAACCGATTTCATGTATACATCCCTTTCTCTATCCTACCGTAATCCTGCCCAGAGGATACTGTACCGGATCTGTTTTTTTCTTCTGCATAAACGACAGGGCGAACGTCATACTGCCGATTCTGCCGCAGTACATCAGAAAAATAATCACACACCTGGAAACTACCGACAAATCTCTGGTAATGCCGCAGGTCATACCCACAGTCCCGATGGCGGAACAGATCTCAAACATCACACTGTCCATCGAAAGCTCCGGCTGAATACCGCAGATAATCACGCCGGCCGCCAGAGCCATCAGCAGGTCAATCACCAGTACCATACTGGATTTTTTAATGATTTCATCCGGAATCCTCCGTTCGAACACACTGCAGCCGTTTTTGCTGCAAAGACTGTTCCAGGTGTACATAATCAGCACCACCACCGTGGTGGTTTTAATGCCGCCTGCCGTGGAACCGGGACTGCCCCCGATAAACATCAGAATCATGGTCAGCAGCTTGCTGCCGGGAGACAGTGCACCGGTATCTACCGTGTTAAACCCTGCCGTTCTGGCTGTGACAGAAGAAAACAATGCCTCCAGGATCTGCGTACCGGGCGCATGTCCCAGAAACAGCGCCTGCCTTTCAAATACCCAGAACAGAAACGCCCCGCCGAAAATCAGACCTGCTGTCATCAACAGCACAATCTTGGTATGCAGCATATATTTCCGTATGTGCAGGCCGTTTTCATACACATCCTGCCAGACAATAAAGCCGATGCCGCCCACTACAATCAGGAACATAATCACCACATTGACCAGCGGGTCTGCTGCATAGGCGACCAGTGACCCATAAGCCTCCCGTTCGCCCATCAGATCAAAACCGCCGTTGCAGAAAGCGGATACCGCATGAAATACGCCATAATAGCAGCCCCGGCCCCAGCCAAACTCCGGCACAAAACGGATTGCAAGCAAAACAGCCCCCACACCTTCCAGGAGCAAAGTGCCTTTTACGATCAGCTTTGTCAGACGGACAACACCTGCCAACTGCAGCGTATTGATACTCTCCTGCAGCAGCTCCCGCTCCCGCAGGCTGATCTTTCTCCGGATATAGATAGAAAAGAACACACCTATGGTCATAAATCCCAGGCCGCCTGTCTGAATCAGCAGCAGGATCACCACCTGGCCGAACAGACTCCAGTTCCGGAATGTATCCGCCACCACCAGCCCTGTCACGCAGGTGGCACTGGTGGCCGTAAACAGGGCATCCAGAAACCCGGCCGCTTCTCCCTTTGCCGCACAGGGCAGCATCAGAAGCAGTGTTCCTATGACAATAATCAAAAAAAATCCTATGGCAATCAACTGAATCTGTGACAGCCCATTTCTTCTCTTCCGCTTCATGTTTCCTGATTCCGTTTTTTCTCTGCCTTCTTATGGCCTTATGCCGGCCCTGCAGAGACTCCTTTCCCCAATCACGCCTTATACAACTCCCAGCGATTCCAGTATCCCATAGGCAATAGCTTCTGCAATGGCCTCAAACTCCAGATCAAAGAGCACATTGTCCGCATCAGTATTCAGAAAGCCCACTTCCACCAATACCGCAGGCATCTGCGTACTGTTTAAAACGATCAGATTGGGCCTTTCTGTTACGCCGATATTCCGAAATCCCAGATATGAAAGCTGCCTGTTAATGTTTTTTGCGATAATTTCCGCAATGCCGCCTTTGGAATACACAAGGGATTCCACCCCTGAATAAGTATTGGGATATGGGCTGGAATTTCTGTGAATGGAAATAAAATAATCCGCCCCTGCCAGATTGCCTTCCTGCGCCTTTCGATAGGGCGTTTCGTAAACATCTTCCGTCCGGGTATAGATCACATTGATCCCCGCGTTCTGCAGAATATCCCCCACTGCCAGTGTCAGTGCAAGATTGTCATCTTTCTCATACCGTCCGTTATAAACTGCCCCCAGGTCTGAACCGCCGTGCCCGGCATCCATTACGATTGTATAATATGCCATAAATCTGCTCCGCATATTTGCTCTTATGACAGAATATGCAAAAAACGCCGGCAAGTGAATCCCTGCCTTTTGCATCTTCTAAGAAAGCCGGAAATACCGCAGCAGTTCCGCCGTCATATCTTTCACCCCGCCGAAAACGGGCGGCACTTCCTCTGTCCGCCTTGTGCATACATTCAGATAATATCCGGGCCCTGGCCTGTCCTCCATGCAGATGCCGTCCGGCAGGATACGTCCCTGCTCCGGCAGAAAACAGAGCCGGCGAAACTCTGTTCCAAGTCCGCTCCCCGTCATCTTGGCATAACTCTCTCTGGCACACCAGCAGCGGAAAAACCAGTCCGCCTGCTCTTTTTCGGAAGTCATCCGCTCATACCGGTCATATTCTGAACCGGAAAGAATCCGCCGGGCCATTGCTTTTCGTGCCGGGCGGATCTCCTGCACATCCAGCCCTACTTCCCGGTCTGCAAACGCAGCCCCCGCCAGACCGCCCGAATGGGACAGGGAAAACTGGATCTGTGGATATTCTGCCAGATATGGTTTCCCATAAGGTCCGCAGGTATAACAAATCTCCACTTTTTCTTCTGTTTTCAAATGTCTGCGCAGCACATACTGAAGCAGCAGCCCGCAGCATATGCTCCGGAGCCTGTCCTCTTTCTTTTTGCAGGCATCTGCCTTTGCCAGCCGCATCCTGTCCAGTTCCCGGCAGGCCCGCCTGAGCAGCTCTTCTCCCCAAAAGGCTTCTGTCCAGACGGTATATACGCAAACCTCCCCCATCAGGCTTTTGGTGAGGGCGCTTCGTCTTCCAGAAGATGCAGCTCTGCCAACTGGATCTGATCCACCGTATCCGGCGCACCGGTCAGCAGGCAGGACGCATCCTTGACTTTGGGAAATGCCATCACTTCCCGGATACTGTCTGCCTTTACCAGCAGCATGACCAGACGGTCCAGTCCATAGGCCAGCCCTGCATGAGGCGGTACCCCATACCGGAAAGCATCCAGCAGAAAACCGAACCGGTTATGGGCATCCTCTTTGGTAAAGCCCAATATCTCAAACATTTTTTCCTGTATCTCATCCTGGTGGATACGTACGCTGCCGCCTCCCAGCTCCACACCGTTCAATACAATATCATAGGCTTTGGCGCGCACCCTGCCCGGATCACTGTCCAGATACTGTAAATCTTCCTCCATCATCATGGTAAAGGGATGATGCACCGCCACAAAGCGGTTTTCCTCCTCGCTCCACTCCAGCAGAGGAAATTCCGTTATCCACAAAAAGTCAAACCGGTCATGGTCAATCAGCCCCATCTGCTCCCCCAGTTCCAGACGCAGCGCCCCCAGCACACTGTAAACAATGTTGTTTTGATCTGCCGCAAAGAAAAGCAGATCTCCCGGCTCCCCGTCCATCCTGCCGACAAGAGCATCCAATTCTTCCTGCGTCATAAATTTGGCAAAAGAAGATTTGTAACTTTTGTCCTGCTGAATGCTCAGATATGCCAGTCCCCTTGCCCCATATCCTTTTGCAAAGTCCACCAGTGCATCTATTTTCTTTCTGGCCATACCCGCCTGACCTTTGGCGTTGATCCCCCGTACACTGCCGCCTGCCTCCAGCGCAGAGGAAAAGACCCCGAACCCGCACCCTTTTACCGTATCGGATACATTCACCAGCTCCATGCCAAAACGGGTATCCGGCTTGTCCGAACCAAAGCGTTCCATAGCCTCCCTCCAGGTCATTCTGGGAATGGGAAGCTGCACTTCCAGCCCCACAGCCTCCCGGCAGACATACTGGAGCAGACGCTCATTGATTTCTATGACATCTTCCACATCCACAAAAGACAGCTCCATATCCAGCTGGGTAAATTCCGGCTGCCTGTCTGCCCGCAGGTCTTCGTCCCGGAAGCATTTTGCGATCTGATAATACCGGTCAAAGCCAGAGCACATCAAAAGCTGTTTAAAAAGCTGGGGAGACTGGGGCAGCCCATAAAAACAGCCCGGATGGACCCGGCTGGGTACCAGATAATCTCTGGCGCCTTCCGGTGTGGATTTGCCCAGAATGGGAGTTTCGATCTCCAGAAATCCTTCCTGTGTCATAAAAGTACGGATGCTGGCGGCAATGCTGCTGCGCAATATAATATTTCTCTGCAGATCCGGACGGCGCAGATCCAGATACCGGTACTGCAGACGTAAGTCCTCCCTTGTTTTGGAATCGGCCTCAATAGGAAACGGCGGTGTCTGTGCCTCGGAAAGAATGCGCATCTGCCTTACCCGCACCTCAATCTCTCCTGTGGAAAGGGCGGTATTTACCGCTCCCGCTCTTTTTTCCACAGTGCCCACCACTGCAATCACAAATTCACTCCGCAGCTTCTCCGCTCTTGCAAAATGTTCGCTGCCGCAGTCGCTTTCTTCAAAAACCAACTGTATCAGACCGGAACGGTCCCGCAAATCCACAAAGATAATGCCGCCTGCATTTCTCTGCTTCTGCACCCAGCCCATCAGCGTCACTTCTTTTCCTGTATCCTGTATTCCCGGTTCCGCACATCTGTGACTTCTGTGCAGCCCCTTCATTGCCTCTGCCATTGTCTCTCCTCCTGTTTATTGTAAGGGATTTTTATAAAATTCCTGAAATGTCCCATATCCTTCTGCTGTAAGCTGTTCCTTCTGGAACTTTTTATTTTTGTTCATCCGGGCCACCAGTACCTGATTTCCCGCCTCACGCTCCTGCTGGGCCCTGGCAATGATTTCACACAGCCTCTCCCCTGTGATGCCCTTTTCAATCAGGAAGGCTGTCTTTGCCGGACGGACAGGTATCTGAAACCCGCTTTCCATTAACAGCAGAATGATCCGCTCGAAACCGATGGAAAATCCGCAGGCCGGCACATCTTTTCCGGTAAATCTTCCAACCATGCCGTCGTAACGTCCGCCGCCGCCGCAGCTTCCTCCAAACTGGGGCATGGCAATCTCAAAGATTGTCCCCGTATAATAGGACATGCCTCTTACCAGCGTAGGATCAAATACAAGATCAAAAGCCGCCGCTTTTGTAGTATCCACACTTTCGATAATTTCCATCAGGCTCACTTTCACTTCTTCTTCCAGCACACCCGCATCCACCAGCCGGTCCGCCAGGGCAGCCAATGCCGCACCGGGAGCCTTGCCGTCTGTCTTTTCCAAATCCCGGAACAGGGCTGTATAACGCTCTGTAGCCTCAGAGGCAAAACCGCCCGCCGCCAGCTCTGCCGCCACTCCGTCCAGACCGATCTTATCCATTTTATCCAGAATAATAAACACCGAATCGTACGTCTCAGGGGCAAAACCACTGTAAGCAGCCATTGCCTTCAGAATCCTTCGGTCATTGATCCTGATCTGGAAATCCTGAAATCCCAGTTTCCCCAGTGTGGCAGTGGTGGCCAGAATCAGCTCAATCTCTGCCAGATTGGAACCTTCTCCCAGGATATCAATATCACACTGCATAAACTGGCGGTAACGCCCCCGCTGAGGCTGATCCGCCCGCCATACATTTCCCATCTGGAGCGCCTTAAAGGGCGCCGGCAGCTCACTGGCATGTGCCGCATAATACCGTACCAGCGGCACGGTCAGATCATAGCGCAGACCACTGTCCACCAGATCGTTTTCCGACGCTGCCCCTTCGATGTCCAGCTTTCCGCCCCGTTTCAGAATCTTAAAAATCAGCTTTTCATTTTCCCCGCCCTGTTTGCTGCTCAGATTTGCAATGCTCTCCACACAGGGAGTCTCTATGGAAGTAAAACCGAACGCCCTGTAGGTTTCCTTGATTACGCTGGTCACATAATCACGGAGTTCCATTTCCCCAGGCAGTATATCTTTCATACCTTTTACCGGTTTTTTATTCAGTGCCATACCCAGTTCTCCTTTTCCTGTCTTTTCCTGTTCGATTCTACACCGTTTCAGATGGTTTTTCAAGCGTAACATTGGAACATACTGATACCGTTCAAAAAAGAGGCCGACTGATATAACAGCCAGGCCCCATTATGATGAAATACTTACAGACAGCTTTTATTTAACAATCTCCGGCATAATAGGATACAACACTCATATAATCTCCGGGATCAGGAATCTCCAGAACAATTGGCAGGCAGTTTTTATTTTCATAATACCGCTCCATTAATCTGCTCTGAATCCCATATTGTTCCCGGATGTTTACTTTCCTGCCTCCGGAATCACGCATACATACCTCTCCTCTGCAGGAATTGACCGTATCCAGGAAGTTTTTCATATTTAAAATTTTTAATTTCAGCATTGCACACCCTCCATTTTGTAAACTTGTTTATCTCCTTTACAAATATGATTATAGTGCCATCTGACCAAAATTAATATTCCATTTCTGCCTGTATATATTACAATCCTGCCATCTTATGTGACAGTCCTCACAAAATCTAATCGTTTGGGAAAACATTTTACCGGCTGTACGCCATCAGCAAAAGCTCTACGCTCATTCCATCCTGCATCCTGCCTGTTTTTACCCGTTCCTCCGCCTCCACACAGGCATGCAGCGCTTCCTTTAAACTGTCCATATCAAACCGGGATGCCTGGGATGCATATTTTCCAATCAGGAAATCCCGCAGCCCGGTCCTGCCCGCTATGGTTTTATTGTCATATCCTTTTTCTCTGCATTCCTTTACCTGCATCAGCAGATTAAACTCCCTGGCAATCAGATACAGGATCCGCATAGGCGGCTCCTTCAATGCCAGAAGATCATAATACAGCTCCAGCGCCTTTTTCTGATTCTTATCTGCAATGGCATGAACCATATCAAAAATCTGATTGGTGATCTTTCTTGTGCAGACAGCATCCATATCTTCTCTGGTGATCTGTTCCCGTCCCCATGTATAACAGAACAGCTTTTCCAGCTCCATCCGTATATTTTCCATATCCGTGCCTGTCATCTCCAGAAAATACCGGACATCCTGAGCGGAAATTTTCTGATGTTCCTTTCCTGCCAGACCTGCGATCCAACGGGTCAGCGTCCCGGTATCCTGTACCGGAAACTCCGTAATCCTTCCTGCTGCCTTAACTGCCTTATAAAGCCGGCTGCGTTTGTCCACTTCCGTTTCCACAAACACAAAAAAGGCTGTTTCCGACATATCTGTCATATAATCTGCCAGCGCCTCTCCGCCCTTTTTGAACAGTCCGCTGTTTTCTATCACAATCACCCGGCGCTGTGCCAGAAAAGGGTGGGTCTCCGCCAGATCAATGATTTCTCCCGGATGGACATTCCTGCCCTCAAAATAATGGCAGTTCATCGTATCCCCTTCCGAAAGCGCACTGCGCAGCCTGTCCCTGTACTGCCTGCGCAGATAGGCTTCCTCTCCGCAAAGCAGATACACCTGCTTTAATTCTCCTGATTTGATGTCCTCATTCAGCCGTTTCATAGTTGAGTTCCTTTCCGCATCCCCAATCATCAGAATTATAATACGTTTACCAGATTCCACTCAAAATATTATACCTTGTCCGCAAGCGGACACGGCCCCTCCGGGGGCACACTCCCTCCGCCCGACACTGTATCAATATTATACCATTTATTGTCTCACATCAAAAACTAAAATTTTAACAGAAAACAAACCGGCCCACAGGTCTTTTCTCAAAAGCCAACTGCTGCCGGTTTTCCTGAACATTTATTTTATCCTCAATCTACACCACTTCTCTGATAAAGTCTGCTTATCCCTTATTCATCTCTAAATCCTAAAGATGCTTTCTTATAAATTCATCAATCGGCAGATAAAAATCATCATACCGTTCCCTGATTTCTTCATCCGTCCAGTTCCACCATGCGATTCCGTTTAACTTCTCAATCTGTTCCGGAGAATATCTGTATTTTATGATTTTTGCGGGCACTCCCACAACAACCGCATAATCTGGTACAGCCTTTGTAATCACCGCTCCTGCTCCTGCAATCACTCCATTGCCAATGTCTGCCCCATTTGTAATCAAAACATTCTGACCCAGCCATACATCATTTCCTATTTTGCTCCTTTTGGATTTCATTACCTCTTCGTGCGGCTGCACTCCTTCAAAATACCAGGCAAAATCGTCAAACGTAGAAAAAGGCACTTCCATATTTTCATCCATCTGCCCCGCATAAATCATAGGGTGTGTCGTAACAAATCGCATTTCATGATTGCGGACAGCTTCAACGCCAATACCAAAACTGCAAAAAGAGCCGATGCTTTCAATAAGGAAATGATCATGACAGATCGGCCCATAAGAATACTTCCCTATTTTCGTATGAACTTTCTTCCTTTTCATGGAAGTAAACTCTGCAATCTGTTTCGGTTCAAAATAGGCCAGAAGGCTTTCCCACAGTTCCTTATATATATATGGATTGTTAGATGAAAGCAATACAGCAAAATCCTCCCTGTTTTCAACGTTCGCCATATATGCCAGGGGTTGAATATTTTTATTATATTGACATAAATGATTATCCAGAATATACGCTTCCTGAATCCCATAAGCAGAATTAAGGAAATGTTTTACAGTTATACCGATATCACCATATGGGAAAATAATAAATTTCCTGTAACCGCTTTTCAGTTTTTCCTCAATAAATTCCCGGATTTCCGCAATATTCTTTAACATTCCTTCATTTTTTGTCATTCCCTCATTTTTTTCCATGCCTGAAACCTCTTTCTGATAAAGTGTACGTTTACAAAAAAGGGGAATATTTTCAGGCGTTCTATTGCGTGCCCAATATTTCTATGATATAAAATATAAAAGACAATAATGTGGAAATCATACCTGCATGTTTGCCAAACAGCAGTCATAAATCCGGGATTTATCATAAGAATCCAGATCTTTTTATCGTATATATGAAAATTTGTAAACGTACACCTTTACAAATTTTTTGTCATTACACAGAATTTTCAAATTTTCTGGCTTTCCCATAAAATGTTCCTACAGGCATTCCACAGGCATCCGCTGCCTGACGGAGTGTTATTTTTTTTTGCCTCCAGTCATGGTATATGCTTTGAAAATTGTCCGGATAAGAAAGTGCCGGACGCCCGAATTTTACTCCTCTGGCCTTTGCTGCAGCAATCCCCTCTGCCTGGCGCTGACGGATGTTCATTCTTTCATTTTCTGCCACAAAAGACAGTACCTGCAGAACAATATCACTCAGGAATGTTCCCATCAGATCTTTTCCCCGCCTGGTATCCAACAGCGGCATATCCAATACTACGATATCTACTCCCTTTTCTTTCGTGAGAATCCTCCACTGTTCCAGAATCTCTCCATAATTACGTCCCAGACGATCTATACTCTTGATATAAAGCAGATCATTCCTTTCCATACGATTCATCATACGTCTGTAAGCAGGCCGGTCAAAATCTTTTCCGGACTGTTTGTCAACAAACACAGTTTCCATTGGAGCAGACAACTCCTGCAAAGCAAGCAACTGACGCTGCTCATTCTGATCACGGCTGCTGACACGGATATATCCATATGTACTCATCTGAAAACCTCCCATATATTATATTAAATTGCATTTTCTCTTTCTGATTGTGATACTCATCTGAATTTTTTTCAACCTGTTTCTGAACGCCTCATGGCACAATCAGTTTGCCGTTTCCCGGATATTTTATGTTATACTATTGTAAGAAAGAAACCGGTCAGGCACAGAGAAACCTGACAAAGGAGGCCCTCTTTGATGAAAAAACTCATAGCAGATATTCATATGCACACACTTGTGAGCGGACATGCCTACGGAACCATCAGGGAAATGGCAGCGGCAGCCAGAGCACAGGGATTGCAGTTAATCGGCATCAGTGAACACGCTCCCGGAATTCCCGGAACGGTGGAACCTTTTTATTATCTGAATCTGCAGGTCATTCCCAAATGCCTGTATGGTACAGAAATCCTGCATGGCTGCGAAATCAATGTACTGAACACCGGAAAACTGTCACTGGAACAAAAATATATAGACTATCTGGATTATGCCATCGCCGGTATTCATACACAATGTTATCAGGATGAGGGCCGGGAGAAAAATACAACGAATCTCATTGCATGTATTAAGCATAAAAAAGTATTCTTTGTCTCCCATCCGGACGATGACCATACGCCGCTTGATTACGAACGGCTGGTTCAGGCAGCAAAGCAATACCATGTAGCCCTGGAAGTCAACAACAGTTCGCTGGTAAAGAAAGAGCAGAGGCCGAACTGCTATCATAACTACAGGACCATGCTGGCGCTTTGCCGCCAATACCAGGTCCCCGTCATCGTAAGCTCCGATGCGCATGATCCCAGTTGGGTCGGAAGGTTTGATCTGGCATATGATTTACTGGAAGAATCCGGCATAGAGGATGCGCTGATTTTAAATAACAGCATTGAAAAATTAAAACAGTTTATGGGAATCCCCGCCGGTTCTCTGTAATAGCTTACCCGGCATAACAAAAAACCCTGACCCGCCCTTTCCAAAGCCACAGCCTGACAGCTCCTGTATCCTTTGTGACACAAACCCGGCTGCCGGCTGCCCGGAGCCGGGCCAGGGTCGCATCATCCGGATGCCCATAGCTGTTATGTTCCCCGCAGGAAACAAGTGTCAGCGAAGGTCTGCACAAAGCCAACAGCCCTTCCCCGCAGGAGGCTTTGGAACCGTGATGCCCTGCTTTTAAAACGGTCACATGCCCGGGCAGGCTGAAAAGACTCTCTTCACTCTGCATCCTCCGGACAAACGCTTCCTCGGCCGCCCCGTCCAGATCTCCCGTCAAAAGAGCGGAAAATCCCTGCTTTTTCACATACAATACAAGAGAAGCATCATTTCTGTCCGCATAATGTTCCCCCTTTTCAGGATGCAGGCAGAGAAAGGAAAACCCTCCGGCCTGTATGCCCTCACCGGCACTCATGACACAGACGCGGATCCCTGCCTGCCGCGCAAGAGAAACCATATTGTCATATTCCGCATCCGGACCGGCAGGGACAGGCAGTACCAGCGTCCCGACGGAAACTTCTCTGTCACCTTCATCCTGCAGCAATTCTTTTACCCCGCTGATGTGATCCGCATCCATATGGGTCAGGAACACATAGTCCAGCCTGCCGATCCCCTGCGACTGTAAACAGGGCAGCAGAGTATATTCCGCCAGCTTTTGCTCCGAACTGCTCCCACAGTCGATCAGGATATGGCTGCCATCCTCACTGCTGATCAGGATACTGTCTCCCTGTCCCACATCCAGCATGGTAATGGTATCCCCCACTCTCACCGGCCCTGTCAGAATCCAGAGAGCGCCGGTCAGAAACAGAAGGGCACAGGGCTTTGTCATATACCGCTTCAACAGACAAAAAACTGCCAGCAGGATATAATACAGCAGAATCTGCATCTGTCCCGGTTCTCCGGTCAGCCATGTGTTTCCCGGCAGCCTTTGTGTCACGGTGCATCCTGTTTCAAATAGAAGAAGTATCATATGAACCGGCCAGAATAACAGCCTGCCCAGGGAAGGGAGCAACAGACCTGCCAGCAAGGAAAGCAGCCCCAGCGCCATAACCAGCCCCATCAGAGGTATTACCAGGAGATTTAACAGAAAAGAATAAACGGGAAAAGAGAAAAAAGACCGGAGCATCACCGGAAGCGTCATCAAAGAAACGGAAAAGCCGGCAAGAAAGAGACCTGCCATACGATTCGACCAAAGCCTTGACAATATCGGATACAACAGTTCCAGTCCCAGAATCGCCCCATAGGACAACAAAAACCCGCTCTGCTGCAGCAAAAGAGGCCTGCCCGCCGCCAGTAAAAGAGCAGAAACCGACAATGCTGTCAGCCGGTCATAACTGCGTCCCAGCATATCCGCCAGAAGGCCCAGCAGACACATCACCGCCGCCCGGAAAGCCGACGGACTGTCCCCTGTCATCCATACATAAGAAATCAGCAGACTGCCTGCGAAAATGCCTGCCACCGGAACAGGCAGGCACTTTCGCAGCATCCGGTACAGCCCCATTCCCAGAAAGGAAATATGCAGACCGGATATGGCAAGAATGTGGGAAATTCCCGCCTTCTGATACAGGGCCTTTATTTCTGCCGGGAGAGCTGTCTTATTTCCCAGCAGCACTGCCTGCATAACACCGGCATCCTCACCGCATATTTCTTCCAGTTTCCCTGTCAGATAACGCCTTAAGCAAAGCAGCATCTGCCTGTACCGGTTTCCGCTCCCGCTTTGTTTCAGCACCACAGCGTCCGTTAACAGAAACAGGCTGCCCCTGGCACGATAATAACTCTCTGCATCAAAACCGCCCGGATTGCGCCGTCTGTCAAAACGCCGTGCCATTCCGGATACCGCAATCCACTCCCCCGGCTGTGGAGGTTCCTGCCCCTGTGCCAGATCACATAAAATCCCTTTGGCAGACTGTGTGTTGGATTCTTTTATCTTGTTATTTTCTATTTGACTGTTTGGTAATGGATTGTTTTGATTGGGATTGGTTCCGCTGCAGAAGACAACGGAACGTAAAGAAAGGCGAATCTGCCCGGATGAACTGTCCTTTTCTTCGATTTGGGACACCCTGCCATATGCCATGACAGGGCCGCCGCAGACATCCCGGGCCTGCGGCAGATACCTCAGCCAAACCGACAGAAAAAGCAGAGCCAGCACACCAAAGCAGCATTTACACAATGGATACCGCCTGATTGCGTTTTTCATTCTATCAACTCCAGATTCCGTTCAAAAATGGTGGAAAACGGTATCCGCTCCCGAAAAGAGCCTTCCGTATCCCCGTTAATGGAAATCTGCACCTTATTGACATTGGGCAGTTCCACCAGGGAATTGGTAATGGAATAGATCGTCACCTCAGAAGTTGCGTTGGGAAGAGGTGTCAGAAAGCTCTCGTTCAGATTCACATAACAGATTCCGTCCTTGACCGTAACATTGTTTACTTTTGTTTCCGGATTGACTGTAGGAAAAAGCTCATCATTATTGGGACCCTTGATCAATTGCTCCATTACCAGCTTTTCCATAGAGATGTTGGTATTGTACACAACAGTCCTGGTGGCCTGCAGCAGCTTTGTACCGCTTTCATCCGTAAAATAGAGGGTCAGACGGGCTCTTTCATACGTATTGATTTCATCCCCTGCATTGTCAATAAACATGGCTGCTTCCATAATGCCGATGGGATTGCCGGACCGGTCGGTCAGCGGATCATTTCTCACTTTCATGGAAACATACTCGATACCGTCTACCTGGGTCAGCGTCCGAACCAGTGCAGCTCTTGTCAGTACCTCCGCCGCCGGATCCAGATTCTGGTATCCCTCATCCACAGTCAGTATCACCTGTTCCCCTTCCCGGACTGTTTCCAGTATGGTAAACGAACTGCTGATGACCGCCTTGTTGTCTGCATTGTCAGGCGCCTGTGCCATCACCTGCAGGATTTCCCGGATCTGATCATTGGTATCCGTTTCCTGCAGGATATAGGATTCACTGTCAATCCCGGTTTCATCTTTATTCAGATAATAAACATCCACACTCTGATTGTCGTCCTCCTCGCCTGTTTTTCCGCAGCCGGACAGAGCGAGAAGCCCAAAAAGGAAAACCAGAATATATCCTGTTGTCCTCATTTCCTGCCGCCTCCTTACACCAGATGAATCAGCGGAATTTTTACAAAAAAGGTGGTGCCCTGCCCTTCCTCACTCTGCACCCGGATGGAACCCCGGTGCATCAGCACGGCACTTCTGGTAATGGCAAGCCCCAGCCCTGTTCCGCCGATCTCTTTGGAATGGGACTTGTCCACCCGGTAAAATCTTTCATAAATATGTTCCAGCTCTTCCTCCGGAATCCCCATACCGGAATCCGATATTTCCACCGTAAAAAACTGATGATCCGCATCCAGCGTTACCCGGACCCAGCCCTGGGGTTTGTTGTATTTGACGGCATTTTCCACCAGATTGGACAGGGCCAGTGTCAGCTTCACTTCATCCACTTCCGCCGTGACCGGCCGGATGCTTTCATAGATCACTTCCACATTCTTTTTTCTGGCAATAGGGCGCAGACGCTTTAAGATCAGTTCCAACAGGCCATTGATGTCCAGCGAAACAATGTTCAGATCTGCCGCTTTTTTATCCATCTTTACAAGGGAAAGCAGATCATTGATAATTTTGTTTTCCCGTTCGATTTCATTGGCAATATCCACCATAAATTCCCTGTACAGCTCTGCCGGCGCTTCCTCCTGTGTCATCAGGGAATCTGCCAGTACCTTCATGGAAGTCAGAGGTGTTTTCAGTTCATGACTCACATTGGCCACAAATTCCTGTCTGGAATCATCCAGCACCTTCATCCTGCCAAGCAGTTGATTGAACGCATCCACGATATGCTCTGTCTCCACATAGTCATTGACAGAAATTTCCTCATCCGTAAATCCTGCCTTTACCTCATTGATGGCCTGCGTTACGCGTTCAAAAGGCGCCACCAGAAATTTGGAAAGGGCCAGTGAAATGGCAACAATAAAAACCAGTGCAATCAGTTCCACAATCATTGCCCTTCTGTTCAGTATTTCCAATGTGGCCATAATGGTACTGGTGGAAACACTGGACAAAATCACACCTTCTGCCAGTCCTGTTTTTGTATCGCCCTCTTCTTCCGTCTGCGTGCCGGAAGCACTTACCACAGTACTCACAATCGGAGTGGTGATTTCGATATAACCGTTTTTGCTGTCATAATTGGTGGTACTGCTTCCCTTAAAGCATCGGATGACCTCTTCGGAAATGACAGTCCGGCCCTCACTGATTCCATAGGTGTCTTTGATCACCTTGAAATTCTGATCAATAATCAGCACCCGGCCGTCATACAGATTGGAAAGCTGGTCTAATTCCGAATTGACCACCTCTGATGAGGTATCCATAAGATAGCCATAAAGAATCAGATGATTGGCCAGAATCTTAAACTGATTCTGTACATCCGCGATCCTCACTGTTACCGCCCGATCTTCATAGCTCTGCAGAATCGCATAGCGCATCCCCACACTGGGAATCAGCCCTGCCAGTAAAATAATAAAAAAAAGACGGGCTCTCAGACTTCTCAGAATCTTCATTTTTCCAAGATATTTTTTACATTTTGCAAACATCCCAAAGCCCCGTTACTGTTTAAAATAATAGCCCACACCCCATTTGGTATGAACAAACCTGGGTTCGCTGGGATTTGTCTCAATTTTTTCCCGAAGCCGGCGGATATGCACATCCACCGTGCGGACATCACCCGGATAGTCCGCTCCCCATACCAGTTTTAAAAGGCTCTCTCTGCTGTATACTTTATTGGGATGCAGAACAAGCAGTTCCAGCACATCAAACTCTCTGGCTGTCAGGTTGATCTCCCTGCCTCCTATAGCCACCCGTCTGTTATCCCGCTCAATCCTCATGTCACCGGCTTCCAGAAAACGGTTTTCAGCAGTTTCTCCTTTTTTCTGTGTGGATGTACGCCGCATAATCGCTTTGATCCTTGCCTTGACTTCCAGAATATTAAAAGGTTTGGTAATATAATCATCCGCGCCATACTCCAGGCCCAGTATCTTGTCCATGTCCTCACCCTTTGCCGTCAGCATCACGATAGGAACCGTGGAAAATTCCCGTATCTGCTGACATACCTCCAGGCCTGAAAGTCTGGGCAGCATCAGATCCAGCAAAATAATATCATACGCATCCGCCTTTGCCTTTTCCAGTGCCTCTTCCCCGTCATATGCACAATCCACTTCCATACCATCCTGCTCCAGACTGAAACGAATGCCTTTCACAATCAGCTTTTCGTCATCCACCACCAAAACCCTGTTTGCCATCTGCTCTACTCCTGCCTCACTGTTATCTGATCTTTTATTTTATCGTAGCCGTTCTGTTTGATGCCGGCTACCTTCATAATATCCTCTTTTGTCTTAAAATCCCCATGCGTACTGCGGTACGCCACAATCGCCCGGGCCTTTGCTTCTCCGATTCCGGCCAGGGAACAAAGCTCTGTCACAGACGCCGTATTGATATTTACCAGCCCGGTACTTTGGTTCTCTCTGTCCTGCCTGTCCGGATATTCCAGCCCGGCTTCCTCCATGCCGCTTAGCCCGGATACGGCCGCCTGCCGCCCTTCTTTTTCCGCTTCTTTTTCTGTGGGAATCCAGATCCGCAGGCCATCCACCACCGGCTTTGCCTGATTTACATACTCTCTGCAGGCGTCTTCTGTAAAGCCGCCCGCCCTGTCAATCACCGCAAAAACCCGGTCATCCGGCTCCATTCGATAAACGCCCGGCTCCTTTACCGCCCCGCAGATATACACATAGCATACCCCCGGCGGATCACCGTTTTCTTCCATGCTTTCCAGGCTGCTCTTATCTGCGCCCGGGCCGCTGTCCCGGCCTGTCAAATCCGTTCCGGATCTGCCTCCTTCTGTCTCTCCCGGGCTTTCGCCGCCCTCCCCGGCAGTACCTGTTTCCGAAACCATCTCTTCTGACGGATTTGCAGGAAATACGATCTCATCCAGCATATCCTGCTGTCTTCTGGTACAGCCGCACAAACCCGACAGAACCCAGAAAAACCCCACAAATACAACCGCTTTTTTTATTTTATTTTCCATATAACCAGACTCCCTTCTGCAAACTTCCAACTGTGGGAGCCTTTTTCGCTGACTGCTTTTATTGTATAAAAAAAGCCCTGCAAATGCAAGGCCCAGTTTCTTAATTCTTTCCGACACAAAATTCCATAATCTATGACAGCTCAATCCCATTTAAATACAATGACGCCTGCGATGGCCACTGCCATGCCGATTACTTTCCGCATCAAAAGCGGCTCTTTTTCCACGCCGAACAGTCCAAACAGCTCGATCAGATAGGCAACGATCAACTGCGCAATGACAATCAGCATAACCGCCCTTGCCGGCCCCAGCATATCCATGCTTTTGATCACTGTATAAGTGATAAAAGCACCAATGGCACCGCCCAGCAGCATATATCTGGGCTTTACCTGAAACACGCTCATCAGAGAACTTCTGTCTGTAAACGCCCAGGCTGCCAGGCAGACAAGCAGCGCAGTAAACTGTACAAATGCACTGGCAATCCAGATGCTGGACGCCTTGGTCACCTGTGTGTTAAACACACCCTGTACACTCATCAATGCACCGGAAACCAGTGCTATGATCCATCCTGTCATATGAAACAATCCCCTTTTTCCAATCAGATATTCTGTATTTCCGATCCGAAGTGCAAAATCCCTCCGAATCTTTCTATATTTATTTCCCGTCAGGAATCATTTCATACATAAAGACGGCTGATCCTGTTTCTTCACATTTCAGCAGGCCCTAAGCAAGCTGGCGTTTGATCTGGGTTTCCAGCTCTGACAAAAGCGTTTCCACCTCTTCTCCTGTCCAGATACGGGAAAAGCAGATTTCAAGCTGCACCCAGAAATTGCTGGTTCCCAGAAGTTTGGGCATGGAAATGGAGTTTTCATATTCTGCCATAAACTGTGCCACATTCCGGTTCTCATACAGGACACCGTACCGGGAAGCGATCTTGCCCGTATTCTCATACAGTTCATCCGCATGATGCTTTGTCAGAAAGACGGCAAAATCATTGGCAATTTCCGCTTTTTCCGAATATCCGTTGATCACTATGCCGTTGGTCACGGAAAGGCTTCTGCCTTTCAGCTCCGCTGTCAGATCCGGCATTACCGTAATCCCGTATTCATAGGAAAAGGCGCCTTCTTTTCTGGCTTCTTCCAGTCTGGCCACTGCGCCGGTGGTTGCCACTGTCATAACAATCTTGCCGTCAATAAAATCCTGCAGCACCGTATCGTAAGTAACTTCTTTTGTATCAATGGAAAAGAACTGGTTCAGGTTCTGGTACACCTGCAGGCATTCTCTTGTTTTTTCATTGTCAATATCAATCTGCCGTGCATCATCACCGGCTTCCCCGCCTACCACCATATAGTTTCCGGTAAAATAATAATTATAGAAAATATCGGACACATCCCATTTGAACACTGCTTCCACCTGCTCCGGGGCATCGTATTCGTCCGCAAAAGCCAGGATATCGTCTATGGTTTTTGGAACTTCCCATTCCCCGTTTTCCATATAGGTTTTGTTATACAGAAGCGCACTGGTTTCATAATAAAAAGGATAGGCCACATACTTTTCATGATAAGTGACCGCATCCAGGGCAGTCCTGGGAAACGTATCTGTATTGCATACCTGCCCCTCGTCTCCCACCGGCGCAGCCAGTCCTGACAGATATGCCTTTTCCAGACTGTCATTGCTGATCACATACAGATCCGGCATCTGGGGCACATCCTCTCCCGGATGGACCGAAGCATCATTGACAGCCTCCAGGTATTCATGTCCTGTCTGCAAAACAGGAATCACATGATTGCCGCTCTCCTCATAATAAGAAGCGGACACATTGGTCAGATAATCTGTCAGAGAATCATCCGTATACCAGAAATACAGCGTATCTCCGGATGCAAACACAGTCTCCTGCCGCCCATCATCCTCTGCCTTCGGAATCACCTTTGCCGCAAGCGCAGCCCCTGCCAGCAGCACGGCCACACAGAAAAGTGAAACCAGTTTCTTTGTCAAATGCATTCTTTTCTCCTCTAAGGTCTTTCCCTACCTGACGCCTTCTTTCAGACATGTTTCCAGAATTTCCATCATTTCATCCACATGTTCCCGCTCAATCACAAGCGGCGGAAGCAGCCGGATCACAGACGGCCCGGCATTGATCAGGATCAGACCGGCTTTCAGCGCTCTGTCAATCACTGTACCCACTGCATCCCGGCATTCCAGCCCCTGCATCAGGCCGCAGCCTCTCCGCTCTTTAATAAAATCACATCGTTTCACCAGATCATCCAGTTTTTCTTCCAGACAGGCGCTGATTTCCCGTACATGTTCCAGAATATGATTTTCCTCAAACAAATCAATCATCCTGGATACGGCGGCGGCAGCAAAAGGATTGCCGCCATAGGTGGTTCCATGATCTCCTGCCGAAAGAGAATGAGCGCCCACTGCCTCCGTCACCAGAAATGCACCCACCGGCACACCGCCTCCCAGCGCCTTGGCTGTCGTCATAATATCCGGTCTGATCCCGAACCGCTGCCATGCATAATACGCACCGGTCCGTCCCATCCCGCACTGTATCTCGTCCAGAATCAGCAGCAGATCCCGTTCATCACAGAGCCGGCGCAGATCCCGGAGAAAAGCCTCCTGTGCCGGATGGATGCCGCCCTCCCCCTGTATGGTTTCCACCAGTATGGCGCAGGTTTTGTCACTGAGCTGTGCCATAACGCTGTCCATGTCATTGAGCTCGGCAAACCGGATATGCCCGATCATCGGGGCAAAC
Source organism: uncultured Clostridia bacterium (assembly GCA_947385955.1). Classification (GTDB taxonomy): domain Bacteria; phylum Bacillota; class Clostridia; order Lachnospirales; family Lachnospiraceae; genus VSOB01. Next base: position 149,305 of record CANDNA010000004.1, read on the forward strand.
GCCTCCCGGTATTTGGGCGTTCCCGTAACGGAAAGCGCCCCCATCGTCCGTCCGTGGAAAGAATGCTGCATGGCAATGATCTCATGATCTGTCCTGCCATCCTTTAAGTAGGCATACTTTCTGGCCGTCTTAATGGCCCCTTCCACAGCTTCCGCTCCGCTGTTGGTAAAAAATACCCGGTCCATACCGGAAATCCGTCTGATTTTTTTTGCTGCTTCCACAGCAGGGAGATTGTAATAATAATTGGAGGTATGCAGCAGTTTGTCAATCTGTGCTTTCAACGCATCGTCAAAATCCCCGTAATGATATCCCAGGGCAAAAACACCGATGCCTGATGCAAAATCCAGATACCTCTTTCCTTCGATATCATAGAGATAAACCCCCTCACCCCTGTCCAGTACGATCTGATACCGGTTATACGTATGCAGCAGTGACTTTTCCGCTTCTGCGATAACTTCCTGCATCATAATGTTTCTCCCTCCTCATCCAGAATAATCGCTGTTCCCACACCATGATTGGTAAAGATCTCCAACAGCAGGCAGTGGGCAATCCGGCCGTCCAGTATATGTACCCGGTTTACCCCGTTTCGTATGGCAGAAATACAGTTGTTCAGCTTGGGCAGCATACCGCCGCCGATAAAACCCTCCTGCAGAAGCGCCTCTGCAGAAGACACTGTCAGCCTGGACAGAAAAGAACTTTTGTCATTCACATCCCTGTAGATCCCCTCGATATCCGTCAGAAATGCCAGTTTCTCCGCATGCACCGCTTTGGCAATGGCACAGGCCGCATCATCCGCATTGATATTGTAGGTCTTAAACGCCCCGTCCAGCCCGATGGGCGCCACAATGGGCAGAAAATCCTTTTCCAGAAGATCAAACAGTATCTTGGGATTGACCTGTGTCACCTCCCCTACAAAGCCGATGTCCTGACCGTCCGCATATTTCTTTTCCACCGACAGAAGGCCGCCGTCCTTGCCGCTGACACCCACTGCCTTCACCCCCAGCGCCTGTACCATTGTAACCAGATTTTTATTCACTCTGGACAGCACCATCTCGGCAATTTCCATTGTTTCCTCATCCGTAACCCGCAGGCCGTTGACAAACTTTGCTTCCTTTCCCACCTTGCCTGTCCACCGGCTGATTTCTTTCCCGCCGCCATGTACAATAATCGGTTTGAACCCCACCAGTTTCAGCAATGTCACATCCTTAATCACATTCTGCTGAAGCCGGGCATTGCTCATGGCGCTCCCGCCATATTTCACCACAATGATTTTCCGGTTAAATTTCTGAATATACGGCAGCGCCTCAATCAACACTTCCGCTTTCTGCAGAATCTGCTTCATTTCCGTATCACGCATTTCTTTTCCCCGCTTCCCCAATCAGGACCGATAGTCCGCATTGATTTTTACATATTCATAGCTCAGATCGCATCCCCAGGCACTGGCGCTTTCCTCTCCCATTTTCATATCTGCTATCACGGTCACTTCCGGCTCAGACAACAGCTTTGTCGCTTCCTCTTCACTGTAATCCGCAGCCTGTCCGTCCCGATAAATCAGCATCTTCCCTGCCCGGCTCTCAAAATACAGCTCCATCTTCTCCGGGTCAAACAGCGCACCGGAATACCCCAGTGCACACAAAATCCTGCCCCAGTTGGCATCATGCCCGAAAACAGCCGCTTTGGTCAGGCTGGAGCAGATCACCGATTTGGCCAGCATCCTGGCATCCTCTTTGCTGGCTGCATGCACTACCTTTGCTTCCAGCAATGCCGTGGCGCCTTCCCCGTCGCCTGCCATCATTTTAGCCAGCGTTTCATTGATCTCATGCAGTGCCCGGCAAAAGCACTCATACGCCTCTCCCGGTTCGGATATCAGAGGATTCCCCGCCTGCCCATTGGCCAGAAGCAGCAATGTGTCATTGGTGGAAGTATCCCCGTCCACAGAAACCATATTGAAAGTATCCTGAACATCCCGCCGCAGTGCATCCTGCAGCAGTTCCCTGGTAATACACACATCCGTAGTCACAAAGCCCAGCATGGTACACATATTCGGATGGATCATCCCCGAACCTTTGCACATACCGCCTATGGTCACAGTCTTTCCGCCAATCTGCACCCTGACAGCCGCCTGCTTGGATACGGTATCCGTAGTCATAATCGCACAGGCTGCATCATCTCCCGCCTGCTGTGTATCCGCTCTGGCTTCTGCCAGCTGCAAAACCCCGTCCGTAATCTTATCCATCGGAAGCTGCATGCCAATCACACCGGTGGAAGCCACCAACACACTGTCTGCCGGGATGTGCAGCGCGGCCGCGGCCGCATCCGCGGTTTCCCTGCAATAGCCATATCCCTTCTCACCTGTACAGGCATTGGCGATCCCGGCATTTACCACCACCGCATGCACTGCCTGCCCGCTATCGATCGTCTCTTTATCCCATATCACCGGCGCCGCCTTTACCACATTGCTGGTAAATACCCCGGCTGCCGTACAGGGTGTCTGGCTGTATATGACCGCCATATCTTTTCTGTTCTGATATTTCACGCCGGCCGCCACTCCGGCTGCCATAAATCCCTTTGCCGCCGTCACGCCGCCCGGAATCTTTTCTGTTTTTCCTGTCATACTCCATTTCTCCCATCCAGCTTCAGAGTCTGCCCCTGCTGCCTGCTATCTACTGATTAAATGCCACAATGTTTTCCCGGTTCAGCACAAAATCATAATAATTCAAATCCTCCCGCCGGGTCCATCCGATTTTCTTCCAGAACGCGTTCCCGATATCATTGGCCGTAAAGGCAATCAGGGAAACCTTGCTGATTTTTTCCCGCTTCAGCGCCTCCATCGCAAATACCACCATAGCCGTACCGATCCCGCGTCTGCGGTATCCGGAAGAAACACAGACATGGTAAAGGCATCCTCTTCTGCCGTCATGCCCGCAGAGAATCGCTCCCACGATCTGTCCGTCCTCTTCCGCCACTACACTGCTGTGGGGATTTCTGGCAAGAAATCTTGCCACTCCCTCCCTGGAATCATCCACACTGCGCATGGCAAACCCTTTCACGCTCATCCAAAGTGCATATACCTGATCATAGTCCTCTGTTTTCATTTCCCGTATCATGGCTGTTTCCTCTGTTTTCTGACTGTCTCTTTGTTTTGCGGCTTTTTTCCGCCGTCCGGCCGCCCTGTGGCAGATACTTTCTTTTCCGGTGCGGCATCGGGCCTGGTCTTACGTTTTCCGGAAGTTTCCCCCATTTTTTTCCCTTTTACAGGCCGTTTTTCTCCTGCAGGCTTCTTTTTTCCCGATGTTTTCCCGGCTCCCACAGTGCTTTTTCCCTCCGGCCGTTTCCTGCCTCTGCTTTCCACCGGCTGTTTTTCCTTTCCCGGGCTTCCTGCCCCTGCTCTGGCTCCGGGCTTTTTTCCGGTTCCGCCCGTTTTCTTCTGCCCTTTCTCCGGCTTTGTATACTCCGGATCCCGCAGCAGATAGCATTTCCGTCCAATGGCCACCAGGAGGCGCCCTTTCGGCAGACGGCGCAGATCCGCCTCATTCACACCGCCAAGCGCCATCAGCACCGCCGCATATACAATAACGGCCACCAGCATGGCAGGTATCAGCGCCGCCACATTGACAGGCACAAGCCGGTATACTCCCTCATATACAAACCAGGCGCAGATCCCCATCAGCACCGCCGCACAAAAGGGCTTCAAAAAGGTCTTTAAAAGCTCCTGCCTGTAATTGAGCGCCCGTCTGGCAGCAATCTGATTGAAAAGGCACATCAGAAAAGAATACACCACCATCGCAATGGAAAGCGCATACAGTCCCACATCCGTATACAGCAAAAGCGCCACCAGGGCCACTGTCTGTATGACCAGCGCCGTTGCCGCATTGATCACCGGCAGATTCACTCTGCCCACAGCCTGCAGTACCCCGTTGGTAATTGTGGACAGACTGTAAAAAATCACCGTAATACTGATGGATGCCAGCAGCAGCGCCGCCTGATCCAGAGAAGCCTTCTGCGGAAACAAAAGCTCCGTGATGGGCCTTGCCAGCACTGCCAGCCCCACTGCAGAGGGCACGGCAATCAGCATAGTGGTATGGACTGCCTCCGAAATCTTTTCCCGCACCTGACGCTTATCTCCCAGGGCAAAGGAAGAGGCCACAGCCGGAATCACAGCCGCCGACATCGCCGAAGCCAGTGCAATGGGCACATTGGAAATCACCACTGCCTTTCCGGCAAAAATACCGTACATGGTGGCAATCTCCGATTCTGCCATCCCTTTGATTTCCGACAGCACATTGGTGTAAATCGTCTGATTCAGCGAAGTACTGAAATTATAAATAAACGTACTGAGGATAATGGGTGTTACCATACTGATGATCACACCGAAAATCTTTCCGTAAGAATCCTCTTCGTGTTCTGTATCCTTTTTGATTCTGCGGCTGATCATTCCCCGGTTAAGCAAATATACACCGCACATAAACAACAATGCAATCAGTACGCCGGCCCCCGTTCCCAGCGCACTTCCCGCCGCGCCGTACACAGCCCGGGTCGTATCGGATTCCCGCTCTGCCAGCGCCACAAAACCATAGGCGGCGCCAATACTGACTGCCGCATTTAAAATCTGTTCCAGAATCTGGGACACCGAGGTCTGCATCATCGTCCCATGAGCCTGAAAATATCCCCGGAGCACTCCCAGCAGCCCGGACAGAAAAATAGTCGGGGCAAAAACCCGAAGTACCGCCGCCGAATTTTCCTTCACCAGAAATCCTGCGCAGAAAAAAGTAAACAGACTGGCAATCCCTCCGATTACCAGCACATAAAGAAGCGCACACTGAAACACCCTGTAGGCATTTTTATATTCCTTCAGCGCCAGTTTTCCGGCAATCACCTTGGAAATCGCAGAAGGGATACTATAAGAAGATACCAACAGGATAATCGTATAAAAATTATAAGCGGCGCTGTAATATCCGTTTCCCTCGTCGCCGATGATACTGGTCAGAGGGCTCCGGTACAGGATACCGATGATCCTGCACAGAATCCCTGCTGCCGCAAGAATACCGGCCTGTAAGATAAAAGCGTCTTTTTTCTTTTTTGTAGCCATATGCCAATCCTATCTGTTCTGCCCGGGCCGTCTTATCTTTGGCGGCCATACAGTATTACGGGAATACCGGAACCAGAGAAAGCCCTTCCGTTTCCGGAAGTCCAAACATCAGGTTCATATTCTGCACCGCCTGACCGGCCGCCCCTTTCACCAGATTGTCCAGTGCACCCATCATAATCACACGGCCGCTCCGCTGTTCCACAGCAAAATTCAAATCCACATAATTGCTGCCTTCCACCCATCTGGTCTCCGGGCATACCCCTTCCGGAAGCACTCTGATAAAAGTTTCCTTCTGATAACATGCCAGGTAAGCAGCCCGGAGCTCCCTGGCTGTGGGCAGGCTGCCGTCCGCCTTCCTTTGCAGCGCAGCATATGCCGTCACCAGAATCCCCCGGTTCATAGGCACCAGATGAGGAGTAAAGGTAACGGTGATTTTTCGGCCTGCCGCATATCCCAGTTGTTCCTCAATCTCCGGCGTATGCCTGTGGGTAGTCACTCCGTATGCCTTGATGTTTTCATTGACCTCGCAGAACAGATTGGCCGTTTTGGCGCCTCTGCCCGCTCCGGAAGTCCCGCTTTTGGCATCCACGATCAGTGTATCCGGATCAATCAGGCCGGCCCGGACAAGCGGATACGCCGTCAGGATCGAACAGGTGGTATAACACCCCGGATTGGCTACCAGCCTGGCAGCCCGGATCTTATCCCGGTTGATCTCACACAGTCCGTAAACAGCCTCATCAAGATACCGGGGCGAAGCATGGGTAATGCCGTACCAGACTTCATAAACCGATACATCCTTCATCCGGTAGTCAGCGCTCAGATCCACGATTCTGGCCTTTTCCAGGATGGCGTCATTTAAGACCGAAGCCAGATATCCCTGAGGCGTGGCCGTAAAGATAACATCCGCCCGCTCTGCCAGTTCTTCCATATTATCATCCAGACAGGCAGCCTCCACGATTTCAAACATGTTCCTGTAAATATCCGCATAGTTCTTTTCTATGTAACTTCTGGAACCGTACCAGACAATTTCCACTTCTTTGTGGGCGCTCAGAAGCCGTACCAATTCTGCTCCTGCATACCCGGTTGCACCGATAATTCCCGCTTTGATCATAGCAGTCCCTTTCTTTACATCTTTCCCAAATTTATCTACTTTAATAATATAAACCAATAACCCTCCCCTGTCAATGTGCATAATTATACATATATTCCGTATATTATTCAATTAACTTTGGGAATAATTGAATAATTACTTAATATTATATAAAAATTTGCATATTTTTCTCCTTGCATTCTACAGCCGGATGTTGTATATTAGGTGCATGGCAAATATGCGGCTGTTTCCGCATATTCATACAATCAGAAAATACAGGATTCGAGGAGGCATTTACATTATGAAAGAAAAAGTCGTTCTGGCATATTCCGGCGGTCTGGACACCACCGCCATCATCCCCTGGTTAAAAGAAAACTTTGACTATGAAGTGATCTGTGTCTGTGTTGACTGCGGACAGGGAGAGGAACTGGATGGTCTGGAAGAACGGGCCAAATTCTGCGGCGCCGAAAAATTATATATTGAGGACGTGGTGGATGAGTTCTGTGATGAGTACATTATGCCCTGTGTACAGGGACATGCCGTTTACGAGAACAAATATCTGCTGGGGACTTCTATGGCAAGGCCCGTCATCGCAAAACGTCTGGTGGAAATCGCAAGAAAAGAAGGGGCGGCCGCCATCTGTCACGGCGCAACCGGAAAGGGCAATGACCAGATCCGCTTCGAACTGGGCATCAAGGCACTGGCCCCCGACCTGAAAATCATTGCCGCATGGAGAAATGAAAAGTGGACCCTGGACTCCCGGGAAAGTGAAATCGAATACTGCAAAGCGCATGGCATTGATCTGCCCTTCTCTGCCGATTCCAGCTACAGCCGCGACCGCAATCTGTGGCACATAAGCCATGAGGGCCTGGAACTGGAAGATCCGGCCAGCGAACCTGACTATAACCACCTGCTGGTGCTGGGTACCACACCCGAAAAAGCCCCCGAAGAAGGGGAATATGTCACCATGACATTTGAAAAGGGCATCCCCACCTCTGTCAACGGCAAACAAATGAAAGTAAGCGATATTATCCGCACCCTCAATACCCTGGGTGGAAAGCATGGCATCGGTATTGTGGACATCGTGGAAAACCGTGTGGTGGGCATGAAATCCAGAGGCGTTTATGAAACCCCCGGAGGAACCATCCTCTATGAAGCACATCAGCAGTTGGAAGAGCTGATCCTGGACCGGGATACGTATCGTGAAAAAGAAGAAATGGGCAACAAACTGGCACAGCTTGTTTATGAGGGGAAATGGTTCACTCCTCTGCGGGAGGCCATCCAGGCATTCATCGAATCCACGCAGAGTTATGTGACCGGAGAAGTGAAATTTAAATTATACAAAGGCAACATCATCAAGGCAGGCACCACCTCCCCCTACTCTCTGTACAATGAAAGCATCGCTTCCTTTACAACGGGAGATCTGTATGACCACCATGACGCAGAAGGCTTTATTAACCTCTTTGGCCTGTCCTGCAAGGTACGTGCCATGAAGATGCAGGAAGCAGAAAAAAAAGGATAAGAAACAAATGGATGTGATTTTAACAATTGTCGCTTATTTTGCTGCACTGAACATTCTGGGCCTGGCACTGATGGGAATTGACAAATGGAAAGCACGCAAAGGGGCCTTCCGGATTCCCGAAGCCACCCTGTTTATCATAGCCATCATCGGCGGGAGCGTGGGCTCTATTCTGGGTATGTATCTCTTCCGCCATAAAACAAGGCACTGGTATTTCGTCTATGGGATGCCGGCAATCCTGCTGCTGCAGCTTTTAAGTGTCTATCTGCTGACCCATTCTTCCATTACCTTCCAGATCATGTGATTTTAAAAAGGATCACAGAGACATTCCCCAAACCGTCCTGTGATCCTTTTTGATTTCCTTTCTGTTATGCCGTAACAATCACACCGCCGTCATTGGCATACATACTGCTCACACCCGCCGTTTCCAGAATCAAAATCTCTCCGGCGCCAGCCCTGGATGCAAGCATTTCCTTTACATACTGTGCCCGTTCCGGGCAGTTGCAATGGGTAATGAGAATGCGTTTCTGCCCCAGATCCTTAACCTCTTTCTGCATAAATTCAATCATTTTCGTCAGTGCTTTTTTGATTCCGATCGCCTGGCTTTTCTGTATGATGACTCCCTCTGTCGCCGACATCACCGGCTTGATGTTCAGGGTCTGGGCCACTACGGACTTTACCGCTGACAACCGCCCGTTTTTACGCAGCGTTTCCAGATTGTCCAGTACAAAGTAAGTAAGCATCTCGTCCCGGTAACGGATCAGGCGCTTCTCTATTTCCGCAAAAGCCATCCCCTCTTCTTCCAGCTCCATAGCCAGCAGGGCAATCTGTGTCTGTCCGCAGCTTGCGGAGTGGGAATCTATGACGCAGATATCCTTTTTCCCGTACTGCTCCAGATACAACTGACGGCCCAACTGTGCACTGTTATAGCTGCCGCTTAAATGAGAAGAAAGTGTAATGATATACACATGCTCCGCCTCTGTGTTACAGGCTTCCATATAACGCTCCGGTGAAGGACAGGACGATTTGGGGCATTCCGGACACTGTGCCACCCTTTTCAAAAATTCCCGCTGGTCAAATGTCTCATCATCCAGTATATGCCAGTCTCCCACATCCAGTCCCAGAGGAACCCGTTCGAATCTCTCATCCTGCAAAAGCTCCTCCGGAAGCTCTCCGCAACTGTCCAATACAATCTTATAACTCATCTTCCGCCTCCGCCTGCCCTGACAGACCGCTTTTCAGGCCCTTTCAGTGCATATTCCAAACAGAACACCTATGTATGTTCTGCCGACTACATTTTATTTTAAGCAGCGCTGTTTTCTTTTATTCCGCTGCCCGTCATGTAGTTTTCATTACTACATTATCTTATCATGGCCTGCCGCCTCTGTAAAGCAGATTTCCCCTTTTCTGCAGGAATCATTTACCGTCCGCTCTCCTGTCCTATTCTTGACATCCCCTGCTTTCTATAGTAGAATACAAGCGCCATTAGCAGAAAGGAACCGGAAATGACCGCATACACCATTACTGAACGCAAACATTTTATGAGCCGACTTCTGGCAACAGACTGTTTTGACAGTTTCCTGCTGCGGGAAGCCGTCATCACAACCTACAACACATTTACCATAAACGGCCGGCTGGAACCTGACTTTTTTACCGCTGAAGAATGGGAGGATGCTTCCATCCGTCCCTATGAACTGTCCTGCTGGTCAGACATACGTCCTGTCTGCTTTTCTCTGATCAAAGGGAAGAAAACACCGGTATCCATGAAATTTGTGCTGCATCTGAAGCCGGAACAGGCGAAGCGGTTGATTGCCAGAAGCGAAGGCAGTATCCCGGAACACTACATACAGGCATTTGTGGTAACCATACGCTATGACGAAGGCAGGATGACCTGCACCACCGGTATCTCTTTTCTGGATTTTTTACCGGACAAAACCCCGGAGCATCTGTGGGATGAGGCATTTGGCAGGTTTCTGATACAGAAACAGATTGCTTTTGACAGGGACTGAATACCGCGCGGCGCGTGCTGCAAAGCAGCAAACTTCCTTACGCGCCCCTGTACAATCGAGTAAGGAAGAGCTATCTTCCTCTACTCGTGCGCCGGGCACCCGTCAGCTTCTGCTGACAATCTTCCTCTGGGTTGCCTGTGCGCATAAAAACGGGCTGTATCCTCCGGGATACAGCCCTCATTATCTTATGTGATCCGGTTCCGTTGTCAGGCTTTTCCGTTGCTGCCCAATACTTCCGTAATCTTATGAGCAACTACGTCTTTTACATACTGACGGCCCACTTTGAGATATTCTCTGGGATCGAATTTTGCAGGATCATTCCACATCACTTCTCTGATACCTGCCGTCATAGCAAGACGTAAATCGGAGTCAATGTTGATCTTGCATACTGCAGAACGTGCTGCTTCACGAAGCATCTCTTCCGGAATACCGATTGCATCTGCAAGGTTTCCGCCGTTTGCCTGAATGATCTTAACATATTCCTGAGATACAGAAGATGCTCCATGCAGAACAATGGGGAAATTAGGAAGTCTCTTGGAAACCTCTTCCAGAATGTCAAAACGAAGCTGCGGTTTCTGGCCCGGTTTGAACTTGAAAGCGCCGTGGCTTGTTCCGATGGCAATTGCCAGGGAATCCACACCTGTACGATCTACAAACTCTTCCACTTCGTCCGGCTGTGTGTACTGTGCATCGTCGGATGTTACCTTTACATCATCCTCAATACCTGCCAGTTTGCCCAGCTCAGCCTCTACAGTAACGCCCTTGTCATGTGCATACTCAACCACCTTCTTCGTGATGGCAATATTCTCATCAAAAGCATATTTGGAAGCATCGATCATAACAGAAGTAAATCCGCCGTCGATACAGGACTTACAAATCTCGAAATCTGCGCCATGATCCAGATGAAGTGCAATCGGAATATCATTTAACTCCAGCGCTGCCTTAACAAGATGTACCAGATATTCGTGCTGTGCATACTTTCTTGCACCTGCAGAAACCTGAAGGATGATCGGGGAGTTCAACTCTCCTGCTGCCTCTGTGATCCCCTGTACGATCTCCATGTTGTTTACATTGAAAGCGCCGATTGCGTAATGCCCTTCATATGCTTTCTTAAACATTTCTTTCGTTGTTACCAATGCCATATTGCGTACCTTCCTTTCGATCTTTGTAAAATTATGATCTTTTTATTTTCACTGTTTATTTTAAACTTTTTACACCGTTTTGTCCATATACAACTGACACATATTTTCAGAAACATTTACTGCAGATTCCCCATATGCCCTCCCCGACATATTATAAAGTATGATGTCAGATAAGGAGTATTTTCATGCAATTACAACAAACAAAACCATTACGCAAAGCGCAGCAGCCAACTCCGCGTCTTACTTTTCTTCCCCTTTTGTCAGAGGATGCCCCTGCCGCCGCTGCCTGGGTTACCGGAGGCCCCGCCAATCCGCAGATCAGCGGACTGGTGAAATTTTATCCTACGCCCTATGGCGGCGCATTGGTGGAAGCGGAGTTTTTCGGTCTTCCCAATCTTTCCACCCCCGGCTCCGCCGATTATTATGCGCTGCACATTCATGAATTCGGAGACTGTTCCGACTCATTCCGGCATACCGGCGACCACTATAATCCCGCTTCCCGGCCTCATCCCTTCCATGCAGGCGATCTGCCGCCTCTGCTGTCCAATCAGGGCTATGCCTGGACCGCTTTCTATGACAAGCGTTTTTCCATCAACGATATCATAGGGCGCTCCGTCGTACTCCATACCCACAGAGATGACTTTACGTCCCAGCCCTCCGGTGATTCCGGAACCAAAATCGGCTGCGGCGTCATCCGGGCTATTTAAAACTGCCCTGTTTCCACTGCTTCAGCTTCTGATTCAGCTTTTTATAAATCCGTTCCTGAAACCAGGGCTCTGTGGACGCCTCCACGGCTCCATCCGGCGTAAACCATGCCACCCCGCTGTTTTCATCCGGTTTGACCGAAAGCGCTGCCTGATCGTCTGCCTCCAGCAGATAAGTTACATTCAGATGCAGATGGGAAGGCACATAAACTCCGTTCTTTTCATGTCCGTCCACAGTCAGTATCTCCAGAGAAAAAATCTCCTCTGAGAGCGGCGTCACGGCCCTGATGCCGCTCTCCTCTCTGACTTCCCGCACAGCCACCGAAAGCAGGTCTTTCTCACCATCCGCATGTCCGCCCAGCCAGGACCAGGAATCATAAATATTATGATAGGCCATCAAAACCCGATCCCCCGCAGGATTGACCACCCAGGCCGATGCCGTCATATGGGCAGCCCTGTTTTCCCGCAAAAAAATATGGTCCTGATGAAGGGCCCGCAGCAGTTCCTCCCGGTCCGCCTCTTCCTGTGCATTCCATGCACGGTATGCCCTGATCTGTTCTTTTATTGTGTTCATCCTCCGTACCTTCTTTCCGCTTTTTTTCTGTCAGATTAAGCCTGTCGGGATATCAAGGCTCTCTTCATTTTCCTTATCCTCCCTGCTTCTCCCCCGCTTCGAATGCCGCAATACAGGCCAGAAAGCGTTCGCCATATTTCCCATACTTATATTCCCCCACACCGGCCACCGCCAGCATTTCCTGCTTGGACCCCGGCCTGGCAATACACATATGCGTCAGTGTTTTATCAGAGAAAACCATATAAGGCGGCACCTTTTCTTCCCTGGCCAGCTCCATACGCACTGCACGGAGTTTTTCAAACAGGCTTCCGTCTCCTTGAACGCTCTGCCGCTTCTCTGTCTTTTTCCCGGCCTTTTCTGTCTCTCTGGCCAGCTTCATCCAAATCCGTTCCCTGCCCTCCAGTACATCCTGTGCCTTCTGTGTCAGTTTCACTACCCCATAGGCATCGTCTGTCACAGACAGATATCCCTGCATCTGCAGGGACTGCATCATCTGACGCAGCCGGAATATTGACGTTTTTGCCAGCTCACCATAACAGGGATTGGCAGTCAGCCCATAGCTGCGTATTTTGGCAGTGGAAGCGCCCCTGACCGTATCCAGAATCACGGCAGTCCCGTACCTCTGCCCGCCGGACCTGATACATTCCAACAGCGTGCAGGCAGTATCCGTCACATCCACATCCTCAAACTGTGTCAGACAGTTGGAACAATTACCGCAGTAATGGCTTTTGTACTCTCCGAAATACCGCAGGATATACTCCCTCAGACAATCGTTGGTAAAGCAGTAATAAGTCATTTTTTTCAGCCGCTGTCTGTCACGCTCTGTTACAATCTCCCTCGTCGCCTCATCCAGTTCCTGATTGTCCCTGTTGTGGTCAATAAACAACTGATTGGTGGCCACATCCTGCCCGCTGTAATAAAGAATACACTGTGCAGGCTCCCCGTCCCGGCCGGCCCGGCCGGCTTCCTGATAATAGGACTCCGGATTTTTGGGCATTCCATAATGCAGTACAAACCTTACATTGCTCTTATCTATTCCCATACCAAAGGCATTGGTGGCAACGATCACCGGGATCCGGTCATAGATAAAATCATCCTGATTTTTTCTCCGTTCTCCGTCCTCCAGCCCCGCATGATACCGGGTAGCCGAAAAGCCGTCCCTGATCAGCCGTCCGCAGACTTCTTCCACCTGTTTCCTTGTCAGGCAGTAAATGATGCCGCTCTCCTCCCGATGTGTTTCCAGATAATTCCGGATCGCGCCGTATCTGTCTCTGACTGTCATCACGCCGAAATACAGGTTGCTGCGGTCAAATCCGGTAGATACCGCCGCCGGATCCTGTAATTGCAGAATCTTTATGATATCTTCCCGTACCTCTTTTGTGGCTGTGGCCGTAAAAGCGCTGACAATGGGACGTACCGGTAATTGGGCTGTAAATTCCACGATCTTTAAGTAACTGGGCCTGAAATCCTGCCCCCACTGAGAGACGCAGTGGGCTTCATCCACTGCTATCATACTGATCTTTGTATGTAAGGCAAAGTCCAGAAACTCCGATGTCATCAACCGCTCCGGCGCCACATAAATAATCGGATATCTGCCCCCTCTGGCCAGGCCAAGCGCTTTATGGTACTGACCGGGTGTCAGGGAGCTGTTCAGGAAGGCAGCGTGGATACCTGCCTGGTTCAGGCCTGCCACCTGATCTTTCATCAGGGAAATCAGCGGTGAAACCACCAGCGTAATCCCTTCCATCAACAGCGCCGGAATCTGATAGCACAGCGATTTTCCCGCTCCTGTCGGCATGACCCCCAGCACATCCCTGCCTTCCAGAATATTATCAATCAGCATTTCCTGAGCGTCCCGGAAAGTATCATATCCGAAGTACTTCTTTAAAATTTTATATTTCTCTGTTGCTGCCACTTTGTCCATATCCGCTTAAACAGAAATCATTCTGCCTCCTTGTTTTTCTGCAAACAGCTTTTCTGCTGCCAAAGATTTTTATCATAAAATCTGCCACCTTTCAAACCTGTGTCAACACTGTTGTCACAAACATAACACTCCTGTTCCCTGCAGGATGCACTTATTTTATCACGAAACAGCGCCATTTTCCATACGAATCCATAAGATCAATCTGTACAGTCAATTCCCTGTTGCATCTTTTCCCCAACCGTGATACGATAAGCCCGTATTGTATCTTCATGTGTGATTCACACAAATCAGAAGAATGATAACAGGAGGAAAACTGAATATGAACAACACAAAAAAAGGAACCGGCTGGATGGTTCGTGTCGCACTTCTGGTGGCAATCGTTATCCTTTTGGCAAATACGCCTCTGGGAATGATACAGCTCCCTATCATCAAGGCGACAACGGTACACATTCCGGTCATCATTGGCGCAATTTTACTGGGACCTCTGGCAGGGGCCATACTGGGAGCGGTTTTTGGAATCTGCTCCATGCTGAGCAATACCTATGCTCCTACCCTGCTGTCCTTTGCCTTTTCGCCCTTTATGAGCACCACCGGCCTGTCCGGCGCGGTGAAAGCGCTCTGGATTTCCATAGGATGCCGTATTCTGATCGGCGTCGTGGCGGGCTGGCTCTGGATCGGTCTGAAAAAAATAAAATGCCCTAAAATACTGGGATATGGTCTCTGCGGCTTTGCAGGCTCCATGACCAATACCATTACGGTTATGGGCAGCATCTACTTCCTGCTGGCCCAGCAGTATGCACAGGCCAGGGAAGTGGCAGTCAGTGCCGTTTTCGGTCTGGTGATCGGAACCGTCACAGCTTCCGGTATTCCGGAAGCCATCTGCGCAACCATCCTTGTGGCTTTGATTACAAAAGCCCTGGCCGCTGCCAGAGTATTTGACATCAAAACACCGGCGGCTGCCCGCAAAACGCCCAACATAACAGCACAGAAATAATTTCAGGCAGGAGCAGCTTATGATATTCACCGGCAAAAAAATCATTCTTGGCGTATCCGGGAGCATCGCCGCCTATAAAATCGCATCGCTGGCAAGCATGCTGAAAAAACAGGGCGCCGATATCACAGTCATTATGACGGAAAACGCTGCCAATTTCATCAATCCCATTACCTTCGAAACGCTGACAGGCAACAAATGTCTGACAGATACTTTTGACCGTAATTTTGAATTTAACGTGGAGCATGTGGCACTGGCAAAGCAGGCAGAGATCTTTCTGCTTGCTCCTGCTTCCGCCAATGTCATCGGCAAAATCGCCAACGGCATTGCAGACGATATGCTGACCACCACATATCTGGCATGCCAGTGTCCCAAAATCGTTGCGCCTGCCATGAACACCCGCATGTACCGTAATCCCATTCTGCAGGACAATCTGGAAAAATGCCGGCGCTATGGGATGGAGATTCTGACACCGTCGTCAGGATATCTGGCCTGCGGGGATGTGGGCGACGGCAAAATGCCGGAACCGGAGGTTTTGTATGATGCCATCCTGCATGCCATTGCCTGCAAAAAAGATATGCAGGGCCTGAACGTACTGGTAACGGCAGGCCCCACACTGGAGGCTATCGATCCGGTGCGTTTTATCAGCAACCATTCCACCGGTAAGATGGGATATGCCATTGCCAGACAGTGTATGCTCCGCGGCGCAGAGGTTACTCTGATTTCCGGACCTACAGGTCTGTCCGTTCCCCCTTACCTGACCTGTGTTCCCGTGGTATCCGCCAGGGACATGTTCGAAGCAGTGACTGACATCGCCTCATCTCAGGATATTATCATCAAGGCGGCGGCCGTGGCAGACTATCGCCCTGCATCTGCGGCTCCGGAAAAGGTCAAAAAATCAGAGGATGCGCTCTCTCTGTCTCTGACCCGTACCGACGATATTCTGGGATATCTGGGACAGCATAAGAAAAACGGACAGTTTCTCTGCGGCTTTTCGATGGAGACAGAACATCTGGTGGAACATTCCAGAGCCAAACTGGAACGGAAAAACCTGGATATGATCGTTGCCAACAATCTGAAAACAAAAGGCGCCGGATTCGGCACCGATACCAATGTGGTGACATTGATCACCAAAGACAGCCTGACGGAGCTTCCCATCATGCAAAAAGAAGAAGTAGCCCGTCAGCTCATAGATACAATACTGGAAATGAGAACACATACATTATAAGCGGCCAGCGCCTTCGGGCGCTGGCTTTTGCTTTATCCAAACTGCCTTTTGCCCGCTGTTTCAGGAATGCCCCTCTTTTTCATATCCTTTACACACATCCACCCATCCTGCGTAACCGGAGTACTTCTCCAGTTCCGGAATGGTAACTTCTATTGCACTGTTTGCGCTGCCGCAGGCCGGAAATACCGTATCAAACCGCCGCAAAGACACATCCAGCCAGACAGAGACACCCTCATTTACCGCAAACGGACAGACACCGCCCACCGCATGTCCTGTCAGGCTTTCCGCTTCTGTCGGTGAAAGCATCTTTGCCTTTGCGCCAAACTGCGCCTTGTATTTGGGATTGTCAATTTTGGCATCCCCGGCTGCCACCACCAAAATCACGCGGCCGTTTGCCGTAAAAGAAAGTGTTTTGGCAATCCGCTGCGGCGCACAGTGCAGCGCGGCGGCAGCCAGCTCCACGGTGGCGCTGGACACATCAAATTCCTGTATCCTGTCTTCTATCCCATATGTTTCAAAATAGTTTCTGACCCGTTCGATTGACATATTTCTTCTCCTTTTGTTTCTCTGGAAGCGTATGCCGGATTTGCTTTCCGGACAGCTTCTCCATACTCTTTTTTTAATTCTTCAAATGCAAGATTCACTTCCTGGGGAATCTCCACATGGGCTATGAAATTTTTTCCATTGGGACCATACCCGTCCGCGTTGTTGGCAAGTCTTGGAATCTCTCCCATCAGCAGATTCACATATCTGTCGATTTCCCACATGCCATGTATCGTTTCCTGATAGGCCAACCGATTGCTGCGAACGGCCACCTCTGCTTTATATGCAGCAAAATTGATGATTGTGATATCCTCAGATACATACTTGCGAAGTCCCGCTTCCATCCTGTACTGCATGGTTGCGTCCTGACACAAAATGATACTGCGGAAAGCAATCTTATGCGCCTTCAGCAAAGCAAGCAGGTTCGTAATATTATTGCCGCAGTTTGTTGACTGCGTTTCCAGATAATCCGCTTTCAGCCCGTACACGGTTTCCAGATATCTGCCGAATACCTCCGCCTCCGTCAGCTCTGCTGTTATCATCGGCAGCTCTTCCTGCACCTTTTGGCGCAATGTCTCTGTTGTATGCCCCACTCCCCCGACAATTATATACTGCTTTGCAATCCCATTTTTCATAGCCTGTGCAAGCACATCCCCTCCGCACAGAACACTGCCGCCAAATAAAACCATAACATCGGCCTGCCGGAATCCATATGTATTCTCCAGACTGTCAGACGTCAGCGATTCCACATCCCGCTTACCGCAAAAACGCCCCAAAATATTTATGTTCTCTGCTGTCTCTTCCTTCCTCAATACCGCTTCTCCTTTCAGGGATTCTTTACTTTGGATTTCCCTGTACCATGACCATGCTCCCCGCTGCATCTCAGTCACAGCGGCCGCTCCCGATAGCCAATATATTCCGTAAACCGTTTTACTGCCAGAGAGCTGTTTTTCTTACTCCGCAAGGCAAACCCGATATTACGGAAAGCCGGAACATCCAATTCTTTCGTTATCACTTTATAAGGGACACGCTGTAATATAAGCTCCGGCAGTATACTGATGCCCAAACCGCTTTCCACCATAGACATAATAGCGTAATCATCCCAGATTGTAAAATGTATTTTCGGAAAAACATCACATCTTTCAAAAATCTCTGATATTTCAGCTTTCGCCCCTTTTTCCAACAGCATAAAAGGATACTCCGAAAGGGCCTTCACCGGAAAACGGCCGCAGTCTGCAAGCGGATGGTTCTTCGGCAATACAACAAGTAATTTATCCTGTTCCAAAAAGCTGGTTTCCAGATCAGGCTGAGCAGGCAGACGCAGAAACCCGCAGTCAACTCTCCCTTCCAGTATCCAGTTTTCTATTTCCGTGTAGTCCCCCAACAGCAGCTCATAATCTATGTTCGGATAATCCATCTGAAACCTTTTTATGATACCAGGCAGCCAGTGTGCGGCCACACTGGAAAATGTACCTATTCTGATCATGCCGGATCTGAGACCGTTCAGTTCATCCACCTGTGTCTGTAATTTTTCGTATTCCTCACAGACATTTTGGGCATAAGGCAGCAATGCCAGACCATCTGAGGTCAGACGCACTCCGGATCTGCTGCGCTCAAGAAGCGACAGTCTCCATTCCTTTTCCAGATCATTTATCATCCGACTGATTCCCGATTGAGAATAATGCAGTCTTTCGGCGGCTTTTGTAAAACTTCCATACTCAACCGTCTTTACAAAAGCCAGATATTTCTGAATATTTACATCCATCCTTTTCTTCCTTTCAACACATCCTTTTGCATATGTCAGGTATCAGACTCCATACAGATGCAAACCATGTATTTTATATTTGATTTTATCATGTTTAAGTAAGCCCTTTTGCTCCAAAAACTTCAGCAATGCATTGGGCGTTTCCCTGGTTTCCTTCGCGCCCGCACAGCTTCTGGAAACAATGCTGGGCACTAAAATCGGGGCCGCAACCATTTTCAGCGCCATATTGGATCCGCAAAACACAGTACAGATTGTCCTGGACAAAGATGTGGTCCGTTCCCAGTGGTATGGCTGCAGCGATGGGATAACCACAAGCTACATGAAAATAAAAACAGAATATGTTACAAACACATTCCTGCAATTTGTAAAACATATTCCGTCCATTATCGAAGTATAAAATCTGAAGGGAAGGAGAAAATTATGGGACTTTATCATAACAGGATCGTTGTCAAAGCAGGCACCTCCACACTCACAAATGAAACAGGGCAAAATAACCTGAAAGCCTTTGACTGTATTGCCTGTGTATTAGCAGATATTCAGAATATGGGATATGAAGTGATCCTCGTATCATCCGGGGCAATTGCAGTAGGCGTAAATAAATTACAGACAAAGCCGCGCCCTTCCAGCATGCGGATTAAACAGGCCGCCGCCGCTGTGGGCCAATGCAGCATTATGTATCTCTACGACAGTTTTTTCAACGACTATGATAAAACCGTGGCACAGATTTTGTTAAACGCAGAGGATATGGAAAACGAAGAGAAAAAAGAAAATCTGATCAACACCTTTCATACGCTGCTGGAAATGGGCATTATTCCAATCGTAAATGAAAATGACTCTGTAAGGTATACGGAAATCCAGTCAGAAGATAAACTTTTCGGAGACAATGACACATTATCCGCTGTTGTTTCAGTCCTCTGCCGGGCAGCAAAACTTGCCATGGCGCATGGCATTGATACCATCATCACAAACGGGAAAAACACAAAAAGAAGCTGCCCTGTGGACAGCTTCCTGTACTTATTTTCCCTGTGCCATTGAGAATAATGTGTCTTGTAAAAGTTTAGAGAAATTGATATTATTCTTTTCAGCAAAAGTATTCAACCATGCAGGAATAGTAAGGTTTTTTCTTACAGCTTTTTCACCATATTTTTCTTCATAGGCATCAATATCTAATAATAACATATTTATCATGCACCCATTTTCTGCAGTTATTTCAGAATAGTCGGAAGCTCGCGGGATTTGCTCCCCATCTTCAAGTTCTCCCAATATCCAGCCACTGGCTGCGTCAATCCCCATTTCAATAGCCTGTTCCAGATTCTTTCCCTCTGTTACACAACCGGGTAAATCCGGAAATTCTACCACATATCCACCGCTTTGATCTGTAAAAGGCTTAAATATAGCCGGATAAATTAATTTCAATATATTCACCTCCATTTATATTGATCGAATAAATGGGGCTTAAAGCCCCGCCTGTTTCATAATTGATTTTACTGTATCAGAATTCAAATCCCCTCCATGTTCAGGGATTGTAACTTTTCCAGGCTTAGTTGAATGTTTGTATTGGTGGTGTGAACCTTTTTGTTTTACTTGGTACCAGCCGTCTTTTAATATCATACTCTCAACTTCTCTAAATTTCATCCAATACCTCCTTATTCATTCATGGCATCTCTCCTTTCTGTTTATTTGATTAAATCATATTATAATACGTATTATGCGTATCGTCAACAATCTTATTCTATTCTATAGAAAATACTATATATGGATATCTATCTGAATAAAAGATGAAATATCCTTTGCATCTTCAGAACCGTCTGCTCATCGATTCTCCGGTTCTGGAACACGGAAAACATAAAATCACAGGCTTTCGTATTAATTTTTCTTCTTTAAACCACTTACGTAAACAGCTTTTCCAGCGTGACAAGCACACCATCCGCCTCATTGGAGGGGCAGACATGTTCTGCCACATCTTTTACATTTTGGGGTGCGTTTTCCATTGCATAGCTGTGTTTGCAGTATTGCAGCATTTCAATATCGTTTCCCCCATCGCCAAATGCAGCACATTGTTCCGGCAAAATGCGCCAGCGCTCCATAAGCCGTTTCAGGCCGGAGGCCTTATGGCAGCCGGGCACAATCAGGTCGATAGAACCGTGCCCACTTGTCGCAGGCTCAATCTTCCCACACAGTCTTTCGCAGAACATGTCATAGTAAAAATATGTTTTTTCCTCCGGTACGGTCGGCGCAAACTTCAGGATCCGGTCTTTTACCTCCTTCAAATCGTCCACCCATTTCAGACGGTGGTAATAGATGCCGGTCAATTCAAAAAAAGCCTGGCTCACTGTCCACCGCTGGCAGTACGCACTGTCCACCCCACATAGAACATTCGCTATTGTACCGTCTATGTCAACAGCAACCAATTTTATATTCTGATTCATATCGTCTGCTCCATATCCCGCCCCGGCTTTTCACAGATACGTTTCATACATTTCCAAAAACCATCAACTCATACGGTTCCATTGTATATATTTCTTCCGGCGGCATTTCCCTGCCTTCATAATTCTCCAGTAAGATCCTGCAGCCGCTCCACTCTCCGGTTATTTTGACACGCTGCCGCTTCCTGTCAAGATTACAGAACACGGACATCTGTTGTTCTCCAAGCATCCTCCGGTAAGCCAGCACCCTGTCCGTTCCTGTCTCCAAAAAGACAATTTCCCCTTTTGTAAT
This sequence comes from uncultured Clostridia bacterium, assembly GCA_947385955.1. Classification (GTDB taxonomy): domain Bacteria; phylum Bacillota; class Clostridia; order Lachnospirales; family Lachnospiraceae; genus VSOB01. The sequence continues at coordinate 170,601 of CANDNA010000004.1, forward strand.
CACCGGATATTTCTTTCTCATGGCAATCAGTTTCTTGTAAAAAGCAAGAATGGAATTGTCATCATCCTGCTGCGCTTCCACTGTGATCTCTTTTCTGAATGCCGCAGACACCGGAAGCCACGGTTCTTTCTCCGAAAACCCGCCATACCTTTCTCCGTTCCACTGCATGGGCGTCCTGCTGTTGTCCCGGGAACGCGCCGCAAGCGTCTCAAGCGCATCTTCTTTCGTCCTTCCCATTTCCAGCAAAATTTGATAATAATTCAGACTCTCCACATCCCGGTACTGCTCTATGGAAGGAAAATGTGCATTCAGCATTCCGATCTCCTCTCCCTGATAGATATACGGAGTCCCACGCATCAGATGGATCATCCCTGCCAGCATTTTCGCCGATGCTTTCCAGTAAACACCCTCATCTCCCATTCTGCTCACGATACGGGGCTGATCATGGTTGCACCAGAAAAGCGCGTTCCAGCCATTCCCTTTCTGCATCCCCACCTGCCATTCGGTAAAAAGCTGCTTTAGTTTCTCATAATCCACAGGCTGAAGCGCCCACTTATCCCCATCCTTATAATCCACTTTCAGATGGTGGAAATTAAAGCACATGGAAAGTTCTTTTTCCTCCGGCGCGGAATACCGGATACAGTGCGCAAGTGATGTGGAAGACATCTCCCCCACTGTCACAAAATCCCCGATGCCCGTATCCCTTACCAGTTCTTTCAGATATTCGTGTATATGCGGGCCGTCACTGTAAAACCGCCTTCCGTCCCCCTCGAAGTCATCTTCCATCCGTTCCGGCTTGGAGACCAGATTGATCACATCAAACCGAAACGCCCTGATTCCTTTCTCTTTCCAAAACCGGAGAATTTCTTTCAGCTCCTCCCGCACTTTGGGGTTATCCCAGTTTAAATCCGCCTGTGTTACATCATACAAGCGCAGGTACCACTTTTTCAAAGCCGGTACATACTCCCATGCAGTGCCGCCAAACTTTGACTTCCAGTTTGTAGGCGCACGGTCGGGTGTGCCCTCCCTGAAAATGTAATACTTCTGATAGTCCTCGTCCCCCGCCAGCGCTTTCTGAAACCATTCATGCTCTGTGGAGGTATGGTTGAACACCATATCCAGCATGATTCCCATACCCCGTTCCTTACTCTGCCGGATCAGATTTTCAAGATCCGCCATCGTTCCAAACTGGGGACTGATTTTTCGGTAATCCGCCACGTCATATCCGTTATCCCTCTGGGGTGATGGGAAAAACGGCGTCAGCCACAGATAATCCACACCTAATTCCTGCAGATAATCCAGTTTCTCGATCACGCCCGGAATATCACCAAAACCGTCACCGTTGGTATCACGAAACGATTTCGGATAAATCTGATAAACCACCTTGTTACTAAAATCTGCCATTTTATATCTCCTCTATTTCCATGCCCTATTTCCATTCTGCCACTGCTGTTTCCTTCTCACGGACATGCATTCCTGTATAGAACTGTATATCCTGGGCATTTCCTTCGTCTGTGACAATACATACCGTGACATCCGGATGTCCTGCCGCCCTGATCTTTTCCCTGTCAAACCGGATAAGAGGGGTCCCTGCACGGACTTTCTGGCCTTCCTGTACCAGATATTCAAACCCATCCCCGTTCATGCTTACGGTATCAATTCCAATATGTAACAGAACTTCCATACCGTTTTCAATCTTTAATCCACAGGCGTGCCGCGACTCCGGCATCAGCACGGCAACCTCTGCGTCTACCGGTGCATACAGCGTTTCATTTTCCGGAATGATCGCCATACCGTCACCCATAATCCCCTCTGAAAAAACACCATCTCCCACTTCCTTTAACGGAATCGCTTTGCCGGATAAAAACGCTTTCAATTCTCCCGCCACTATATTTGCACCTGTCCCGGAAGCAATTTCCTCCAGTTCAACATTCTCATTTACCTTATTCTCATTTACCTTTTCCATCTGCAGGCGCTTCTTTCCGACCGCCACTGTCAATACAAAGGGAACGGCAACAGCAATAGCCGCGCAGATTGCGAAGGAAACCATATACGCCGGCTGAATGGAGAGAATACCCGGAATCCCACCGACTCCGATCGCGTTTGCAGTCGTCCCCGTAGCCACACAGACAACAGCCGCAATGCCGGAACCAATCATACCGCAAATGAACGGAAAGCCTTTCTTTAAGTTGACACCGAAAATGGCAGGTTCCGTGACACCAAGGTAGCAGGAAATACATGCCGGGATGTTGACTTCCTGCGCTGCCTGATCCTTTTTCTGCAGCCAAATCATTCCAAGTACCGCAGAGCCCTGCGCAATATTCGACAATGCAATCATCGGCCACAGCATAGTTCCGCCGTAATCCGCTATCAGTTGTAAATCAATGGCATTTGACATATGATGAAGTCCTGTTATGACAAGCGGTGCATAAACAATACCAAAAATTGCGCCAAACAGAATTTTAAACGGTCCTGTAATCCCGGCAAATACCATTGCGGAAACTGCCGCGCCAATCTGCCAGCCGATGGGACCAAGTACAAAGTGTGCAACCATCACGGACAACAACAGACTGCAGAAGGGAACAACGATCATCGAGATGACCTGCGGTGTGATCTTGCGGAAGAATTTTTCCAGATATACCAGCATGAACGCAGCCATAATTGCCGGAAGAACCTGCCCCTGATAGCCAATCATATTGATTTGGAAGCTACCGAAATCCCATTTCGGAATATCCGCTGCCGCCGTTCCCGCAACCGCATACGCGTTTAACAGCTGCCCGGATACCAGCGTCAGACCAAGGACGATGCCCAGCATCTGATTCGTGCCCATCTTCTTTGTCACGGACCAGCAGATCCCAACCGGAAGTATATGGAAAACTGCCTCGCCAATCAGCCATAAAAAGCTGTCAATGCCCGCCCAAAACTGACTGACGTCACATAAGGTTTTCGTTCCGTTCTCAAACAGGTAAAGGCTGTCTGTACAGTTTCTGAATCCCAATATCAGTCCGCCTGTAATAATTGCCGGGATCAGCGGTGCAAAAATCTCCGCCAACGCCGTGATCACACGCTGCAACACATTCTGGTTTTTCTTTGCCGCCTGCTTTACCGCATCCTTTGACACACCTTCAATACCCGCTTCCTTTACAAAATCGTTATAAAAATCAGCTACCGTATTGCCGATGATTACCTGAAATTGTCCTGACTGCGTGAAACTTCCTTTTACCACCTTCATCGCCTCAATCGCATTCACGTCCGCTTTTTTCGGCTCCACCAAGGCAAAACGCATCCGCGTCATACAATGTGAAACTGCTGCGATGTTCTCTCTGCCGCCTACCAGACGCAACAACTGTTTTGCGTCCTCTGCATATTTTCCCATGCTTTTATTCCTCCATTTGTTTTAACTTGTTTAAACATGTTATGATTCTTTTATAGCACACTTGTTTAAACATGTCAACCTTTTTCAAAAATTTGTTTAAACAAGTCATTGACATTTTATGAAGTCGTTTTTATAATATTTTCTGTAGGGATAGTATAAAAATTAAAGCAGAGGTGTTAAAATGCCAAAATCAATATATGAAACCATCTACAAAGATTTAAAACAGAAGATTGAGAACGATGTTTTCACTTATCAGCAACTTCTGCCTTCGGAAAACACACTGATCCAGACCTATCATTGTTCCCGCAATACCCTGCGCCGTGCCGTCAGCCGTCTGGTATCTGACGGTTATGTACAGACCATGCAGGGAAAGGGCGTCCGAAATATCTATCAGCCCGCGGCGCAGACTGCCTTCACGATTAGTGAAATTGAAAGTTTCCGGGAATCCGCCGTGCGAAACGGTCACAGCCCCCTCACAGAAGTCCTCCTATTCACTGAGTTTGCCATCAGCGAAAAACAGTCGGCATACACCGGCTTTCCTGTCGGAACGGATATTTACTATATCCAGCGCCTCCACTATCTAGATCACATACCCTTGATATTAAATCACAATTATTTCTTAAAAGAGGCAGTCCCCGGCCTTACGGCACAGATTGCGGAAAACTCAATTTATGATTATCTGGAAAATACGCTGCACATGACGATCGTGAACAGCAAACGGATCATGACGGTGGAAAAGATGACGCAGATCGATGAGAAATACCTGAAGCTGAACGCCGAGGATTACAACTGTATGGCAGTTGTAAGCAGCCAGACCTACAACAGCGACGGCGTGATGTTTGAATACACCCAGTCCCGTCACCGTCCGGATTATTTCCGCTTTTATGATAATGCGGTGAGAAAGTCAAACTAATCCCATCGCAGGGATACACGGAGGATTTTATCATGCAGACAAAATTTGCATCAGTTGTCAATGACCGCCCGGAGTTACCTGAACACCATGTTATTTATCAACATGTATTATGGTACTGGGTTGTGAAGATACCTTTTGTTTACAGGCACTATAGAAGCTATAAATGGCTAAAAAACATAACCCGGGATTTTTAAATCATGGGTTATGTTTTTCGCGTTGAAGAAACTGACCGAAAATAAGGCGCGATCTGTTCAAGAAGTGTTTTACCGGAATCAGGCGTCTGCCTGCTTTCCAGATAAGATAACCGTTCCCCGCTCCCGGCTTCAGCACCGTTTCCTGTACTTTAAGGGAAGGAAAAAGCGCTCAGGAATCCGTGAACAGTCTCCTCTTCCTCTCTGTCATTTCCTCAATTTTTTCGATATACAGGGCCAGTTCCTTCACGTTTTCGCACCGTTCGATCCGCCCGTCCGGGTAAAGCCGTTTGCTGATACTGCCTGCTCCCAGAGCCACAATGCTCTGTTTCTCTTCCATCATCAGGATATTATACAGCCCATAGCAGCCCGGCCTTGCATAGCCCACATTTTCAAAATTGCCGGAAATATTTTTCTGCCGGTACAGGTAATAAGGCTGCATCCCCATCGCAGCCGCAGCCTGGGCGGCAATGTCCACCATAGCGTCTGTATTCTGGGTCACACTGACCTTGTTTTCTGCAATCCACCGGCTCAGTCTGGATGCCCGCTTCACTGCAAGGGAATGCACTGTCAGGCTGTCCGGTCCCAGCTTTCCGACTTCTTCCACAGTATAGCGCACATCTTCCTCCCCCTCACCCGGCAGCCCCAGAATCAAATCCATATTGATGTTATCAAATCCGCACTCTCTGGCCAGATAAAACGCACGCTTCACCTGTTCCGGCGTATGCTGTCTGCCGATCAGCCGCAGGGTTTCTTCCCGCATGGTCTGTGGATTCACAGAAATCCGGGTAACGCCGTACCTCTTTAACACCTGCAGTTTTTCTCTGGTAATGCTGTCCGCCCGGCCCGCTTCCACCGTAAATTCCTGTACCCGCTCCAGCGGGAAACAGGACTGCAGCTTTGACAAGAGCCGCTCCAGTTCCTCCGGGCTTAAGGTAGTAGGCGTTCCGCCGCCTATGTAAACACTGTCCGGTATCTGCCCATGAAAGGTTTCTGCCGCAGCTTCCAACTCTTTTTCCAGTGCGGATAAATAGGCAGATACCCGTTCTTTCCACCCACTGATGGGATAAGAGGTAAAGGAACAGTACAGACAGGTGGTAGGACAAAACGGGATTCCAATATACAGGCTGTACCCGTCCCTGTAATGGATGCCGGACAACAGTTCCCTTTCCCGCTCTGCGATTTCAATGCAAAGCTGCCCTTTTCTGCTGCTCAGATAATAAGTATCCTGCATATACTGAAGGATCTGCTCCTGCGTTTTTCCCTGCTCCAGCAGCCCCATTGCAATCTTGGCAGGCCGGATGCCCGTTAACGTCCCCCAGGGCAGCTCTTTTCCGGTCCGGGCCGACAATACCTGATAAATCAACTGTTTCAGCACATTCCGGAAACTGTCTTTCGTAAGTCCCGGCTCTGTGAAAACCTCTTTCCGGACAGCAGAAACCCGGCTGTCCCCTCCATCCTCCAAAGGGGACGGTTCCAGCCGGATCACTGTTTTTTCACTGCTTCTGGTAATTTTGATGACAGGAAATCCGGCATCGGAAACCAGATCCTTTTCTCCTTCCACAAAGACTTTTACCTCTGACATGGGATAAAAAGCCCTGACCAGAGAATGGATATCATACTCAAATCCCGCTTCATTCAGCATTACTGTTATCATTTCTTCTCACTTATCCTCTTCCTGCCGCCAGGCATCTTATACGCAAAACGGATTGTACTGTTTTTCATGCCCGATCTCTGTCGCCTCTCCATGCCCCGGATACACCCTGGTATCCTCCGGCAGGACAAAGAGTTTTTCCCGGATAGAACGGACAAGACGGCCCATATCCCCGGTAGGCAGATCGGTCCTTCCCACCGAATCCGCGAACAGAGTATCCCCGCTGACGACAAATCCCCCTTCCGGGAAATAATAGCAACAGCTTCCCTCTGTATGTCCCGGTGTGGCAATCAGTCTGCAGGTTATTCCGGCGATGGTAATCTCTTCTCCGTCTTTTACATACACATCCGCATCCACGCTGCAGGCCCTGCCCACACTGGCCGATACATTCAGCCGGGTATCCTGACACAGTTCCTTCTCTGCCTCACAGGCATATACTTTCGCGCCGCTTTTCTTTCTCAGCTCTTCCAGGCCCCATATATGGTCAAAATGTCCGTGTGTCAGCAAAATACCGGCAACCGAAAATCCACGTTCCTTCAGGGCATCATAAATATATCCGCCTTTGTCCGCCGGATCAATAAAAATAACTTCCTGTTTTCCTTCCTCATAGATAAAATAGCAATTTGTCTGACAAATCCCCATCATAAGACGTCCTATTTTCAAATCCGCCATATCACCCCGTCGTCCTTTCAATATCCAGAATGCTTTCAATCACCCGGATTTTATCAATTATATGCTGCAGCTCTTCCCGGCTGCCGATTTCAAATGCCACCACCATCGTAGCCACACCCTGCTTACTCACCCTTGTATTCAGGGACAGGATATCCACATTTTTTTCTGTCAGCGCCCTGGACACATCCGCAATCAGGCCGCTGCGGTTATTGGCATAAATATTGATCTCTGCCAGATACCGCTCTCCTTCCGCCGTTTTGTCCGGCATCTGCCAGTCCGCATCAATCAGCCGCGCCCGCTCTATCTCTGACAGATTGATGATATTGACACAATCTGTCCGGTGGATGGAAACACCCCTGCCTCTTGTAACAAAGCCCACAATCTCATCTCCCGGCACAGGGGAACAGCATTTGGAAAAGCGGACTGCCACATCATCAATGCCTTTCACCACGATACCGCTGGATGACCTGGGTTTGATCTTTCTGGCTCCGCCTGCTGCCACTGCCGCCAGCGCTTCCTCATCCGTCAGCGTCTTTTTATGCTCCTTGTCATACAGTTCCAGCATCTTATTGACAATCTGGCCTTCTTTCAGGCCGCCATGCCCCACAGCCGCCAGAACGGAGTCCCAATCCCGGAACCCATATTTCTGCATCACATGTTCCATATAAGGGGAGCACAGAATCTGTGTCGTATCAATGGACTTGGCTTTACAATAGGCCAGGATCATTTCTTTTCCTTTTATAATATTGTCTTCTTTCAGTTCATTCTTGAACCACTGGTTAATCTTGCTCTTGGCCTGTGTACTCTTCACCAGATTCAGCCAGTCCCGGCTGGGCCCTTTGGAATTCTGGGAGGTCAGTATTTCAATTCGGTCTCCGTTCTTGATTTCATAATCAATCGTAACCAGCTTGCCATTGACCCTGGCGCCGATCATCTTATTGCCCACTGCACTGTGAATCGCATAGGCAAAATCTATGGGTGTGGAACCGGCCGGAAGATTTTTCACATCACCGGTTGGCGTAAAACAGTACACATTATCGGAAAACAGATCCAGGTCACTCTTCAGAAGTTTCAGAAATTCCCGGTTGTCCGTATCCTTCTGCCACTCCAGAATCTGCCGCAGCCACACCAGTTTTTCTTCCTCCTGTGCCTTTACCTTCTTGCCGTCGGAGGCTTCCTTGTATTTCCAGTGGGCGGCAATCCCGTATTCTGCCGCTTTGTGCATCTCATAAGTACGGATCTGGATTTCAAACGGCTGCCCGGAACTGCCGATCAGCGTGGTATGCAGGGACTGATACATATTGGCCTTGGGCATGGCGATATAATCTTTAAAACGGCCCGGAATCGGCTTATACATCTCATGAATGGCCCCCAGCGCCGCATAACAGTCCTTGACCGAATCCACAATAATCCGTACTGCAAACAGATCATAGATCTGATCCAGGGTCTTATCCTGATTTTTCATTTTTTTATAGATGCTGAAAAAATGCTTGATCCGACCGTCAATCTTGGCTTTGATACCCACGTGCCGGATATGCTCACTGACTTCATCCACAATGGACTGAATATATTGCTCTCTGACACTTTTCCTGACGGCAATCTTATCCACCAGATCATAATACACTTCCGGTTCCAGATATTTCAGGGACAGATCGTCCAGTTCTATCTTAATCTTGGAAATGCCCAGCCGCTGCGCAATGGGCGCATAAATATCCATTGTTTCCCTTGCAATGCGCTGCTGTTTCTCAGGAGGCATATGCTTCAATGTCCGCATATTATGAAGTCTGTCCGCCAGTTTGATCATAATCACGCGGATATCCTTTGCCATCGCAAGAAACATTTTACGCAGATTTTCTGCCTGCATTTCCACCCTGTCGCTGTCTCCCGACCTGGACTGGGTGCTGCCCGAAAGCTGCAACTGCTGCAGCTTCGTCACACCATCCACCAGAAGAGCCACATCCGCGCCGAATTCTTCCGTGATTTCCTCCTCTGTCATGATAGTATCTTCCACTACATCATGCAGAAGTCCCGCCACAATCGTTTCCTTATCCAACTCCAGATCAGCCAGTATGATGGACACGCACAGGGGATGGATAATATATGGCTCTCCCGATTTCCGCACCTGATTTTTATGTGCTTCATAGGCTATCCTGTATGCTTTTTCTATCATGGAAATGTCGTCAGAGGGGTGATATTTCCGGACATGCGAAATCAAATCCTGGTACAATACCTCAGGAGTCTGGAATTCTGCGATGGATTCAATTCTACCGTCATCAAACAGGCTTTCTTTTTTCTCTTCTGTCATATATGTCACCAGCCCACATTTATTTTCGGAATTTGTTTATTTTCCTTCGTAAGTAATCGCCGACTCCAGCCGGTAATCTGCAATTTTTTCCCTGCCCTTCAAACCCGCCAGTTCCATCAGGACCACGATACCCACCACTTCGCCGCCCAGCGACTCAATCAGGCGGATCATAGCCTCTGTAGTGCCTCCGGTGGCAATCAGGTCATCCACGATCAGAACTTTCTGTCCTTTCTGAATCGAATCTTTATGCATCTCAATGACCGCCGTTCCGTATTCCAGATCATACTCTCTGGAAACCGTTTCACAGGGGAGCTTCCCTTTTTTACGGATCAGTACAAACGGTTTTCTGTTATTGTACGCAATGGGCATACCAAAGATAAATCCTCTGGACTCCGGTCCTACCACTACATCATACTCCAAATCTTTGATTTTATCCTGCATCGTATCAATGGCAAGATGCAGCCCCTCTGCATCCTGCAGCACACTTGTGACATCCCGGAAAATAATCCCCTCTTCCGGAAAATCCGGAATGCTTCTTACGTATTCTTCTAATTTCTTCATATTCTGTACACCCTTTCCAAAATCCGGCGTTTATCTGCCGGTACGCTTTTTAGTATAACACACAAGCCTGCAAACTGGCTACCAGTCTGCTGTATTTTCTTCCTCCGGTATTTCCTCTTCTTCAGATAGAAAGCCATATTCGTAGTGCCCCAGCAGCTTCCCATAATAATTCGCCCGGCTGTAACTGTATTTTGCAACACAGGGCAAAACTCCGGGAGCCTGTACCCCGGCCTGTTTCAGCCAGATTTCTCCGTCCGTATAAGCAATGAAAACATCCATATCCAGCTCCGCATTGCCTTTTCTGCCCTCTGCCACACCTTTTTCCACAAAATGACGCAAAAGTTCCGGCGGATGGAATCCAATGGAAAGCTGCAAATCCGGATTGTTATCATAATAATAATCCGGATCGAATACCGCAGAGTAATCTCTTCCATTATATGTAGTATCCGTTACTTCTGCGCCGGGTTTGTTCAGAAGATAAGGATTTTTCAAACACTCTGTCAGAATCCTGTAATAGCTGTCCGCCTCACCCTTTCTCTGCAGATAATCCTCTGCATATTCCGCCAGTGTCTGATAATCCAGCAAATATCCATTGTCCAGAAACATTTCCAGATTCCGGTAAGCGTTACTCACCAGCTCCAGAGACAGCTCTCTGGTTTCCTGTGCCCCGTCCGGGCTGAAATTCCAATAAGACTGCTCCACTTCCGACAGATAAAGGACCGACCATACAGAGGCATCTTCTGTCCCCATCATCTGTTGCATCTGTGCCTGGGTGGTAAAAACCGTGTTGCGCAGGACTGTATCTGCCTCACCGCCCTCTCTTTCCGGACCGGTACCGTCATCCGTCCGGTCATCCACCTCTTTGCTCCCCGCTTCCTGCGGCTCCTTCTGGACAAGCAGCGGCAGTTTTGCTTCTGTTTTGGCATAGACCGGAAGAGATATGGAGGAAAACAGAGCTGACAGTAAAATAACACAGGCTCCTTTTTTGTATTTCATACTGCACCTCCTCAATCTGTAAAAGATTTTTTTGAAAGTATTCACAGTTATTATATACTTTATGCCGGAAAGGTGCAATATTACACTGTGCGATGCTTAGCAGACAAATTGCTTCGCAATTTACCTGCTACCGCCTGACAGCGGTATGATAAAAAGGAAAAAAATACCGGGAGGCGAGTAAACTCGTCTCCCGGTATCCTTTTCCTTTTTATCGCATCGCTCTTTGAGAACACTTACATCATGCCGCCCATGCCGCCGCCTGCGGGCATTGCGGGAGTTTCTTCTTTGATGTTGGCCACTACGGATTCGGTGGTCAGCAGTGTGGATGCAACACTGGTTGCATTCTGGAGTGCGCTTCTTGTTACTTTGGCAGGATCCAGGATTCCGGCTGATACCATATCTACGTATTCACCCTTCAATGCATCAAATCCAATGCCCACTTCGGACTCTCTTACCTTGTTGATGATAACGCTGCCTTCCAGGCCCGCATTGGCAACAATGTGGTAAAGAGGGGACTCCAGGGCTTTCAGTACGATGTTGGCGCCTGTCTTTTCGTCACCATCCAGTGTTTCAGCCAGCTTTGTCACTTCTTTGGCTGCATGGATGTATGCGGAACCGCCGCCGGAAATGATGCCTTCTTCTGCTGCCGCTCTGGTGGCATTGAGTGCATCCTCCATACGGAGTTTTGCTTCTTTCATCTCGGTCTCTGTTGCAGCACCCACGCGGATTACCGCTACGCCGCCGGACAGTTTTGCAAGTCTCTCCTGCAGTTTCTCTTTGTCAAAATCAGAAGTGGTATCTTCCACCTGTCTCTTGATCTGGGAAATCCTTGCCTGAATGTCTTCTTTGTTGCCTGCACCGTCAACGATTACCGTATTTTCTTTCTGTACTTTGACAGATTTAGCACGGCCAAGGTCTTCCAGGGTAGCTTCTTTCAGATCCAGACCCAGCTCATCGGAAATCACCTTGCCGCCGGTCAGAATGGCAATGTCCTCCAGCATGGCTTTTCTTCTGTCGCCATAACCAGGCGCTTTCACTGCCACTACGTTGAATGTACCGCGCAGTTTGTTTACGATCAATGTGGTCAGCGCTTCCCCTTCCACATCCTCTGCAATGATCAGAAGTTTTGCACCGGACTGTACTACCTGCTCCAGCATCGGGAGAATCTCCTGGATATTGCTGATCTTCTTATCGGTAATCAGGATATAGGGATCATCCAGATTGGCTTCCATCTTATCCATGTCTGTTGCCATATACGCGGAAATGTATCCTCTGTCGAACTGCATACCTTCTACCAGATCCAGTTCTGTTTTCATGGTCTTGCTCTCTTCGATGGTAATCACGCCGTCACCGGTTACCTTTTCCATCGCATCCGCTACCATCGTACCCACTTCTTCATCTCCGGAAGAAACTGCTGCCACTCTTGCAAACTGCTCTTTCCCGCTGACTTTGGCGCTCATCTTTTCGATGGCCTCCACTGCACAGTCAGTTGCCTTTTTCATGCCTTTTCTTAAAATAATCGGGTTTGCGCCTGCTGCCAGATTCTTGATGCCTGCATTGACCATAGCCTGTGCCAGCACAGTAGCGGTCGTAGTACCATCGCCGGCTACGTCGTTGGTCTTGGTTGCCACTTCTTTTACAAGCTGCGCACCCATATTCTCAAATGCATCCTCCAGCTCGATTTCCTTTGCAATGGTCACACCATCGTTGGTAATCAGCGGAGCGCCATAAGATTTGTCCAGTACTACATTTCTTCCTTTCGGTCCCAGTGTCACACGTACCGTATCAGCCAGTTTGTTGACACCGGTTTCCAAAGCTGCACGAGCCTCTGCTCCAAATTTAATTTCCTTTGCCATAATTGTCATCTCCTACATTATTTTAATCAAAACTACTGAATCACTGCCAGAATATCACTCTGTCTTACGATAATCAGTTCCTCTTCCTCCAGCTTTACTTCTGTTCCTGCATATTTGGAATAGATCACCTGATCGCCTACGTTGACTTCCATCTTTACTTCCTTACCATCCACAACGCCGCCGGGACCCACTGCAATCACTTCTGCCTGCTGAGGCTTTTCCTTGCTCTGTCCGGGAAGAACGATACCGGACTTGGTGGTTTCCTCTGCAACCAACTGCTTTAATACAACTCTGTCGCCTAAAGGTACTAATTTCATGTAAACTGCCTCCTTTATTCTTTGCCGATTCCTGTCTTTTTTATTAGCACTCACTTCAAACGAGTGCTAAGAACTATCCATATATTAGTTTCTTACTTATCGTTATGCAACTCAATTCACCCTCCATTTCCTTTTCTTAACTAATTTTTTTACTTGTTTTCTCAATTTTTCTCATTTTTTCTTAATTTTACCACCTTCCGGTAATTTTATACTTATTTTAGATTTATTCCTGCCCGCCACAGTACAATCCATGTTTTGATCCTGCCGGACAAACAAGACAGAAAACAACAGGGCACGCCATATCTCTGATACAGCCCTGCCCTGTTGTTTTCTGTCCTGTTTGTCCGGTTTATGATATATTTTTATGCAGCCTTGCCTGATAAGCCGGATTCTGCTTCATTTCAAACTTGTTTTCAAACATTTTATACTCTGCTTCTGCAAAGACATCTTCCAATGTCTCTTCCACATTGCTTTTATACATCAGTCCCACTGCCACAGAGGGTGTCAGCTTCGTATCCACATAGTCATTGCACCGGCTCTGGATCCGTTCCATATAGCCTTCCGCTTCCCCGTCCTCCGGTGCCGGAATCGCAATATGGAATACATCACCGTCTACACGTCCCAATATGTACTCTTCCTTTGCCTCTTCTTTTAAAATCCGGGCTATAATCTGTATCAGACGGTCACTTTCCTCATCTCCAAAATGGTCATGGGCAAATTTCCAGTCATTGATATTGGCTTCCACAGCGGCAACCGGCACCACCTCCGACTCATCCAGCGCCTTCATCCGCTCCTTGAAGCATGCTTTATTCAAAACACCGGTCAGCATGTCTTCCTGTACTCCATGTCGGATTCGATGCTCTTCTTCGATCAAAAGCTCTATCTCGTCTATGTAAACGGCACTTTCCCTGTTTCTGTAAACCTCTTCTCCCAGCCGTTCCCACATCTGTACAAGCTGCTCCAGAAAACTGGATGCCATCTTTTCTTTGCCGGCTTCCACTTCCTCTTCCCTGGTATATACATGACCCACCGTCCGATTGGCCACCCGCAGCTTACGTCCCGGCTCTCCCACCACATCCGGCGTAAAATCTGCAAAATTCCCCATCGCAGCCATCTTTTCACCGTGTCTGTCTGTCAGTAAAATCTTGATGCCTGTCAGCTCATGCAGCAGCCGCATCTGGCTTATCAGTTCTTCTATTTTATAAAGATTGGCAAGCCTGTAATTTCTGATGTTCTCCTTCAGTCTTTTCTCCAAAGGAAGCGCTCCGTATCCCATAAAACCATACCTCTCATCCCTTAAATTTCCCGCTCCTGTTTCAGTCAAAAAGCTATTTTTATTATATCGGTTTTCCGGATATTTGTCTAGAAATATCCTGTCCTTAACATATACTTTTCTCAAAACCGGGCCGGATCATCCGTATGACAGAGAATCTTGTGAGATAGGAAATCCGGAGGAATTTCCTATCTCATAAAAAAGAATCCTGTCCGCAGGATTTTCCGGCTGCGGACAGGATTCTTTTTTCTATAATCCCTATTCTGTTTTCAGTTCAACATCAGCACCAGCACTGGCATCAGCCGGCTGTTCTTCATTTGACGAAACATTGACTTCCTCAGTGCTTTCGGTTTCTGTCATTTCTGCATTCTCTGTCTCTGCCTCTGTTTCCTCAGACCCTTCGGTTTCTTCCGTTTCGGCAGGTGCTTCTGCTCCCGCTTCCGGTGCTTCTGTATCTTCAATCGGCGCTGCCTCTTCTGTTTCGGGTGCTGCCGCCCCCTCTTCACTGCCGCAGGCAACTGCCATTGCAGATACCATCATCACTGCCATAATAACTGCCAATACTCTTTTTTTCATAACGTTTCCTCCTGTTTCTGACTGAATTTCTGTTACAAACAGGAGTATAAATCATTGCTCTGTATTTGTAAACAATCTGTAAACGAAATAAGAGTTTCTTAATTTTTGTTCATATTTTATTCATATATTACCCTTGTATTTAAGAATTTTTAAAGAGAATGGTAAATGGTTTCCAGAATATCTGCACACCGCTCTATTCCCAGCCTGCCTCTGTCCAGACTCACATCATAATTGCCGATGTCCCCCCATTTATATTCGGTATAATAATTGTAGTAAACGCTGCGCTGTTTATCTGTCTTGCGGATCAGTGCCGCCGCTTCTTCCCGGGAAAGGCTGTAATGTCTGCAGACCACTTCCAGCTTTGTCTCCATATCCGCATGAATAAACACACTGAGCATCCTTTTATTGTCCCGAAGGATATAATCGGCCCCTCTACCTATTATAATACAGGGGCTCTGACTGGCCAGATCTTTGATGATCTCTGCCTGCAGGCTGAAAAGCTCCTCATTCATCGGGATCTTTTTCATCTGGTATTCCAGCCCCACTTCCATAGAAAATTCGTACCATTTCCGGTTGATTTTCTTTTCGTCCACCTCCAGAAGCGACGCATAATCCGCCTCGCTCCGCTTGGATGCCATCTCAATCAATGCCATATCATAATAGGGAATCTGCAGTCTGTCCGACAGTGTCTTTCCGATTTTCCGTCCTCCGCTGCCAAACTGGCGGCTGATTACGATTACCTGATTGCTCATATACGTCATCTCCTTTGGGGTTTTATTTAAAAGTATACCATACTTTTATTTTCTTTACATCCGTTATTTTCCTTGAAAAAGGGAAACTTTTATGTATAATAATAGAAGTGACTTTAAACCTGAAAATGATGAGGATTTCAATATGATCAGTGCAAACAATGTAACTCTTCGGATCGGAAAAAAAGCTCTGTTCGAGGACGTAAATATCAAATTTACAGAAGGAAACTGTTACGGACTTATCGGAGCCAACGGCGCAGGTAAATCCACCTTTCTGAAAATCCTGTCCGGCCAGCTGGAAACGACCAAAGGCGATATTGCCATGACCCCCGGCCAGCGTCTTTCTGTTCTGGAGCAGGATCATTTTAAATATGACGAGTATCCGGTCATGGATGTGGTCATTATGGGAAATGAGCGGCTCTACCAGATTATGAAAGAAAAAGACGCCATCTATGCAAAAGAGGATTTTTCCGATGAGGACGGCATCCGTGCCAGCGAACTGGAAGCGGAATTTGCGGAAATGGACGGCTGGGAGGCAGAGTCCGACGCCGCCATGCTGCTGAACGGACTGGGCATCGACACCCAGTATCACAATGCCGTAATGAAAGATTTAAACGGCAACGAAAAGGTGAAGGTACTGCTGGCCAAGGCACTGTTCGGCAATCCGGATATTCTCCTGCTGGATGAGCCTACCAACCATCTGGATCTGGATGCCATCGCATGGCTGGAGGAATTTCTGATCAATTTTAACAATACGGTGATTGTGGTATCCCATGACCGGTATTTTCTGAATAAGGTATGTACCCATACTGCCGATATTGATTATGGCAAGATTCAGCTCTATGCCGGAAACTATGATTTCTGGTTTGAATCCAGCCAGCTTCTGATCAAGCAGATGAAAGAAGCCAATAAGAAAAAAGAAGAAAAAATTAAGGAATTGCAGGAATTTATTTCCCGTTTCTCTGCCAATGCCTCCAAATCCAAACAGGCCACTTCCAGAAAGCGGGCACTGGAAAAAATCGAGCTGGATGAGATCAAGCCTTCCAGCCGGAAATATCCGTATATTGATTTCAGGCCCGAACGGGAAATCGGAAATGAAGTCCTGGCCGTAGAGGGAATCTCCAAAACCATAGGCGGTGAGAAGGTACTGGATCACATCTCCTTTATTCTGGGACATGATGATAAAGTCGCATTCGTCGGGGGCAATGAACTGGCAAAGACCACGCTGTTCCAGATTCTGATGGGGGAAATGGAACCGGATGAAGGGACCTATAAATGGGGGGTTACCACTTCACAGGCCTACTTCCCCAAAGACAGCACAGAAGAATTTAATAACGATTTAACAATTGCAGACTGGCTTACCGGCTATTCTGCCATAAAAGATGTCACCTATGTCCGCGGTTTTCTGGGACGTATGCTCTTTGCCGGTGAGGATGGGGTGAAAAAAGTAAAAGTTCTTTCCGGCGGGGAAAAAGTACGGTGTCTGCTTTCCAAAATGATGATTTCCGGCGCCAACTGTCTGATCCTGGACGAACCCACCAATCACCTGGACATGGAGTCCATTACCGCGTTAAATAACGGCCTGATCAAATTTCCAGGTGTGGCCCTGTTCTCCTGTCATGACCACCAGTTTGTACAGACAACTGCCAACCGCATTATGGAAATCCTGCCTGACGGAACGCTGATCGACAAGATTACTACCTATGACGAATATCTGGAAAGTGATGAAATGGCCAGAAAACGAACCGTATACACGGCTCAGAAAGAGGAAGATGAAAATTAAAGGGCGGGACTTTCTATGATTGATCTGCATGTACATTCCAATAAATCCGACGGCACACTGACCCCTTCCCAACTGGTGGAACACGCTGTAAAAAAGGGGATCAGTGCCTTCGCCCTCACCGACCATGATACCACGGACGGATTGGATGAGGCGATCCATGCATCTGCCGGACAGCCTGTTACCGTGGTGCCCGGCATCGAATTTTCCACCTGTTATGAGGAAAAGGATATTCATGTGCTGGGCCTTTTCATTGATTACAAAGCGCCTGTTTTTTTATCTGCCCTGGAAGAATTTATAGCATCCAGGACCAGGCGCAACGAAACCATGTGCCGGAAACTGCGGGAATATACCCATATAGAGATCACTTATGAAAAACTGTGCCGGGCATTTCCCGGCGCCGTGATTACAAGGGCCCATTATGCCAGATATCTGCTGACTCATGGTGTGGTGGCAAGTATGCCGGAAGCCTTTGAACGGCTGATCGGAGAGCAGGCTCCCTGCTTTGTCCCCCGGGAAAAGGTAACTCCCATACAGGCAGTGCGCCTGATCAGAGAGGCAGACGGCATTCCCGTGCTGGCCCATCCGCCGCTGTACCATATGAGCGACGCCCGTCTGAGCGGGCTTGTCAGAATCCTGACAGAAAACGGACTGGCGGGCATCGAGGCCCTCTACTCCACCTATACCCCCGGTGAAGAAATCCATATGAAAAGTCTGGCCAGCCAGTATGGCCTGTTGATTACCGGCGGTTCCGATTTTCATGGCGCCCATAAACCGGGCATAGAAATGGGAACCGGAAAAGGCAGTCTGTATGTACCTGACAGGATTCTGGATGACCTGAAGGAGAAACGAAATGGAACGTAAGATTTTTTTCACAGATTTGGATGAAACTCTTCTGACAACAGAAAAAACAATGACAATGGCCACGCTGGAAGCTGTGGAACAACTGACGAAAGCCGGGCACTATATCGCTCTTACCTCCGGCAGGCCTCTGAACAGTATTCTGGAAGCCCGCCGCCTTCTGCCCATCAGTGACAGAGGGCTGTTTTACATAGCTTACAACGGAGGCCTGATTGTCAATGCCGAAACCGGAGAGCGGATTTCCGAAATCCGGCTGACAATGGAAGAAACCGGCTATCTCCTGCAGGCGGCAAAGCAGGCAAATATCCACTGCCACGCCTATACAGATGATGCCATTGTTTCCGCAGGTCCCACGCCGGAGCTTGCTTTTTATCGCAAAACCATACATCTGCCGGTCATACTGGAAGATAACATAACAAGTGTTTTGGATAAACCACCCTTTAAGTGCCTTGCCATCAGCCTGAAAGACCGGGCTGAAATAGAAGCGTTGCGGGAATCCCTGCTTCCCTGGGCCAGCGGACATGTAACACTGATCTGCTCCACAGACCGGCTGCTGGAAATGTTTCCTGCCGCTGCCGGAAAAGGAGCCGCCCTGAAACGACTGGCGGCTCATCTGCAGGTTCCTATCTCCCATACCATGTCAGCCGGAGATCAGGACAATGATATCTCCATGCTGGAGGCGGCCGGGCTGGGCATCGCCATGTGCAATGGCTCCGCCGGTGCAAAGAAAGCCGCCGACGCCATTACCAAAGAAGATAATAACCATGACGGGCTGGTTCCTTTCCTCAGGGAGTTTTTTGATCTGCCCTGAATGGCAACCTCTTCTGCTCTTACCTTTCTCAGCCTTCCACGATCAGATATCTGCCGTCGCCGACTTCGAATACCTCTTCTGCCTCCAGAATGGTATCCGGATCGGCGCCGTCCACATCGATTCCTTCCGCATCAAAGTATTCCAGTACAGCCTCCGGTGAATCCACCACCACAGCCATGCATTCTTCCAGAAAATGCTCCGCTTCTTCCGGGCTTTCCGCCACCGCTTCCGGAAACAGCTGAAGCTGATGGTCCAAAAAACATTGTATTACCGCATCATCAAACTGCATACGCTCTCTCCTTTCCTGATACCGCTTCTGTCTCTCTGTATGGATACTGCCTACAAATATGTCAGCAATTCCAGAGGATGGGAAATAATGGCATCTGCATGATTTGCTTCCAGTTCCTCCCGGTCACGAAATCCCCACAATACACCTACCGTAAAGGCGCCGGCTCCCTTTCCTGTCTGCATATCCGTATTGGTATCTCCCACATATAACATTTCCGATGTCTGTATTCCCAGCTTTTCCCCGATCAGAAACACACCGTCCGGACTGGGTTTTCTGGCAATCTGATCCGTCTGCCCCTGTACCACATCAAAAATCCCCTCCCCAAACAGATCCCGGATCACTTTGCAGGTATTGGGATGGGGCTTATTGGAAAATACTGCTGTCAGAATCTTCCGCTTTTTCAGCTCTGCAAGCAGCTCCGGGATTCCTTCATAAGGTTTTACCTGATACATACAGTCCACTGCAAACAGCCGGTCATACTCTGTCCTGACCTGATCATACAGATCCGTCCTGTCCCTTTCCTGGCTGCGAAGTGTGCGGCGGATCAGCTCTGCCGCACCGTCTCCCACAAAATATTTGTACCGGTCATTCTCAAAGGCCTGAAGGCCGAACGCTTCCAAAGCCCGGTTGGCACAATAGGCAATGGACACAAGAGAATCCGACAATGTGCCATCCAGATCAAATACGACTGCTTTCTTCATATACGCACTCCTGACAAAAAGGAGACTCCTCCCTCTATCGATATTTTTTCAGTGCCTGATACAATCCTGCAACAGGAAGGCCCAGCACTGTATTGTACTCTCCCTGCATTTCATCCACATACATGGCAAAACTGCCTTGGATCCCATAGCCGCCGGCCTTATCCAGAGATTCTCCCCTGCGGATATACTCCCATATTTCCGCCTCCTCCATTGCATGTACCGTAACCGATGCCTTTCTGGAAAATGTCTCCCAGGTTTTCTCCGCCCCTTCCACACAGAATATGGTCACGCCGGTATATACCTGATGGGTCTTTCCCTGCAGCCTGCTCAGCATGGCAAAAGCCTCTTTTTCTGTATGGGGCTTCCCCATAACCGCCCCGTCGCACACGACAATGGTATCGGCACCGATTACCAGCGCATCCTGCGCCTGCAGCCCGGATGCCACCTCTTCCGCCTTCTGCCAGGACAGATGTTCCACGATCTGTTCCGGCGTATCTCCCCTGATAATTTCCTCCCTCCGGCCGGGTATGACCTGAAAGGTCAGTCCCATCAGCGTCAGCAGTTCCTTTCTGCGGGGAGAGGCGGAAGCCAGAATGATTGCCTTCTCTTTCATGCTTTACGCTTCCTCCTCATAGGCAATATGGGTTTCCGGAATAAAGGTACGACTGGAATAGACCGCCTCCTGCTTTTTTGCCTGTTCTATGGCCTCCAGACAGAAGGCTTCCTGAGAATCCAGACGTTCCTTGCCCCGTCCGTCCACCTTTTCATACACATTGTCTTTTGTCAGGATATTGGCTTTTACATTGTCTTTTAACTGCCAGTCCAGTATGTGGATCACACGCTGTTTTAATTCTTCTTTTTCTATGGGGAACAGAATTTCCACCCGGCGCTCCAGATTTCTGGGCATCCAGTCCGCACTGCCCATATACACTTCCGGTTCCCCGTCATTCTCAAAATAAAAGATACGGCTGTGTTCCAGGAAATTGCCCACAATGGAACGCACTTTGATGTTTTCACTGACGCCCGGTATGCCCACCCGCAGACAGCAGATACCCCGGACAATCAACTGAATCTTCACCCCGGCGGTGCTGGCTTCATACAATGCTTCAATGATGTCCCTGTCACACAGGGAATTGACTTTGGCAATGATTTTGGCTTTCCGTCCCTTGCGTGCATACTCCGTTTCCCTGCGGATCATGGACAGGAATCTGTCTTTCAGCCACAGGGGCGCCAGTGACAGTTTGTTCCAGCTCAGGGGTTCCGAATACCCGGATAACATATTGAATACGGCAGTGGCATCCTCACCGATGGCTTCACTGCAGGTCAGAAGCCCTGTATCCGTATACAGCTTGGCAGTAGCATCGTTATAATTGCCGGTTCCCAGATGCACATACCTGGCAATGCCTTCTTCTTCCCTGCGCACCACCAGCGTAATCTTGCTGTGGGTTTTCAGCCCCACCAGACCATAGATCACATGGCAGCCCGCCTTTTCCAGCATCTTCGCCCAGACAATATTGTTTTCCTCATCAAACCGGGCCTTTAACTCCACCAGTACGGAAACCTGCTTACCGTTTTCCGCCGCCTGCGCCAGTGCCGCAATAATAGGGGAATTTCCGCTGACCCGGTACAGGGTCTGCTTGATTGCCAGCACCTGGGGATCTCTTGCTGCCTGTTTGATAAAGTCCACCACGGGTGTAAAGGTCTGGTAAGGATGGAACAGCAGGATATCCCCTTTCTGGATCTTCTCAAAAATACTGCCCTCTCCCTCCATTTCAGGAACAGGCTGGGGGGTATACCCCGGCTTTTTCAGATGGTCAAAGCCTTCCATCCCATACATCTTCATCAGGAAAGTCAGATCCAGCGGCCCGGCAATCCTGTACAGTTCTTCTTCTTTGATGTGCAGCTCTTTTTCAATGATCTTCAGCAGCTTTTTATCGATCCCGGCCTCCACTTCCAGCCGGATGGCCTTGCCCCACTGCCGTTTTTTCAACTGCTTTTCGATTTCCTTTAAAAGATCCGCCGCTTCGTCCTCTTCGATGGTCAGATCTGCATTTCTCATAATGCGGAAGGGATGGGCACAGACGATATCATAGCTTAAAAACAGCTTTTCCATGTTCTTTTCTATGATCTCTTCCAGCAGGATCACCTTCCGGACACCGTCCTTGGAGGGTATTTCCACAATGCGGGGCAGGACGCTGGGTACCTGCACCGTGGCAAACTCCAGTTCCTTTCCCTCTCCCTTTTTCCGCACCAGTGCGCCGATGTTCAGGGATTTGTTCCGGATCAGCGGAAAAGGCCTGGAAGAGTCCACCGCCATAGGTGTAAGCACCGGATATACATTGTCTTTAAAATACCGGTCCACGTATTCCCCCTCAGACCTGGACAGATCTTCATGGGCCTGTATCACATGGAGGCCGTTCTTTTCAAGAAGCGGAAGAATGGAGCGGGAATAGGTGGAATACTGCATATTCACCAGCTCATGGGTGGCCTCATCCAGCGCTTTTAGCTGCTCCTGGGGCGTCATACCTGCAATATCCGGTTTTTCATACTTAACCGCCACCATATCCTTTAAAGAAGCCACCCGGATCATAAAAAATTCATCCAGATTGGAGGCCGTGATGCTCAGAAATTTCAACCGTTCAAACAACGGATTGGCTTTGTCCCTTGCTTCGTTCAGAACACGGGTATTAAATAAAATCCAGCTCAGTTCCCGGTTGGTATAATACCGGGGATTGGTAAAATCTATTTTTTTTTCTTTCTCCGCCATGCCTATATTCCCCTTTTTCTTTTAATAACAGGTGTTACTTCAAATATTTCTTCAAAAAATGCAGCTTTGGAAGAAAACAGTCCTTTTTCCAATGTAATATCATAGGGCGTATTCACGGTCAGAACCAACTGTCTGTCCCGGAGCATCGCCGTAATATCCCGGAATTTTTCCTTATGGCTCCGGTCCAGCCCGGTGGCCACACGCAAAATCGCCGTCAGCTTCGCCACAGTCAGATAGGCCCGCTTATCCGGTATGCTTTCCCTGCCGCCTCTGTAATAAGAAAAATCCCGGTAATTATATCTGACCACATTGGCCACGATTTCCCGCTCCGCATGGGACAGTCCGATGATCTCCGTGGACATTACGATCTCATAAGACGCTTCTCCCACATTGTTCATGGAAATATATTTGCCACAGTCATGCAAAAGCGCCGCCAGACGAAGCAAAAGCCGTTCCCGTTTCCCCAGACCATGTGCCTTTTTCATACTGTCAAATATGGTAAGGGCAATCTTCTCCAGCGTTTCTCCCCGCTTTTTGCTGCCCATATAGCGTTTGCTGATATTCTGGGTACAGTCGATGATGTCCTTTTCAAAATCATGGGTGGTCACCAGAATCTTATTTTTTTCCGCATATTCATACCCGATGCCGTCGCACAGCGTCACTCCCGGTATCCACAGTCTGGAAGCATCCGTAGTCCGCAGAAAACGCAGCACCAGTATCGACGCAATATAAAGGAGGACAATGCTCTCTTCCGGCATCTGCAGCGCCTTGCCCAGATCTGCCAGAGAGTTCTCCTGTATTTCCTCCATAAACCGCAGATAAGTGTCCCTGTCAATATAATTTTCCAGAAGTTTCCTGTCCCGTTTGCCCAGCGCATAGGAAATGTATTCATCCACTACTATGATATTGTCTATTTTCTTTCCCTTCAGATACAGCTTTTCCAGCACTTCGATCTGGCTGCCTGCCAGCTCTTCGATAATATCCGCATACTGGGAATGGCGCAGTTTCAGCTTGGAAAGCTGCTCCCGGATCAGCAGAATCCCCAGCCTCAGGTTCTGTGTGGTCACCAGAGAATCTTTATCAAACAGAGATACCTGCATGCTGCCGCCGCCGATGTCGATAATGGCCGTCCCGTTGGAGATCAGCCAGTGAAAACTTTCACCTTTGGATGCAATCGACTTATAATCCAGGAAACGCTGTTCCGAATTGCTCAGCATATCGATCTGTATGCCGGTCCGCATCTTGATCTGTTCCAGTACGATCTCCCGGTTCCGCATCTCCCGGACTGCGCTGGTGCCGTATGCCTGATAATCCGTTACACGATAGGATTTCATAATCTCTCCGAACTCGCCCAATACCCGGCACAGCTCATCCACCTTCTCATGGCTCAGCTTTCCTGTGGTATAGGTCTCCGTTCCCAGATCAATCCGATGTCTGATATGATCGATTTCCCTGAGCTTTTCTTTCGGGGAAATCTCAAAAACTTTCATAGACAATTCATAGGAGCCCACATCAATGGCCGCAAATGTTTTTATTCCCATACTTCTCACCCCTCTGCCCTTTTTCCTGCCAGATAATCGATAAACTGCCGGGCACAGCGTCCTGACAGCCCGCCGTGGGCCAGCTCCCATGCATTGGCCTGCGCCAGAAGTTCCTGCTCCGGCAGGTCGATACCGCTTCTCTCTGCCAATGCCTTTACAATCGCCTGAAATGTTTTCTTATCCGGCGATCCATAATAGATCCTCACCCCGAACCGGGCAGCCAGCGACAGCTTTTCCTGTACGGTATCATTGGTATGCAGATCGTCATCCCGGTCCGCTTTGTCGCTGAACCGTTCCCTGACCAGATGCCGTCTGTTGGATGTGGCATAAATCAGTATATTATCCGGTTTTTTCTCCAGCCCGCCTTCAATAACTGCCTTTAAATATTTATATTCGGTTTCAAAATCTTCAAAACTCAAATCATCCATATAGATAATAAACTTATAATTTCTGTTCTTGATCCGGGCAATGATCTCGTTCAGATCCTGGAACTGGTGTTTGTACACCTCTATAATACGCAGGCCCCTGTGGTAATACTGGTTGGCAATCGCTTTGATGCTGGAAGATTTCCCTGTGCCCGCATCCCCGAACAGCAGGCAGTTGTTGGCCTTTCTGCCCTCCACAAATGCTTCCGTATTCTCAATCAGTTTCTGTTTGGGAATTTCATAACCGATCAGATCATCCAGCTTCACATGGGCAATATTCAGAATCGGACAGATCTCCATACCGTCCCGGTTATGTACAATGCGGAAAGCCTTGTGCAGCCCGAACCTGCCCACACCATATTCCCGGTAAAATTCCGTCACCACCTCCTTCATTTCGGATGCCGTCCCCATAGCGGCAAGCCTGACAGCCAGCTCACAGATCCGGTCCCGGATCCGGGTATTGTATACCTTTCCCTTTCTCTCTCCCACCTGATAATCCAGCAGAAGGTCAAAACCCCGGATCCCAAGCTCCTCTGCCAGGCCCGTAAAATCATATTCATAAAACTCTTTTATGATCTCAAAATCATGGAGCACTGCCTCATTGATCGTCCCCGCCACAGCGCCCACCACCTCGCATGCCATACTGTAACTGTTTTCACTGTTGGCAAGCAGATTGGACAGATAACAATGCCAGAGATTGCCATAAAAGCCGTGGGCGCCGGAAAACTCCAACAGCCTGTACATACAGTCATAGAAAAGCGCCGTCCGTCCTTCCTTCCGTTTCCCGCCGGTCTCACTCCCGCCTGCACCTGCCATCAGTTCTGCCATATCCCGCAGAATACTGTCCCCGGCCAGTTCTCTGTATAAAATCAATTCCTGCTCTCTCATCTGCGAATCCTCTTTTATTTTTATTTCCGTCTGCCGTCAGCGGCCGGTTAGCGGCCGGTTATATAATTCCCCAGTATTTTCATATTTCTGGCTTCTTCCCGCAGCCCACGCAGTGCATTTTTGACCGCGCCGTCCGCCAGATTGCCTTCAAAATCAATGAAAAACCGATATTCCCAGCTCCGCTCCTCAATGGGGCGGCTTTCGATCTTGGTCATATTCAGATTGTTGTAAATAAAATGAGACAACATATGGTACAGGGAACCGCTTTTATGCGGCACCTCAAAACAGATACTGACTTTATTGGCATCTTTTTCAAAAATTTTCTGATTGGTTACAATGATAAACCGGGTGGAATTGTCCTCTTCCTGGTTGATTCCCTTTTTCAGTATCTGCAATCCGTAAATTTCCCCTGCCTGCTCCGACGCAATGGCCGCCTGATGCACATTTCCGTCCTGTGCCACCTTTCTGGCCGCAAAGGCATTGTTGGGCATGCTGATCTGTTCCCAGTCCTTTCCGGACAGATAGCCGGCGCTCTGCATCAGTGACTGGGGATGAGAGCAGACTGTCCTGATCTCTTCCTCCCGCGCCCCCGGTATTCCCAGCAGACAGTGCTCGATCCGGATAATCTGTTCCCCCACGATATAATTTTCAAACTCTACCAGCAGATCATAAATCTCACTGACGATCCCGGCTGTGGAATTTTCAATGGGGAGCACTGCAAAATCTGCACTGCCCTCATCAATGGCGCTCATGGCTTCCCGGAAACTGTCCACATGAAAACTGCTGATCCGCTCTCCGAAATATGTCTGCATCGCCGCCTGGGAGTACGCCCCCTGCGCTCCCTGAAACACCACCCTTGCAGTCTCCGTTTCCAGCCGCTCCACACTGATAAAAGGCAGCCTGCCAAGGCTCCCGTGCTCCGTCAGCATCTGATACTGGAGCTTGCGGCTCATGGACATGATCTGTTCGAACAACTCTTCAATGCCATGACTGTTAAAGCTGCTGTGGGTCAGCCCCTTTACTGTCCTGAGCTTTTCCTCCTCCCGCGCCTTGTCAAACACCTTCTTACCCGTACTGATCTTATATGCAGCCACCTGCCTGGAAACCTCCATACGCTTCTCATACAGTGCCACAATCTGTCTGTCAATTTCGTCAATTTCCTGACGAAGCGCTCCTAAATCCATCT
>CANDNA010000005.1 GCA_947385955.1 uncultured Clostridia bacterium
TGAACGACCTACACCCTTAGCAGGGGCGCCTCTTCAGCCTCTTGAGTATTTCTCCTTAAGTCTGAACCCATCCTCTACCAATATAAAGTTTCGCGTCATCAACAACGCATGTATGATTATAGCGAAAGGTTTCTCATTTGTCAATCACTTTTTTCTAATTATTTACAAATTCTATATTTTTATGTAACAGTTTCAATAAACAGTACCTTCGATTGACAAGAGCACATATGGTCAGGACAGAGGAGATTTGGCGTCCTGCATTGTTACTTTCACTCCGCGTACGTCCAGTACGCGTCGCTCAAGTGCCTTGCAGGGCACCAAATCTCCTTCTGCCTGACTCTGCGACCTCAAGCGGAGAGAATTTCAGCAGTTTCAAGGCAGACAACAGAGGCGTACTGGACGTACGCCGATGGAGGATAACACAGAAACTGCTGAAATAATCCCGCTTTGAGGCGTATGTGTCCTTGTCAATCGAAGGTATCATTCTATAATGTTTTTATTTCATTTCCCTGTCTGTCCTGCCAAAATCTGCTGCCTGCTCATACAAATCATTTCCCTCTTTGTCAATTACCACTATCGCCGGGAAATCTTTTACTTCCAGCCTGCGGATTGCTTCTGTTCCCAGATCATCATAGGCAATCACTTCTGATTTCAGTATTGTTTTGGATAAAAGCGCTCCTGCCCCTCCAATTGCCGCAAAATAAACGGCTCCGTTTTGAACAATGGCTTCTTTTACTTCCACGGAACGTTTCCCTTTTCCGATCATCCCCCTTAATCCCAGCTCCAGAAGCGCCGGCGTATATTTATCCATACGGCTTGCCGTCGTAGGCCCGGCAGAACCAATCACTTTCCCTTCCCTGGCAGGAGACGGCCCCATATAATATAGAATAGTTCCTTTCAGCTCCACAGGAAGCGGCAGTCCCTTCTCCAACGCTTCCTGCATACGTTTATGAGCCGCATCTCTGGCAGTATAAATGGTTCCGGTAATATAAACACTGTCTCCCGCACGTAGCGTACTCCATTCCTCTTCATTTACAGGGGCCTGAATATATTTTTCCATCTGTTATCCTCTCCTGGCCGGTATCGTTTTATATGGTAGTTTTTATTGTATCTTTCGGGCAGTCCTGTCTCATCCTCCTTGATCTTTCTTACTATATACGAAAATCAGAGAATGCGTACACAATGCCGGTTCACGTGGCAGCAAATATTGATGCCCACCGGAAGTCCTGCAATATGTGTGGGATACGTATGAATATGAACTGCCAGTGCAGTGGTCCTGCCGCCCAGACCTCCCGGTCCGATACCGGAAGCATTGATCCGCCGCAGCAATTCTTCTTCCATTTCTCTGACATAGGGGATATGGGAATGCTCCTCCACAGAACGGGTCAATGCTTTCTTTGCCATCAGCGCACATTTTTCAAAGGTGCCCCCGATTCCCACTCCGATGACCATAGGCGGACAGGCATTGGGGCCTGCGTCCCTGACCGCAGTCATAACTGCTTCTTTGATTCCTTCTATCCCATCAGCAGGTTTCAGCATAAAAACCCTGCTCATATTTTCGCTGCCAAATCCCTTGGGAGCCACCGTAATTTTCACCTGATCTCCCGGCTTTATTTCGTAATGAATGACCGCCGGTGTATTGTCTTTTGTATTTTCCCGAATGCAGGGGTCTTTTACCACCGATTTGCGCAAATATCCTTCACAATAGCCCTGA
Source organism: uncultured Clostridia bacterium (assembly GCA_947385955.1). Lineage (GTDB taxonomy): Bacteria > Bacillota > Clostridia > Lachnospirales > Lachnospiraceae > VSOB01. The sequence continues at coordinate 1,715 of CANDNA010000005.1, forward strand.
CGCACTCCTTCATTGACTGCTGCTTCCAGATCACCGCCATCGAAATGAACTTCCTGGCCAATTTCCAGAAAAACTACAGCCATACCTGTGTCCTGACAGATGGGAATCTTCTCTTCTTTTGCAATCTTCAGATTATCCTGAAGCTGGCCCAGTATCTGTGTCCCAATGAAAGAAGTTTCTTCCTGCTGTGCCCGCTTTAAAGCGCAATCCATATCGGGTGTCAGGCAATAATTGGCTTCAATACACATTTCTTTGATATGACGGGTGATTTCCGACACCGGTATTGTTCTCATTGCTCTGTCCTTTCTGCTCTGTATCTCTGATAACGTGCATAATCCTCCTGACTGAAGAGAGCCGTCAGATACACGCCTGCTTCTGTATATTCCGTTTTCTGAACCCGGGCATGTTCCATCAGATATGACAGAATGCTTCCATCTTCATAGGGTATCAGAAATTCTGCCTGCCGATAAGTTCCAAACAGCTTTGTCCCAATCAACTCTGCCAGCTCTTCCAGTCCCCTGCCCGGTCCGGCTGCCATATAGATCCGATTATTTCCCTGCACTTTCGGAAAATCTTCCATACACAGATCAGCCTTATTCATCACATAAATCACCGGAATCTGAGCACACCCAAGCTCCGATAACGTTGCTTCTGTTACTTTGATCTGATTTTTATAGTGCCGGTCTGCATAATCAATCACATGCAAAATCAAATCTGCATGTTTGATTTCTTCCAGGGTGGAACGAAACGCCTTTAACAGTCCTGCAGGCAGCTTATGAATAAATCCCACTGTGTCGGAAAGCAGAAATCTGCGGTTGTCAGACATCTTGATCCTGCGGACTGTCGTTTCCAGTGTGGCAAACAACATATCCTTTTCCAATACCGTTTTTGCCTCTTCCTCCCCATAACGTTCCAGCAGACGATTCATCAATGTGGATTTTCCTGCATTGGTATATCCTGCCAATGCCACAAGCGGAAGAGAAGAAGAAAGCCGCTTTTTTCGCTGCGTCTGCCGTTCTCCGGAAATCGCTTCCAGTTCTTTCCCAAGCTGAGCCAGTCTGTGCTCTATTTTACGTCTGTCCAGTTCCAGCTTCTTTTCTCCCGCGCCTTTATTGGCCAGACCGCTTCCGCCGCCCTGACGGCTCAGGGATTCGTGCATCCCCACCAGTCTGGGAAGCAGATACTGCAGACGGGCCGCTTCTACCTGAAGCCTGGCTTCCCGGGTCCTTGCTCTGTCAGAAAAAATAGAAAGGATCAGAGACGTCCTGTCCAGAATCGGTTTTTGAAGAATCCGCTGCAGATTGCGAAGCTGAGATGGAGAAAGAGTATTGTCAAATACAATCGTATCTGCCTCCTCGCACTCTGCAAATTCCTTCAACTCATCCACTTTGCCGCAGCCAAGGCAGAGCGCCTTATTCACTGTTTCCATCTTCTGGGTTAAAATCCCTACAACCTCCATATGACAGGCCTCTGCCAGACTGCCCAGTTCTTTCATGGAATGTTCAAAGTCCTCATCATCCCCGGTATCCACACCCACCAGTATGACCCGCTCTGTTTCAATTCCGCTTCCCGTCATCCGCTCTCTCCTGCTTCTGTGATCATTTGCCGGAACGCCCGTTTTCCGGTTCCACATATGTGCTGCCGTTATTTTGCAGGCACAATCTCAATCCAATATCCGTCCGGATCAGAAATAAAGTAAATTCCCATTTCCGGATTTTCAAAACAGATGCATCCCATCTCTTTATGTCTGGCGTGTGCCGCATCCATATCATCCGTTTCAAACGCGAGATGAAATTCATTATCACCCAGATTATAAGAATCCTTTTCCCAGTCCCGGAGCCAGGTAAGCTCCAGCCTGTGATGTGTCCTGCCATCTGCCAGAAATGCCAGAATAAAACTGCCGTCTGACGCTTCTTTTCTCCGCTCTTCCTTAAGGCCCAGTGCCTCCTGATAAAAATGCAGCGATTTATCCAAATCCATAACATTCAGATTATTATGCGCAAATGTAAATTCCATATTATGTTCTCCCTGTTTTTTCAGATTTCAGAACATCCCCGTCGGATTTTGCTGTTCTGTTATTTTATTACCATATTACGATTTATCGGAAAAGCTGTCAAGAATCGGTACGGTCAGTGGTGCAGGAGTTCCCCATACCGAATCCATCCTTCCATAAGCCGTTTTATCTCTTTACCCAGAATACCAAAAGACGCCTGCATTGCATCCTTCGTAAACGGCTCTACAACCACCTTGTATGTATTCTCCCTGCTTCCAAAATCCAGTACTGCAATCAGTGCTCCATCCCTTTCCGGCTTCTTTTCTGATGCTGTTTCTTCCAGGCCCGCTTCCCCGGACCTGTATTTTTCTGCGCCGTATTCCGCTTTCCATCCGGACGCTGCCGCTGCATCATTTCCACAGGCCGACAACATCAGGCTGACCGTCAGGGCAGCCGCTGTCATCCTTAATTTTTTCATCTTACTCACCCTCCGCAAACCAACTGTCTGCTGCCGCCTGTATTTTGGCGGACACGTGGTAAGTATAGCATTTTCATTTCCTGTTTTGACCAGGATGGCGAAATTCGTAGTATAAAATGGTGAAATTTACGATTTATTCTGCAAAGTATAGAGCATAACCTTTACATCGAATATATTGTCCGTATCTGAAATCTGCATACTGCCGCAATAATGCTCCACTGCTTTTTTTACATTTTGCAATCCTATACCATGTTTCTGCCGTTCCTTTCTGGTTGTTTCATATGCTTCCCCGTTTTTTCTGATTTTAGTATCGTAACTGTTCCGCACCCGGATAAACAGCAGCCCCTTTTCATAACTCAGGGAAACCGACATCCATTTTTCTCCGGAATGAGAAGCAGCAAAAATGGCGTTGTCCAGTAAATTTCCCACGATTACATTCAGATCAAAAGAACCAATTCCCATTTCCCTGGGAACACTGACCTTATAATCCACCTTATTCAGAGTCTGTTGCGCTTCCTGCAGCATATAATTCAGCAGGCTGTCCACACCCTTGTTTCCGCTGCTTATGTATTCATTGGGATTTTCCAGATACTCCTGCATATTCAGGATATACTCCCTGATTTTCTGACCGCTGTCCTGTCCTGCAAGCAGCAGAAGCTCATTCAGATGGTGCTTCATATCATGCCTCAGCGCCTTTACCTTTTCTTCTGATTGTATCATTACACTGCACTGATTGGCATAGCCGGCAGCAAGCCGTTCAAACATCAGCTTGTCCTCCAATTCGGAAAACACCCCCATCAATGCATCACACAGGTAAAAAATCAAAAAGTTGATTAACAACATACACAGACTGACGGAAACAACTACACGCCTGCTCCCCGGCCCGTTCATCACCAGAAACAAAAGCAGGCCGATACTGGCAAGGGGGATCAGAATCAGTACATTGCAATGAGGAATATAATACGACTCTGTATGCCTGATCAGAAACCTTTCAATGATAAACTGACAGATACTGACCAGCAAAACCGTGACAAACGGCACAATCATCTTAATCTCCCCATGTGCCTCATAAATTCCGCAGGAATACATGACCAACACTTCACAGACCATACAGATGCTGTAAATCAGAAAGGTCACCAATACCTTTTTCTTCCGGCTGCCCTCATAGAGCCTGCAGATACTGTAAATCATAGCCAGATTGATCAGAGTCGTCAGCGGCGGATAGCAGAAAAACAGCAATGCTGCCTCCAACAAAATAAAATACAGGCCAAACAACATCCATTCCTGTTTTTTATGGTCTGTACTCACTCCGAAAAACACAGAAACAAACCGTTTCATCATATAAAATGCAAACAAATCCGTACTTATGATTCCCGCCATTTTCAGCATATTACTTTATCTTCTCCCATTTATACTGCATAATCTGCTCCCGCACCTTCCTGCGGTAAGGCTGGCTGATACTCAGCAAAGAACCATTGGCCATTTTTACCAGCTCATAGGAGCACTCTGACACATAGTCCAGATTGATCAGAAAAGACTGGTGTATCATCATAAAATTGTGGGGCACTGATTTGGAAATTTCTTTCAGCTTTCCATAAAACTGTACTTCTTCCTCTTTCAATACCATGCATACTTTTTTATTCTGGCTGTAAAAATATAAAATCTTACGAAATGGGACACTGAAATAGTAACCTTTGATACTATAGGAAAACGTCTGGTTTTTCCGCTCATGCATTTGGAGACTTCTCTCCATAATGTCCTCGGTCATCTCCTGGCTGACAGGTTTGATCAGGAAATCCAGCGGCTGGATCCGGAACAGATTCATGGCATAGCTGCTTTTGGAAGAAATGTAAACAATCATGGTTTCCATATCCCCCAATTCTTCCCTGATAAAACGCCCTACCTGTATTCCGTCCGTACTGACCAGTTCTATATCCAGAAACAACAGATCCAGTCTGTTTTCCCTGCTCAGGAAATGACACAGACCCTCTCCGCTGTACCAGACATTGATTTCCAGATCAACTCCTTTTTTTCTGCCATACTCCTGAAGCATCCGCTCCAGTTCTCCGCAGGTCCCTTTTTCATCATCACAGATCCCGATCCGGTACACTGCTACGCCTCCGTTAGGTACTCAAAAAAGTCAAAGTCCGCATAATGCCTGTGTTTTACCCGGTCTGCACAGGTCAGCCCCACCATCGTTCCTGTAAATTCTCCATATTGGCAGTATTCATCGGAAAACCGGGTGGTATCAAATGTTTTTCCGATTCTCTCATAGTTCCTGCCATCATAACTCCACTCAAACCACAGTTCTCTGTCCTCGACCACAAGCCGCAGGTACAGGGGTACGTCTTCCACCGGCGTACGGGTACCCACATATTCTGTTTTCATGCCGTTTTCCAATTGTACAACAGAAAGCGCTCCCTGTCCCAGTGTTTCACTGTAATATTTACGCAGATTGACATAATTCATATTGTCATAATACAGGATCAGTCCCGCACTGTGCTGGTATACTTCCGGATGAAATTCCATTTTGGTGGTAATTCTGGCATGCAGGCTTGTCAGCTTTCTGGCCAGGATACTGACACGGTTTAAAGATGTTCTGGCTTCCTGTCCCCTCAGCCGTACGTATCCGGGCCGGGCCGTTACATCCGCAAACGTACCGGGCATCATACGGGGTGCATAATACCAGTTTCCCAAAGAAGGAGCATCAAAATCATCAAATTCCGGTATCTTTGGCAGCTTACATTCCGGCAGAGTGCTTTCCGGCACTTCCATCTTTGCCAGATTACTGCCGTCCGCCATCCGAAGCCAGTCGTCCTGCGTCCACATCATTTTCTGAATTGCCGTTTCTCTGCCCAATGTACAACGCAGCTCCGGAACAAAAGGCCGGGCCGTCAAATGTACCAGATATACTTCTCCGTCAGGTGTCTCCACATAGCTCCCATGACCGGATTTCTGCAGTACGGAATCCGGATTGTAATACCTGGGCTTTAAATGATCCGGATCATGGCGTTCATTGGATACGCCCGGATTGGAAGTCACAATGAGATTGGCCGGATCCTTTTCATAAGGTCCCCATATCTCCCCTGCCCGTCCCATCGTAACACAGTGGTTATACCCGGTCCCGCCTTCCGCGCACATAATATAATAATAACCGTTCCGTTTTGTCAGATGGGGCGCTTCTATACACCCTCTGTCTGTCCCGCCTGACCAGATACGTTTGGGATAACCGATTAACTCTTTTGTTTCCGGAGAATATTCCGCCATACAGATAGCCCCCGGCTTTTCATATCCTTCTCTTGTTTCCCATTCCAGAGATACCACCCATTTACGTCCGTCATCGTCATGAAACAGGGAAGCATCAAAGCCGGAAGAATGCAGATACACAGGTTCACTCCAGGGACCGCTGATCTCTCTGGCTGTTATCAGATAATTTTCCACATCAAAATATCTGGCATTCATGGAACGCATAATACCATACAAAACATAAAACAGATCTTCCTGCTCACAATAGGTCAGACAGGGGGCCCATACCCCTTTTGCCGAGGGGAGCTTCCGCAAATCCACCTGTTTATCGTCTGTCAATACATGCGTATACAATTCCCAGTTTTTCAAATCCCGTGAATGATAAACGGGAATCCCCGGCATCCATTCAAAGCTGGATACTGCCAGATAATAGTCATCCCCTTTTCTGCAAATACATGGATCCGGGTGAAAGCCCGGAAGTATCGGATTCTGAATCATAAACTCCTTCCTCTCTACGGATGGGCTTTACGCCCCTCCATACATCCAAACATCATATAGTGCTGCCATAAAGCCTCCGGATCCACCCCTACTGTCGCAGCAATATCCGGATTATTCTCTGCGTAATATGCCGCATCAAAGGCAGCTTTTTCCGCCTGTATCTGTTCCACATTGTCCAGATCCGTCTTTTTTGCATAATACTGCTCTGCATTCGGCTCTACATTGTCATATGCCATTACATGAATGCTATATACAGCAATCGTTCCATCCCCCGAATAATATACCGGTATGCAATATCCCCGATAACTTTTCGGTACTGTACCCTTCTGCTCCTGACCATACAGATTACTCAGCAGATAGACAGCTTCTTCGTCCTCTTTCGAGACAATATGCATGCTTCCGAAAATCCCCTGCCCGCTCCCTTCTGTAAAAGTATCATACAGTTTACCATCGTTATCATAAATAGAAATCAATGTGGGGGCGCCTTCCCCAATCGTTTCTCCCACAGCGCCATCCGCTCTGTTATAAGTTCCATGCCCGGCAGCTATAATGGAGCGTAATTTTTTAATATTGTCCATTTCCGGATTAGCAGTCAGTAAATACGCTCCCGGTATATCGGAAACAATCCGGTCTCCCGGAGCAAAATAAGGGCCCACGCCAGTCTGTGGATAAATTCCGGATAACATCTCCTCTCCTCCCTCAAAATAATAAAACGGTTCTGTCTGCCTTTCCCCCTGATGAACCTTTTCCAAAATCTCACTCAGTGTATAAGTCTTTGCCATAGCTGTGTTTCCAAGACTTACAAACATCCCCGCAGCAAAAGCCGCCCCCACCAACGCTCTTGTCATTCTCCGCATCATTTTTCCTCCTGTTATTTACACAGTTATATTCATTTTTTACCTGTTCCCAGTTGCCGGAAATCAATCTTTATCGTTAACATCAGTATAAATCGTGGTGAAAATAAATTCAACAATTCATACCGGCAAAGTTTCATTCCGGATAGTGCCCGGCGTACAGATACTGGCGGCGGAAACCATCAATCTATAACACTTAACAATGAGAAAACTCAAAATAATTTATCATTGCAACCTGTTATTGAAAATGTTAAGATAATTGTAATGAATTCGTAAGAAGAAAGGAAGCATTTTATGAGTACAATGGGTGCTGAATACAATACCGGCAATGCTGTTTTTGACAGGCAGCATGAGCAGCTTTTTCTTTTAACCAATCAGGCGCAGACATTATTAAAAGATCAGAATATGTTATACAAATTTGATGACTTAAAAAAGATTCTGGAGGGGATCCGTTCCTATACCCTGTCTCATTTCGTTGACGAAGAGGCTTTCATGAAAAATGCCGGGTATGTAAAACTGGAAGAACATCTGGCCCTCCATCAGAAGTTTCTGGATGATTTAACCCGGATCGATGAAGAAGCCTCACGGGTTTCTCTGGGTACTCAGGATTCTATTCTGAAAGAACTGCTGGACTACCTGACAGAATGGCTGCACCGGCATATTTTACTGATTGATAAGGAAATGGTCAAAGAAATAGAAGCAGCGGATTAGCTGCTTTTATTTATGATTCCTTTCCTTCTCTGCTGTATTCTTCTGCATTTTTTCGATTTTGCTCTGCTTCCGCTTCTGTTGTCCTGCGCACCGGTCTGGCAGGATTTCCCACCAACAGCATATGATCGGGAACGATGGTGTTTTGCGTTACCAGTGCACCGGCCCCGATGATACAGTCTTTTCCAATCTGTGCTCCGTTCAGCACGATTGCCCCCATACCGATCAGCGTATTATCCCCGATGGTACAGCCGTGAATCACTGCCCCATGACCAATGGTTACATAGTTTCCGATCTCTACCGGAAATCCTTCGTCCACATGCACCACACTATTGTCCTGGATATTGGTATATTCTCCAATGCGTATCTGCTCTCTGTCCGCCCTGACAGTGGCATGATACCAGATGCTGCTGCCCTTTCCAATCTGCACATCACCCAGGCATACAGCTCCTTCTGCAATGAAAACATCTTCCGGTTTCTGCAATTTTTTCCCATCCTTCATTTTTTTCCCTCTTTTTTCATTTTTCTTTTGACAATATCCATATTTTATTGTATCATATATTTCGGTGGCAGTAATCGTTTATTGCACAGTCACCAAATCGGGGTGTGGCTCAGCTTGGTAGAGCGCTACGTTCGGGACGTAGAAGTCGCGTGTTCGAATCACGTCACCCCGATTTTTTTATGCTCATTTTTAGCCGGCCGGTTTCCTTTTATTCTATTCTGAATTTCAACAATTCCCCAATACGCCGTTCCACTGTTTCATAGACAAAAATGTCCGGCTGTTCGCTCTCCACCAGTTCATCAGAATAGCTGCTGTAATGCACCATATAGCTTTCATGAAACTGAGCCGCCAGGAAATCATCCATAGCATCCGCAAAAGAATCCCGCAGCATAAACAGTTTTCTCTCATCACCGCCTTCGCAGTGGTAAATATATGCTCCCGTCAGATCATGCTGATCCGTTGTCAGGTGGTATCTGTCATAACCGGACAGCACATAATCCGGATCCTGATTCAGTTGTTCCCTCAGATGAATCATATCAGCCAGATCACAGATGGTGGGAGCGGTTTCCGTGATGGTCAATTCCTCCAATACCGGCATGGAAACGCCCAGTTCCTTTGTCAGTTCTCCGGTCCCGATATAAGCCCCGATATAATTCCAATGGGTATCCAGACGATAATACAGTTTTTGTGCATTGCCTTCTTTTGCTGTCAGCAGTGTATCCAGCGGATATACCACACGGATATCCGTATGTTCCTCCAGATATTCCACCAATTGCTGCGTACGGTAAGATACGGCAGGCCTCCCGTAATACTCCGGCATCATTTCTGTATAGACTCTCTCCTTATTAGGCGCAATAAACAGAACAAACTCAATTCCTCTTTCTGCCAGAGTATCTCTGGTAACGAGCAGATTTTCTCTGATCTGCTCCAGTTCCTGCCAGGTGAAAAGCCCCATCCCCTTATAAGCCTCAATGGGATTGTCATCTGCAGAGCTGTTGTAAAAAAGCCAGCCGTCTTTGCCCCGCACCACATTTTCATTGGACGAAGCCTGAAATATATAATATTTCACTGCACTGTTAACCCGGATCAGAAAATCCCTGTATGGCAGATGATCATTGTAATATGCCTCATACAACGCCGGAAATTCCTCTATCGTCCCGGCAGAAAGAACCGGACGCTGTGCCACTGTCCGGTTTTCATACCCTTCCTGTACCATCCTGCTTCCTCCCGCCAGCCAGCAAAGCTGCCATCCGCAAAGCATCAGAAAAAACATCCCGATCCACAGTCCTTCTCTTATATGCTTCCTCATCTCTGTCTCCCTTTAAAATCTGAAATAAATAAACGGGTTATAGGTATTGCCCGCCAATGCGGAAATACAAAGAAACAACAGTGCCATACAATATACCATCTCCGGAAGCGAGCCGGCCCATTTCTCATGCCATCCTTTTTTCGCCAGATACTTCTGTAGGATTCCCATCCCTGATACAGCACACAGAAGTATAAAGATTGTATGAAGATTTACAAACTCCCAGACAGAGTAATGCGATACCTGATACTGCCAGGGCAGTAAAATCCGCTTTCCAAATTCCAGGATTCCCCGCATACTCTCAATCCGGAACAAAATCCATCCGAAATGCACGGCAAGAAATGTATAGCAAAATGCCATGACTTTGTGCCGCTTCAGGAATCTTTCCCATCCCAGCCGTTCCACTATGGAAAATACGCCATGATACAGACCCCAGAATATAAAATTGTAGCTGGCGCCATGCCAGAAACCTGTCAGCAAAAAAACCAGCCCAAGATTTACATATGTTCTGCATGTTCCCTTTCTGTTTCCTCCTAACGGTATATATACATATTCCCGAAACCAGGTACTCAATGAAATATGCCACCTGCGCCAGAACTCACGGACAGACAGGGACAGATACGGATACCTGAAATTTTCATGAAATTCAAATCCAAACATTCTGCCCAGCCCTATGGCCATATCCGAATAGCCGGAAAAATCATAATAGATCTGAAAGGTATACAGAAAAGCTGCCGTCCAAGCCAATGCACCACTAAGTTCCCCTGCATGTAATGCAAAAATACGGTCTGCGCTCTGTGCCAGTACATTGGAAATCAACACTTTTTTCGCCAATCCATAAATAAAGCGGCGAATCCCCGATACCAGCTTTTCTCTGCTCTGAGTCCGTTCTGCAATCTGCTCGTTCACATCCTTATATTTGACAATGGGGCCTGCAATCAACTGGGGAAAAAATGAAATATACAGCGCCAGAGAAAGCAGATTATGCTGCACTTCACATTCGCCCCGATACACATCAATTACATAAGACAGTGCCTGAAAGGTAAAAAAAGAAATTCCGATGGGAAGCGCAATCTGAGGCAGTGTCAGCCCTTCGCCCGGCATCAGATGATTCAGGGTGCGGACAAACAATCCCAGATACTTAAAATATCCAAGCAAAACCAGATTCAATACAATATCTGTCCACAGAATGCCTTTTCGGGCAGTGGGAAACCGTTCCAACAGCATGCCGCAGCTCCAGTTCAGAAAAATGGAAAACAGCATCAAAAGGACATATCCTGGCTCTCCCCAGGCATAAAAAAACAGACTGGCAAGCAAAAGAAACACATTTTGCCCTCTGGTCCCCAGCACCCTGCTGACAAGAAATACCACCGGCAAAAACAGCCATAAAAAAATCATGGAACTGAACAGCATATATGCCTCCTCATTTCAAATCTTTCTTATCAGCTTAGTATAGCACATCTCTTTTTTCCTGAAAACCATTGCCGTAAACAATAGAAAGCATGTTGTGCAAACTTTCTATTGTCACAAAAAACGGCTTCCACCAGGTCGATTACCGTTATCGATCTGGCGGAAGCCATATTATTTCAGGAAAATCTCAGTGTAATTTCTTTTTCCAGTTCTGTGATCTCCGGATCATCCGGAATAAATGTTTTCAACTGCTGCAATACCTGAAATGCTTCCGGTGCCATCCCCTGAGCCAGCAGGGAGCGAATCTTTCCCTTGATCTGTTCTGCCAGCATCCGCATCTCCGGGGATATCTGTGCCGCCCGCTCTGCTTCCAGCTTCGCTTTTTCCGCTTCTGCAAAAAGAGCCGCATAGGCTTTGACCGCATTGTCAAAATCTTTAAACACGCCTACCGCATGTTTCAGACAGTCGCCAATCTGCTGTCTGTCTCCTGTTTTCTGCGCTTCCAGAAGCTGATGAAACTTAACCGCTGCACGGCAGGGCGCAGGAAGCAGTTCCATCTCTCCGGAAAAAGCATTGTCCTTAAAATATCTCTGATAGAACAGCAGACATTTATCGGAAAAGTCCCTCAGACACTCCTGCAGCGCTCCAAAATCCGTTTTGCTGTAACCATATACAATCTTCACTTCTGCTGTTTTCATGAAGAAATACTGATATCTGGCCGTCAGTCTTTCATTTTCTGTTTCTTTGTCGATACTGCGTTCTACAATAGCCGCCCGCTCCAATACTTTCTCATAAGAGGTATTGGAAAAGAAAGAATCAATTCCCAGCTTCCACTGATCAAATGGAATCTCCGCAAACCGGGCGCCCAGATCCAGATTATATTTTTCTGCAATGGCAAATATTTTGTCATCCAATTGAAAAATATCCGCCACATAGTGGAACAGTTTTTGATAACAGCTATCCAGATCCTCCACTTCTCCAATGTGGTCACTGTATAAGATACGCAGATACCAGATATAGTGATTCTCAGATTCTAACTGAGAAATGATCTTTGCCAGATGCCAGAACTGCTCTTCCGCTTCCGGGGATACAACAGCTTTCTTCTCAATTTCATCTACTTTATCCCAAAATTCGTTCAGTCCCTTCCAATTGATCATTGTCTGGGCGCCCTTTACAAATGCCTCGTCATAGGGAAGTTTTGACATAAATTCCACAACATCTTTGATAAAGCCTTTGTTCAGCATCAGTACGCCATCCCAGGCAAAATCCCAGAAATGCTTTTTAAAAGCTCCGGTTTCTCCCAGATAAAAATCAGAAAGAATATAATAGCACAGGGTACTGTACAGTCCTGCAGGTTCCAGGGCATTCAAAACAAAGAAGGCTTCCTGTTCCACCCGTTCCTTTTCATCATCTTTCAGAATTTCATAAAACTCCAGATACTTCTCACAGCATTCTCTTGCTTCCTCATATTTCTTCTGCCTGTAATAAGCCTCTGCCCCCAGATTGTACAGGCGCATCTGGCACATCTGGGTATTCCGTTTGTCTTTCAGGCCATACCTGATATCCTCTTCCGCCTGCTCATAATAAGCCGACAAAAGCTCTGCTTCTACCAGTCCGCAATAAAAAGACCCTCTGTCCCGGTTGGTAATCTTATCATTAAAATTCCGGAAATGCCGTATCCCGTCCCGGCACAGCTCCTGCATCTGCTGGAACTCTTCAGCCGCCCGATACTCCTGCAGCAGATGGATCCACCAGCGGATCACATTCGGCTCCTTTTTCATCACCTTCTGCAAAAGTACCGTATTCCGTTTGATATGCTGCCGTTCTTCCTCTTTGGTGGCATAAATATATCCAAAATGCTCCACCATAGAGTGAAGCAGCTTACAGGGATCCTGAATCGGAAAAAAGTACTCATGAATCACGCCGATAAAACGAACTCCCGGACGCAGATGAACCAGACGGGATACCCAGGCATCGGTATAAATCTGCCTGTTGTAATTCATATAATTACGCTGGACATAGCAGGCATAGCAATAGTTTTTATAATCTCCGGACAGGAAAAAATCCTCGATTTCTTTTGTATCGAGAAACCATTCATCATCATCCAGATACATAAACCATTCCCCTTTGGCCTGCTGCATTCCTGCATTCCTGGCTTTGGAGAAATCATCACACCAGGTAAACGGAATGATCTGATCCGTATATACCTGCATCATTGCCCTGGTTTCCTCATCGCATCCGGTATCCACAATAATCAGCTCACTGTCCACCTTCTCCATCAGCGGCATAATAGAATCCAGACATTTCCGAAGGGTTTTCTGTCTCCCGCAGGACAGCAGTGATATAGTGAGTAACGGCTTTTTCTTATTCATGGGTTCCCTCCCTTTCTGTACTCTTCGATAAAAAGAAAGGGCGGTTTTGAAGCCGCCCCTTCCTGTATGGCGGGTAATCCATGCGGATTCCCTTTTGAAACGTACCGGCTGCCCGGCCGTTTTCCAAGTCTTATATCTGAGCTACCCGTCAGATTACTGCAGTAAGGACAGTACGCCCTGGTTGGACTGGTTAGCCTGTGCAAGCATAGACTGACCTGCCTGTGCAAGAATCTGGTTCTTGGAGTACTCAACCATCTGAGATGCCATATCTGTATCACGGATCTGGCTTTCAGCAGCTGTGGTGTTCTCAACAACGTTATCCAGGTTGTTGATGGTGTGCTCTAATCTGTTCTGAACAGCACCAAGTGCGGAACGCTGAGAGGATACTTTGGTGATAGCAGCCTTGATGGTCTCAATTGCATTTCTTGCATTGGTATCATCAGTACCGTCTACACGAAGTCCTACTACGCCCAATCCCTTAGCTGTCATAGCATCCAGGTTCATGGTGATCTGGTTGTTGCTTGTTGCGTCAGCACCTACATGAAGTCTTACCTGAAGTGTACCGGTTACATCCTGGTTAGCCTTAACCTGGCTTGCCATCTTGGTGATGTTGATCTTGTTGCCCGTTGCATCATATACATAAGGAGCATTCGGTGTTGCAGCTACAGTTACACTGCCGTTCACCACTTCAGCCGTGAAGTACTTATTCAACGAATTGGAAGAAAGTTTGTTGCCGTCTACGTCATAGAATGCATACTGCTCGCCTTCTGTGTAAGCTGCCTGAGCCTTGCTTGCCATAACGTTTGCAGAGTAGATACCGTCAACACGTGACATAACGCCTGTGCTTACAGTACCATCGCTATTAATCTTGCCAGCGCCTGCTGTTACACCTGCTGCAGCAATACCCATTGCAGTAACGGTTGCGATTGTCTGACCGCTCTTATCCTTGATGTAGAACTTCATAGATCCGGTCTGATCAGGTGCATCCGCCTTAGTGGTAGCTGTGATTGTATATTTGTCAGCTACAGCACCGTTCAGGGAAATGCTGTATTTTGCTTCCTGCTTGCCTACGGACTGAGAATCGGTATTGTCTGTCGTCAACTCTACGGTGATGTTCAGACCCTGATTCTTCAGAGAGTTTGCGATTTCATTCTGTGCTGCAGAATTTGCTTTGGAGCTGAAGCTGATCTGTGCAGAAAGTCCGGTTGCTTCGTCAACGTTCAGAACGCCTGTAACGCCTGCTGCATTCTTAATGTTTGCAGCCTGTGCGGGCTGAACTGTGGAACCAGCCGTAACAGTAGCATAGCTGTAGGAATATCCCTTAACAGCAGTTCTGTCACCTTTGAGCAGGTATGTTTCATTGAACTTGGTTGTCTCAGCAACACGATCAATTTCAGTTACCAACTGATCAATTTCAGCCTGGATCGCTTCACGGTCGGAAACGGAGTTTGTGCCGTTTGCTGATTTAACTGCCAGTTCGTTCATTCTCTGAAGCATATCGTGCACTTCGGTAAGTGCACCTTCTGCTGTCTGCACTGCAGAGATACCATCCTGTGCGTTTGCAGATGCCTGTGTAAGACCTCTGATCTGTTTTCTCATTTTTTCGGAAATTGCCAGACCTGCTGCATCATCAGCTGCACGGTTGATCTTATATCCGGATGATAATTTCTCTGTAGCCTTTGCCTGCTGGCTTGTGGTAACGCCTAACATTCTGTTAGAGTTCATCGCTGTTAGATTGTGTTGTACTACCATAATTTACCTCCTTGTTATTCGGCTTCTGGCCGATTATAAATACATAAGCAATTCCTTTTGCCCATGTTGTTACTGATTTTAGTTTATAATATTCGGAGGTCTCTAGAAAACCCCCGCCTATTACCATTTCTCTGACGCTGCACTCTGCGCGGTTGTGCTGCATCTGTATTTTACACTTTTTATATCGGTGCAACTTTAAAATACTTTAGAGGATTTTGAAAAAATTTTCAAGTTTTTTTTCTCTTTTTTCCGTTTTTGGTTTTCTGCCTCCAATCTGAACAATCCCTGGCAGTTTATGCAAACGGGTTTTCTGTCGGATACGGTACATGCCCAGGCTGGTTGTAGTTCAGATCCTCCATCGGAACGCCCAGATACTTGAATACTTCAAACAGAGCTTTTCCAAAATGGCCGAACGCAACCGCACCATGATGAGGATAATTCTTCTCAATCAGTACATGGCGGTAAAATCTGCCCATTTCCTTGATGGCAAATACGCCGATTGCACCAAAGGACTTGGTTGCCACCGGAAGTACTTCACCTTCTGCCACATAAGCGCGGATCTTTGCATCTGCCGTGGACTGAAGGCGGAAGAATGTGATATTACCGGGAACAATGTCTCCTTCCAATGTACCGTTGGTCACTTCTACCGGCAGGCTTCTTGCCATGATCTTCTGATATTTCATCTCATGGAAGGACAGCTTGGAGGAGCAGGTGTTGCCGCAGTGGAAGCCCATAAAGGTGTCTTTATGTGTATAATCAAATTTGCCTTCTATTGCTTCTTTGTACATGTCTGCCGGTACGGAATTGTTGATATCCAGCAGAGTCACTGCATCTTCGCTGACACAGGTCCCGATGAACTCGCTCAGGCAGCCATAGATATCCACTTCACAGGATACCGGGATGCCCATTCCTGTCAGACGGCTGTTCACATAGCAGGGAACGAAACCAAACTGGGTCTGGAATGCAGGCCAGCATTTTCCGGCAATGGCAACATATTTTCTGTAACCTCTGTGTTCCTCCACCCAGTCAAGCAGTGTCAGCTCATACTGTGCCAGTTTCGGAAGCACTTCCGGTTTCTTGTTGCCTGTGCCCAGCTCTGCTGCCATTTCCTCTACTTTAGCCGGGATTCTGGGATCGTCTGCATGCTTATTAAATGCTTCAAACAGATCCAGCTCAGAATTTTCCTCAATCTCAACACCCAGATTATAGAGCTGTTTAATGGGTGCATTGCATGCCAGGAAGTTTAACGGTCTGGGACCGAAGCTGATGATCTTCAACTCAGACAGACCTGCCAGAGCCCTTGCCACAGGTAAAAACTCATGGATCATGTCAGCACATTCTTCAGCGGTTCCCACCGGATATTCCGGAATATATGCCTGAATATTACGCAGCTTCAAGTTATAGCTTGCGTTCAGCATACCGCAGTAAGCATCGCCGCGTCCGTCGGACAGATCGTTCTGGCTCTCTTCTGCTGCCGCAATAAACATTTTCGGTCCGTCAAAATGTTTTGCCAGCAATGTCTCGGAAATTTCAGGGCCGAAGTTTCCAAGATATACACAGAGTGCATTGCAGCCGGCTTTCTTGATATCCTCCAGTGCCTGTACCATATGAATTTCACTTTCCACGATACAGATAGGGCATTCATAAACATCTGCCGCATCATACTTCGCCTGATAAGCCTCTACCAGCGCTTTTCTTCTGTTCACGGAAAGACTTTCCGGGAAACAGTCACGGCTTACAGCCACAAGACCTAACTTGATTTTGGGAATGTTGTTCATTGCTTTGTCCTCCTTATACTTTTATATTATATTGTAAGATTCTCACCTTTAAGACCCAGGAAGCTGCCTTCCGGCAGACCGCCTTCTTCATGGCCGATCAGCCATTTATTGGTTGCGGCCAGCAGCGCATCCTCTCCGCCGGCCTCATGTGCACCGGGCAGTGGATAATTGGTTCCTTTGGGAAGAACCACTACATCCCGGAATCCCCCGTCGTCTGCATTACAGGGTGCATAATGCAGTGTGGTGGCAAACAGCTCCACACCCACGCCTCTGGGAAGCAGGAATGCTTCCACTTTGGATGTATCATAAGTATAGTCTTCTTCCACATCTTCCTGACGGCCCAGCAGCAGGATCAGATCCGTCGCCGCAATATTCAGTTCGGAATCTCTGTGATATTCCAGTGCATTCAGCTTATGGTTGTTGCCGTTGCAGTATCCGATCTGAATCGGCATTTCTCCATATCCACGGCTGGAAAACTCTTTGCAGATCGGAAGTGCTTCCAGTGCTTCCACCGAAGGCTCATACACCACATCCTCAGGCAATGGTGTCTCCTTCATCGCCTCCAGAAGCCCGGTGAAGTCATAGCCCTGAAGGACCTGGCCATATCTCCTGAATTTCGGATCTGCCACATTGTAAATTTTCATATTCTGCCCCTTTCTTCTTTCCATTGTACTTTATATAGAAATGTATCTTCCTAAATTAAGCCGCACATTAAACGATCACATCAAACAGTTCTTTGCATGCAGGATATATCTTCCGGAACTGCTGATACCGTGCTTCATATTTCTCTGCAAGCGCAGGTTCAGGTTCCACTGTATCCACAACCTTTACCAGACGGTCTGCAATCTCCTCCACACTGCCATACTCTCCGCAGGCAACGGCTGCCAGCATCGCACCGCCCATAGACGGGCCTTCTTCACTTTCCAGCACATCCACCTTAATGTTCAGTACATTGGCAATGATCTGTTTCCAAAGAGGACTCTTGGCGCCGCCGCCGCAGATCTTTGTCCGTTCTATCCGGATCCCCAGCTCTTTTGCCACTTCAAAAGAGTCACGAAGGGCAAATGCCACACCTTCCAGCACCGCCTGGGTCAGATCCGCTCTGGTGGTATCCATTGTCATACCGATAAAAGTTCCCCTTGCATTGGGATTGTTATGAGGAGAACGCTCTCCCATCAGATACGGCAGGAAAAATACTTTGTTTTCTCCCAGCTTTGTAATCTTTTTCTGCTCTTCCCCGTATTCCTTTGTACCGATGATTTCATCCATCCACCATTTATTACAGGAAGCGGCACTGAGCATACATCCCATCAGATGATAATGACCGTCTGCATGGGCAAAGGAATGCAGTGCATTGAACTTGTCCACTCCGAAATTTCTGGAAGAAATAAACACGGTCCCGCTGGTACCCAGTGAAATATTACACATCCCGTCGCCCACGGTACCTGTGCCTACTGCTGCGGCCGCATTGTCACCTGCACCTGCCGCTACTTTAACATCCGCACTTATGCCAAGCTCTGCTGCAATCTCAGGAAGCAGTGTACCTACTGCTTCATAGCTCTCATACACTCTGGCAAGCTGCTCCTCTTTTACGCCGCAGATCTCACACATCTCTCTGGACCAGCACCTGTTCTTCACATCGAACAGTAGCATACCCGATGCATCCGATACATCCGTACAGTGTACACCGGTCAGCTTATATGCCAGATAATCTTTGGGAAGCATGATTTTCCGTATTTTTGCAAAATTATCCGGTTCTTTATCCTTTACCCACAGAATCTTGGGCGCCGTAAAACCGGTAAAAGAGATATTGGCCGTATATTCGGACAGTTTATCTTTTCCAATGACCTGATTCAGATAATCGCATTCCTCACTGGTCCTTCCGTCATTCCACAGAATCGCCGGACGGATTACCTGGTCCGCTTCATCCAGGATCACAAGTCCATGCATCTGTCCTCCAAAACTGATGCCTGCCACCTGTGTCTTATCACAGTCAGCCAACAGTTCTTTTAATCCCTCCATACTCTGTGTATACCAATCCTCCGGGTTCTGCTCAGACCAGCCCGGATGGGGGAAAAATAACGGATATTCTTTTGAAACGATTTTCTGTATCTCACCCTTTTCATTCATCAGCAGAAGTTTCACCGCCGATGTCCCCAAGTCAATACCTACATACAGCATTTTGTACCCTCCTTGTATCGTACATGTTCATCTGAGCGTCTCAGATTTTCCGTGCACGTGCACGTTTCCTTTATCATACATTTATCAATTCAAAAAATCAATACGGTTTTTCCATTTCCCTGTTTTTTCGTAATAATGCACGAAATTCCAGATAATTTTTGCTATTTTTCACGTCTCGTTTGTGGAATATCACGAAAACGTGCACGCACATAAATTTGTGTGCCTGTATCATTGACAGACCGTGCATGCCATGCTACCTTTGTAATACCGGCATACAGATAAAAGAAGGAAGGGGACACACATGGCTACCATCAAAGAGATTGCCGAGCTGTCCGGCGTTTCCCGGGGCACAGTGGACCGGGTTCTGAACAACCGCGGGAGTGTCAGCAGCAAAACAGCAGAAAAGGTCCTGGAAATTGCCAGGGCACTGGATTATAAACCCAACAGGGCCGGGCTTACCCTTGCCGCCCAGAAAAAAAGACTGAAACTGGGCGTGATTCTGTTTGGCAACAGCAATCCCTTTTTTGATGAAGTCATGAAAGGAGTCCGCTATCAGGAAGAGCGGCTTGCAGGCTATAACTGCTCCGTTTTGGTCAGACAGATCTCCTATGATGCTTCCCAGCAGATTGCTGCCATAGAAGAGCTGCTTTCCCAGGAGGTACACGGTATCGTCCTTGCACCTTATAATGCTCCCGTCATCACAGAGAAAATCAACAGCCTCTATGATATGGGGATTCCTGTTGTCACAGTCAATACAGACATTGACCATTCCCGGCGGATCGCTTATGTAGGAAGCAACTATTTCCTTTCCGGTGAAACCGCAGGAGGACTGATGGGCCTGATGACAAGAGGCGAAATACAGGCAGGCATTGTCCTGGGATCTCAGCAGGTTCTCTGTCATACGGACCGGGTGGCGGGATTCCGCAACTGTATTGAAAAGAAGTATCCTCACATTCATGTGGCTGCTACCATTCAGAATCAGGATGATGAGGTGGAGAGCTTCCATGTAACCCAGACTCTTTTACAGAACCATCCGGAAATCAATGCCCTTTATTTTGCTGCCGGAGGTGTCTATGGAGGATGCAAGGCAGTGATTGCCCTGCACCGGGAACACACCATAACCATCATTACCCATGACCGGGTGGACACTACCCGCTGTTTTGTTCTGGACGGCCTGATTTCCGCCACCATATGTCAACAGCCTTTTTTACAGGGATCCCAGTCTCTTGATATCCTGTTCAATTATCTGACAGCAGGGGAATTACCGGAAAAAGAGCGGAATTATGTGGCGGCAGATATCCGGATTGCAGAAAATATATAAGTTTATATTATCCGGAATCATATTGTAAGATTTTTCCCTTTATAGTATACTGTTGAAAGGGAAGGGGGTTCCTTATATGCAAATCAAAGATTTTATGGATCTGAAAAAATTACAGGAAATACAGGACAAGTTTTCCAACTCCACGGGCCTGGCTGCCATCGCTGTGGACAGCAATGGAGAATACATTACAAAAGGCAGTAATTTTACCGATTTTTGTATGAAATATACCCGCGGCTGTCCGGAAGGCAACCGGCGTTGTATCAAATGTGACAAGGAAGGCAGCGGAACTTATTTCTGTCACGCAGGTTTGATGGATTTTTCCGTGGACATCGTTGTAAATGAAGAAAAACTGGGGGCCATCATCGGTGGACAGGTACTTCCCAATCCTCCTGATGAGGAAAAGTTCCGCGATATTGCACGGGAACTGGGAATTGATCCGGAGCAGTATGTCAGGGCGCTGCGCAAAGTACCGGTCAGCACAGAAGAAAAAATACGCTCGGCTGCAGAACTGCTGGGTATCATCGTAAATCAGCTTGTCAATCTGGAATATTTCAAATTTTCAAATGCAGACCGCCTCGATGTACTGCAGAAAGAGGTACAAAATTCCACAAATCTGATTCAGGCGATCAATGATAACACCAGCCATTTAAAATCCATAGCCAACCGCCAGAAAATCCTGTCTCTGAATGCCAGTATTGAAGCTGCCAGAAGCGGGGAAGCAGGACTGGGATTTGCTGTTGTGGCAAAAAGTATGCAGGATCTTTCCTCTCAGTCGGCTGTGATCTATAATGACATCGAGAAATCCGTGGCAGAAATCACCAAAACCACCTCGATTCTTGCCTCTTTATTTGATGAAAATACAGAAAATGAAAAAAGCAAATAACAAAATCATAGAACATGTTCTGCTGATTTTTGACTGTTATAAATCAAGGGTTGTCCATCTTAAATATGGACAACCCTTGTTCTGGTTCATGAGGTTATATATCTCAGAAATAATAATAAAGCAAATACAGTACTGTCATTAAAAATCCCACACAAAACAAAAACAATCCAAAGGACATACTTCGCGAAACCGCCGTATTGTATTCACTGACTGCAGAATGAATTGCCGCCAGCCTGTGTTCCATTCTCCTGTTACAGGAAGGCTTTTTTTCTTTTCCCAATGCCCTCAGCCGTTTCCATCCATAGATCAGATGATCCAATATCTGCCCTGCCAGATGTGTGATCTGTGTGCCTTCCGTCAGTTCGTAAGGCAGTGCACTTTCCCGGTAAATGGTTTTTCGAAGGAAAACCACCAGCACATCCATCAGACAGTCTCCGATCCTGCAGATTACACCAAACACAAAAGGCAGAACGGTAAGCAGTAACGGACGATAGCAGATAGTTTCCAGATCCAGCTTTTCACTGAATCTGTTAAGATAGATTCTGCTGCCGTCTCCGCAACGGCCCATCATACAGATCCGTACAACCAAGAGATAAATGGCAGTACCCACCACAAGAGAAATCAAGGCGCCCTGAAGATTTCCCACAGAAAAATAACCGACAGGCGGCGTCGTTCCCTCACAGGCAAAAAATCCCTGTCCCATATCTGCCAGAAAATTCATAAACCTGCCGGGCATCATACCAAACAGGGTGAGAATCCCACCGCAGCAGGCCAGCATACATGCATTGACCCGGCTCATATAGTTTCCTTTCAGAGCGTCATAGGCTTTCTGCTTTTCCGGATCCCTGTTCTTTTCCACAAAAATACAAATGTACAGCTTTGTCATATAAGCAACCGTCAGCCCGCCGCTGATCAGGAAAATCCATTCGACTATTATCATCCATCCGGCAGTTAAAAACAATGGTCCTGCTCCTGTTTCCAGCAAGTTCCTGTACTCCACAATGCTTTCATGGAGCAGTGTTTTGCTGATGTATCCGCTCCACAGCGGTATGCCCCCTATTCCAAGTGCACCCGCCAGAAATATCAGATGAAAAAGCGGTTTGTTCCGCCCAAATCCCTGTATCTCATTTAAATCCAGTCTGTGCACATTCATATAGATTACACCTGCCGCCAGAAAAAGTACCAGTTTGAACAGAGAGTGATTTACCATATGCAGCAGAGTGCCCCGCACGGCAGAAACATTTTCCTCTCCCAGCAGGCCGCACATACCGATGCCCACCAGGATGAATCCGATCTGAGACATGGAAGAGCAGGCCAGCGTCCTCTTAATATTAACAGAAAACAGGGCCAGTACCGCTCCCAGCACCATCGTAATCACACCGATCATCAAAATCAGGGTTCCCCATATCCGGTTGTGCCAGAATATCTGGCAACTCACAATGATAATGCCAAATATTCCCGCTTTGGTCAGCATACCCGATAAAAGGGCAGAGGCCGGGGCCGGGGCCACCGGATGGGCTTTGGGCAGCCAGATATGCAGAGGAAACGCCCCGGCTTTTGCACCAAATCCAAAGAGCAGGCACAGGCCGGCAGGCCAGAGCAGAAAAATGGAGGAACGGCTCAGAACCCGCATCGTCAGTTCATCGATCCAGAGAGGGCCGGATACCCCTGCACTTAAACTGGTATACAGACAAAACAGACCCATCAGCATCACCAGCCCGCCGATTACGGCAATGGCCAGATAGGTCTCCCCTGCCCTGAGCGCTTCTTTTGTCTCATCATGTACTACCCATACGTAAGAGGTAAACGACATGATTTCAAAAAAGAGAAAAGTAGTCATAAGCTCTGCTGACAAAAACACACCCGTAGTTGCTCCCAGAGTAAATAGCGTAAACAGATAATAGCGGTTCCTGTTTCGATAGCGGGACAGATATTCTTCTGAAAAGACTGTTGTCACCAGCCACATAAACGAAGCCGTCAGGCCATATATGGCCCGAAAACCATCCAATGTAAAATAGATTCCAAAACCGCATACATCCGGCAGCCCAAACCACTGCCGCCCCATGTTCCGGTACTCAAAAAACAATCCCAGAAACAGCAGAAATTCTGTAAATCCCACCAGAATGGCTGCATAGTCCCTTGCTTTTTTATGCTTTCTTCCAATCCCATAGACCACCAGTCCGCCCAGAAAAGGGAGCATCACACCAAGTGGCAGAACCGGATTCCCTCCTGCTGCCGTCATCATCTCATTCATCTTTTTGCCTCCCTAATAAACGCCTTCTGAAACCCTTGTTAAAAACTCTGTCAATGGTGTGGAATACAGGCCGATCACAAGCATCGCAGCAGCAAATGCAAACAATGGAAGCAGCATATACCAGTCCGCATCGTGTACTTCTGCAAGTGCTTCACAGGAAACATCAGCCGCCGGAAAAAATGCCCGTACCACTATGGTCAGCATATAAATGGCTGTTAAAAGTGCCGAAATAAGCAGCGCCCCGATTCCTACAATCGAAAGCCCACCACTTTCTGCAGCCGCCTGTGCCAGATTCCATTTGCTGATAAACCCGCACAGTCCCGGTACCCCCATCAGTGCCAAAGCAGATATTGTAAAAAGCCCAAATACTCGGGGCATCCTTTTTCCAAGTCCATCCAGTTCATACACAAAAGTTTTTCCGCTCCTGTGTATCACTGCCCCTGCACAGAAAAAAGAACAAATTTTCATCACGGCATGGCATACCATGTGGGTCAGCGCACCTGCCAGTCCCAAAGGTGTCATAATCGTCACCCCAAACAGGATATAAGAAAGATTGCTGATGGTGGAATAAGCCAGACGCCTTTTCATATGTGTCTCCTTCACTGCCCGGCTGCATCCATATACAATCGTCACAATGGTAATGGACATCACCACAGTCTGTGCCCAGGTACCCTTCAAAAATTCTGTCCCAAAACAATAATAAGTCAGCCGGATAATGGCAAATGCACCGGCCTTTACCACTGCTACCGCATGCAGAAGGGCAGTAACCGGTGTGGGCGCCACACCTGCAGACGGCAGCCAGGAATTAAAGGGACAGACCGCGGCTTTTACACCAAATCCCAGAAACGCCAACACATAAATCAACAAAAGCAGATTGGTACGATCTCCGATTTTGGCTATATTCAGAGAACCTCCCATGACAAAATCCGGGGAACCATATACAAAAATAAAAATCATCCCCAAAAAACCGAACGCTGCACCGCCCAGAGAATAATACAGATATTTTCGGCTGGCAAGAATCGCTTCTCTCGACATAGTAAACATCACCAACGGAACTGTCACCAGTGTCAGAAGTTCATAAAAGAAATACATGGTCATCAGATCTTCTGCAAAGGCGATTCCCAGCGTAATCCCATAGGTAACGGTGTAAAACATAAAAAATATCTTTTCACGCCTCTCTCCTTCCATGTAGGAAAAAGCATACAGAGTTGCCAGCGGCCAGAGCGCTGCAGCCAGCGCACCAAATACCATACTCATTCCGTCTATCCGGAAAGAAAGTGTCAGATCACCTGTAAATTTTACAATAGCCAGCATTTCTTCCGGCCGGTTTCCGATCAGGGCAAATACCAGCAATGTATTGAGAATCACCATTCCTTCCAGAAATACCATCATCCATCCCCGTTTGCGGAAGGGCAGCAAAGGAATCGATATACCTGTCAGAATGGGAAGCAATACGGCAATAAACATCATGATTGGTTTCATATACATTCCTCCTTCCGCTTTACTGAATCTGTCCGGCGATACATCCGGTCACTGCTTCCGGAAATACCCCCACAAAAACTGACAATATTGTCAGTATGATAACCGGCAGCAGCATAGCGATTTCCGGTTCTTTTTTTTCCAGCCGTTCATAATCAAACTCTTTCCCCGGAAAAAATCCCCGCACTGTGACAGGCAGCAGATAGCCGGCTGTCAGCAGCGCACTGACCAGTAAAACCACCGGTCCCAGCCAGGAAAACAGAGAATGAGTGCTTCCATATTCTTTCAGGGAGCCCATCGCCAGATACCACTTACTGAGAAATCCACCTGTGGGCGGTATCCCCACCAATGCCAGTGAACAGATGGTATAACACCACACAAGCACCGGCATTTCCTTACCGATCCCCACCAGTTCTTCCACCCTTGTCTTTCCTGTCTGGATGATAAAAGCACCGGCACATAAAAACAGCGTACATTTGATAAACGCATGACTGACTACATGCAAAAATGCACCCGTCAGTGCGGTCTGATTCATCACTGCAAGACCAAACAATATATAGGAAACCTGACTGACCGTGGAATAAGCCAACCGTTTTTTCAATACCTTTTCACGGTATGCCAGCATGGAACCCATAAATACAGTAAACAATGCAAGCCCCTGCCATACCTGTTGTACCCAGCTTCCCCGGATCAACTCTGTCCCGAACAGAAAATAGACGGTACGGATCATACCCAGGACACCACATTTCACAATGATGCCTGACAGGACCGCAGAAGCCGGCGCCGGCGCCACCGGATGGGCTGTGGGCAGCCATCCATGCATGGGAAACATACCTGCCTTTACTCCGAACCCCAAAATCATAAAAAACACCACCCACAGCAAAAACGGTTCTTTGCCCCGGATCAGTTCCGGATTCAATATCCCGCCCGCCCGAAAAGCCAGCGTGTCCGAATACCGGTACAGAATATACACGCCGAACAAAACCATATAGGCACCGCAGAAAGAATAAAACAGATATTTCAATCCTGCCATAATCGCTTCTCTGGATCTGGTATGTAACACCAAAAGAAACGACAACAATGTCACAAATTCATAACACAGATAGAAAGTAATGATATTTCCCGAAAAATCCAATGCAAGCAGAATCCCAAATACAACCAGATAACAGCCAAAATAACGATTTTCCTCTTTTTCATGCTTCATATAGGCAAATCCAAATGCACCGGCACACAGCCAGACCACAATGAGAAACAGAGCAAACACCTTTCCTGTGCTGTCAATATGAAAATAGACCGGCAATGTCCTTGTCAGATACATCAGGGTATAGCTGTCCGCCTTCTGGGAAAGCACTCCTACAACTGACACCGACGTCATAATCAGACCTGCTGCCGTACAGACAATCATAACGCTGCGCTTTTTGGCAAAAGGAGCACACCAGACAATCAGCCCCATAATAATCGGAAGTATAACAGGAAATAATACCACTATTGATTCTTTCATTCCTTCTCCCTCCTAACCGAACATATCAAGCCCCGATGCAATGGCATCCACCACAGGCTGCGACGACATTCCAAGTGCTATGTTCAGTGCAACAAACAAAATAATTGATACCGCATACAGCTTTTCCTTTTTCATTGCGATCCCTTCATAAGGACAGTCCGGACAAGGTGTATAGATACGAATGACTGTTTTCATAAAATAAATAGCATTTAATATGGTACTGATCGCCAGAACAATCATCGTAGGCATCAGCTTGCCTGTATTTTTCACCGCTGCCTGGGCAAATAAAATCTTGCTGATAAACCCTGCAAATACAGGCACACCCACCATAGATAAAGAGCCTACGGTAAAACCGATGCCTGCTATTTTATTCCGGTATCCGGCTCCGGTCTGATCCACAAACCGTCTGCTAAAACCTGACACATCTGTCAGTCCAATAACTGAAATAAACAAAAGCGCTTTTCCGGCCGCATGGGCAAAAATATGATATACACTGGCAATCATCCCTGTCCTTGTTCCCAGACCGATTCCCATATAAATATAGCCCACCTGTGCCACAGAAGAAAATGCAATCATTCTGCGGATACCACTTTCCTTGATGGCACTCAGGGAACCAAATATCATAGCCATCAGGCCAAATACAAACAGTACGTTAATGATATGGGTACTGTTAAATACCTCAAAACCGATTACCCGGTAAATAATTTTAATCAGCAGAAAAATATAACCTTTGGATGCCAGAGAGGACAATATGGCAGCCGAAGAAATCGTGGAATATCCATAAGCATCCGGCAGCCAGGCATGAAAAGGAAACAGGGCGCTTTTGATGGCCAGTCCCACAACCATCAGAGCCACTGTAATCACCAGAGGAATGGCATAGGTCCCGTCAGCCATAATGACCGCCACCTCTATCCGTATATTGGACATCAGAAGATGCCCTGTCAGATCATACAGCATACAGAGGCCAATCAGCAAAAGCCCCGAACCCACCAGGCTCATAATCATATACCGGACTGCTGCTGCCAGCGTACGTCCGATCTGACGTATCATAATCAGGCCGCAGGCTGCTATGGTATTGATCTCCACAAATACATAAGCCGTAAACAGGTCATTGGTATAGATCAGCGCAAGCAGGGAAGAAAGCAGCAGATTCACCAGTATATAATACAGATTGTGTTTGCTCTCCTCCACTTCCTCGTCCAGTTTTTTCCGCCCGCCCCACATGGACAACAGCATAATAATACAGAAAAACAGAGCCATTGCCGCCTCCAGAATACCGGCCCGTATTTCATTGCCCCAGGGCGCAGGGAAATGCCCCATCCAATAGACAAAACTTTCCCCGGTAGACAGAAGGTATTGCAGCAGTATGACAGACATCACTCCTGTAATTATGATCACTGCCGTATTCACCCATTTTGCTGCTCTTTTTGAAAGCATGGAACAGATCGTCCCGGAAAATAAAGTGAGCAAAATGGAACAGAAAGGAATATTTTGTACAAAATCCATCGTTACTCCTCCCTTTTCATCATCATGGAGATCCGGTCCAGATCCAATGTATGATATCTTCGATACAGACGTATGGTCAGTGACAGCATCAGTGCCGATACGGAAACGGAAACTACGATGCCCGTCAGTACCAGCCCGCTGGGAATGGGATTGATGTACGCCTGGACGCTCTGTACTCCGTTTACCACAATTGGCGCTATACGCCCTCTGATATATCCTTTTTCTGCCAGAAACAGATAAACAGCCGAATCCATAATATTCAGCCCGATGATTTTCTTAATCAGATTATTCTGCAAAAGCAGATTTCCAAATCCGATCCCAAACAGAATCATGGAAACCGCTTCCAGCATATTGGCCTGTAGATTCCCACCCATTTTAAAACCCTCCTTTCCGGAACATGGCATAAAAAGCATACATGGTACATGCGACCACCAGCCCCACTGCAATGTTCAGCGGCAGTATCAGCCCGCTGCTCAGAATAGCCCCCGGTGTTCCCTTGGGAATCATGCTTTCTATATGGTTTGCACCCGTATAAAAGGAATAGCTTTTGGCAATACAATAAAAAGACAGTGAACCAAAACTGATCCATTTATAGGTTTTCTCTGTAAAAAACCGCTCTGTTTTCTGAAATCCAAAAGCATTCAGATACAGAATCAGACCCGCCCCGATAATAGCGCCGCCGGAAAACCCGCCGCCGGGACCTAAGTGGCCGTTTAAAATCACATAAATCCCAAATAAAATAATAGCCGGTACCAGCACATAAGCGCTCATCTGCAATATCGCATCATTCTTCGGTTCATAATTCCGATCGTTTGCTTCGGCTTCCTCAATTGACAGATCTGTACCATTGTCATGTTTCTTATCCAGCCGCAGCATAATCAATACGGTTACGGTGGCAACAAACAGCACATGGGATTCCCCCAGTGTATCAAACGCCCGATAGTCCAGTATCATACCGCTGACAATATTAATGGCGCCTGTTTCTTCCAGCCCCTTTTCAATATAACGCTTTGATACCTCATTATTCACAGGACGGTCAGCTACTCCAATCGGCGGCAGCCAGGATACGGTTAACAGCAGCAGGTAAATCAAAATACCACAAAACAAAATAGAAGCCAGACGATAAAACAGCTCCAGATATTTGATGCTTTTACTTTTCTTTCTCCCATAAATTTTATTCAACAGAATATTCTTTGCCCGCTGTCTTTTCTCTGCCTCTTCTTTACTTTCCTGATATACTTCCTGAGGACGCATCTCCATCTGTCCCACATACAGATCTTTCTCCCCATGAAGCCAACGGAAAAAATGGCAGGCAAAAGTTTTCTCATATTCCTTTTCAGTCTTTTTTCTGCTCATTTTTTTTATGCTTCTCCTTCTCATCTATAGCATGAATCTTCTTCAAAGTAACAAAAAACAGAATACTGGTTACACCTGCCCCCACCGCCGCCTCTGTAATCGCCAGATCAGGAGATTCCAGTATGACCCAGATAATGGACATCACCAGACTGAAGGACATATAAATCAGTATGGAATTCAGCAGATTTTTAGACAAACTCACTGCAATGGCGCAAAGAACCAGAAATCCCATTAATAAATAGGTAAATACGCTCATTCTTTCTCCACCTCCATATGTTCTTCCAGTTTTTCATTGGTCGCCGCTTCCAGTCTGGCAATCAAATGTGAGGACACCGGTGAGGCACACCAGAGAAATAAAATCACAAGCATCATCTTCAAAGTTGTAAAATCCAATCCATTGATCAGCATCAGCCCCACAAGGGAAACACCGATTCCGAAAGTATCCCCAAAGGCTGCCATATGCATTCTGTTGAGTACATAATCATAGTGAAATGCACCATACAGCTCTATGGCAAATATCACAATCCCGGTTGCCAGAAATCCGGTTCCTGCAATAAACCTGATCCATTCAAACATTGACATCCTCCTTTTTCCTGCTTTTCCGCTCTCTGTATACTCCCATATAGACTTTCGTAATCACAATCACAGCCAGAAAACTGACCATCGCATAAATCAGACAAATATCAATCAGATAGCCCTCTCCCATCTTCAGTGCCAATATGGAAATCATAACCATAACCATCGTTCCCATCATATTCACAGCCACAATACGGTCTGCAACCCTGGGTCCCAAAACTGCCCGAAGCAGGCAGAGCATCAGCATAATCGCCAGAATAATCAAAGCCGATGCAAAGACTGTATTTTTTGCATTTGCCAGCATGTCCATAACCTGTTTATCCCTCCATCCGCTCCAGTTTTTCCAGCTCCCTGACAAAAATCCCGTCAGACAGCCCTTCTGCCAATGTTTTGTCCAGACAGTGCACTGTCAGCTCATCTCCTTCCAGAGTCACTGTGATCGTTCCCGGCGTCAGTGTAATGGAATTTGCCAGCAGTACCCTTGCCACCCTGGTACGCAGCGTTGTCCGGAAGCGTACCAGCACCGGTTCGATTTCATATTGCTCTGAAAAAAGCAGTCTCATAGTCGTTACATTGGCTTTGATGATTTCTGCGATCAATATCCCTATGTATCTCAGAATCAACAGAAAACGCCCCCATATAATAACCTCTTTTTTGGGGCTGAAATTCATAAATTTACAGATAAATCCATACATAACCCCCGAAATAACCACACCAAACCAGAAAATCTCCCAGGTGAAATTCCCATTGAATATCATCCAAAGGGCCAGAAATACAAAAAACATATGACCAAACCTCCGTGAAAAAGAGCTGCATACCACTGATTGGTTCAGAAGGTATGACAGCTCTTGTTTATTATATATTTTGCAGCATAGCGTCCAATTCATCTCTGGGAATGGCGCCTGTGACAGATGATACTTTTTTACCATTCTGAAACAGTATAAAAGTCGGTATGGACATAATTCCGTATTTTGCGGCAACATCCGGATTTTCTTCTACGTTCATCTTTCCCACTTTCACTTTTCCGCCATACTTTTCAGCCATTTCCTTTACAATCGGCGCCATCATCTTACATGGGACACACCAGTCGGCATAAAAATCCACCAGCACCGGCAAATCTGCCTGCAATACCTCTGTTTCAAAGTTTGCATCTGTTAATATACATTCCATATTTTCCCTTCCTTTCCGTTTTCATCCTTCCAAATCAACTGTTGTTTACATATTTTACGGATATTTCTATGTTCTATACACAATGTATTTGCAGATCGGATTGCCTGTGGAAGAAAACTTTTCTTCGTATTCCGTCATCACATTATCCTTCATCAGTTCTGCATCGCTGTGCAGATCATAGGAAATCTGTTCTGCCTTCCATCCTGCCGGTCCCAGCTCTTCCACTGCAAAATCAAACAATGCTCTGTTATCTGTTTTAAATTCAATCCTCCCTTTTTTCTCCAGTATTTTGTCATACCGCATCAGAAATTCTCTGGACGGCATCCTGCGTTTGGCATGTCTGTCTTTAGGCCAGGGATCGGAAAAATTCAGATAGATTTTAGAAACCTCTCCCTCTGCGAATACCTGCTCCAGATCTGCCGCATCCATACAGACAAATACCAGATTGGGCAGAGGATTTTCCTCTATTTTCTGCAGTGCCCGCAACAGCACACTGGTATAACGTTCAATTCCCACATAATTGATTTCCGGATGAAGAGCAGCCAATGTCATCAGAAACTTTCCTTTTCCCATTCCTACTTCAATGTGGACAGGATGATCATTTCCAAACAACTCTCTCCAGAGTCCTCTTGTTTTCTCTGCCTCCTTAATCACCAAAGGGTTTTTGTCAACAATCTCCTGGGAACCGGGTATATTTCGTAACCGCATACCATAACCTTTCTGTGAATTGCATTCTTATCCATGTATTCTACACCACTTAATGCGGAAAATAAATAGCAGAAACACAAATTCTGAAAAAATATCAAAATCCATAGGAAACATACGGTGTTTGTGATAAAATAATCAGGACAGACCATACAACAGGCAGCCTGTATGCTGCTTTACATTATATAATGAGGAAATGCTTATGACAGAAAAACAGGATACTTTATCAATTATGCCCATTCAGGAATTAAAAGTATTGGATGTCATAGACGGATATGAAGTCCGTCCCGGATTTTATACTCAAAATGGAGCCACTGCCCTGTCCAATAGCTGTGTCAATTTTACGGTACAGTCTCAGGGAGCCACAAGCTGTGAGCTGCTTCTTTATAACAGGGGGGAAGAAGAACCCTTTGCAGTGATTCCCTTTCCCGAACGTTACCGGATCGGAAAAGTATATTCCATGATCGTATTCGGACTGAAAATCGAAAACTTTGAATACGCCTACCGGCTGGATGGCCCATACGAACCTGATAAGGGACTGATATTTGACAAAAGCCATATCCTGTTGGATCCCTATGCCAAAGCAGTGGCCGGACAGAGCGTATGGGGCGTTACCTCCAATGAAAACGGCTACCGGGCCAGAGTGGTCCGCAATAACTTTGACTGGGAAATCGAAAAACAGTCTGTGATCCCAATGGAAGATCTTATTATCTATGAATTGCATATCAGAGGTTTTACAAAAGACCAGTCCTCTGGTGTGACCCATAAAGGAACCTTTTCCGGCCTGCGGGAGAAGATCCCCTACCTGAAAGAGTTGGGAATTAATGCTGTGGAGCTGATGCCTATTTTTGAATTTGATGAAACCAGAGATATGCGCATGATAGAAGGACGCCAGCTTCTGGACTATTGGGGCTATAATACGGTGGGATTTTTTGCTCCCAATACCAGCTATAATTCTGACAGAGAGTACAACCGGGAAGGTACGGAACTGAAAGAAGTGATCCGTGACCTGAAAAAAAACGGCATTGAAGTCATTCTTGATGTGGTATTTAACCATACCGCAGAAGGAAATGAAAGAGGACCTTATATATCTTTTAAAGGTTTTGACAATAATATATACTATATGCTTACGCCGAATGGTTCTTACTTTAATTTCAGCGGCTGCGGCAATACACTGAACTGTAACCATCCGATGGTACAGCAGATGATTCTGGAATGCCTCCGCTACTGGGTTACAGACTATCGTATTGATGGCTTCCGGTTTGATCTGGCTACCATATTGGGACGTAATGAGGACGGATCTCCTATGAATAATCCGCCTCTGTTAAAACAGCTTGCCCTGGATCCTATTCTGGGCAATACAAAACTGATTGCCGAAGCCTGGGATGCCGGCGGGCTTTATCAGGTAGGTACTTTTCCTTCCTGGAACCGGTGGGCAGAATGGAACGGTAAATACAGAGACTGTCTGCGCAGTTTTTTAAAGGGTGATCTGTGGGCAGCTCCGGAAGCTGCTCTGAGGATTGCAGGTTCGCCGGATCTGTATAAATCCTATGGACGGGGATATGATTCTTCCGTAAATTTTATTACCTGCCATGACGGTTTCCCTCTGTATGATCTGTATTCCTATAACACAAAACACAATGAAGCCAACGGCTGGAACAATACTGACGGAACCGATGACAACCGAAGCTGGAACTGCGGCGTGGAAGGGGAAACCGACGATCCTGCCATCAATGAGCTTCGTAACCGCCTGGTTAAAAATGCCTGTGCTGTTTTGCTTTGCAGCCGGGGTACTCCTATGTTCCTGGCCGGAGATGAATTTGGTAATACCCAGTTCGGAAATAACAATTCCTATTGTCAGGACAACATCATTTCCTGGCTGGACTGGACACTTTTGGATAAAAACAGAGATATTTTTGAATTTTTCCAGTATATGATTACTTTCCGGAAAAATCATTCTGTTATCCGTATGGATCTGGAACAGTCCGGAACCGGCTATGCTTCTATCAGCATTCACAACGGCGCACCCGACCTGTCAGAAACCACAACCCAGACAAGGACACTGGGTGTACTTTACGCAGGTTATAACCGAAAAGAAAAGAAAGAAGATATTGTATATATTTGCATCAACGCTTATTGGGAACCTGAAACAATCGTTCTGCCTTATCTGCCACAATATTTTTCCTGGAATCTGATGGTAAATACCGGGATTCCTTATGGAGAAAAACCCTTTTTTGAAGAATCCCAGGCACCGGAAATCACCGGAGAATTTATTATGAAGGAAAGAAGCGTTGCTGTATTTACAGGAAGGAGCAGACGATGAATTATGTCATATTTGACCTGGAATGGAATCAAAGCAGCTTTCCTGAGGGAGAGATCAAAGAAATTCCTTTTGAGATCATAGAAATCGGCGCTGTGAAATTGAATCATAAAAAACAGATGATCGGCCAGTTTCATGAACTGATTCATCCCCGTATCTATAAAGAAATGCACAGGATCACCAGAGATTTGATCCATCTGCAGATGGAAGAACTGGAAAAAGGCGATGAATTTATACATGTGGCAGACCGTTTTCTAAAATGGTGCGGCAATGACATAATTTATGGCACCTGGGGTCCTCTGGATCTGACAGAGCTTCAGCGCAATATGGCCTATTATCATATGGAACCGCTGACCTGCGGCCCGCTTTCCTTTCTGGATATTCAGAAGCTGTTCAGCATCGCCTATGAGGACCGTAAATCCCGTCGTTCTCTGGAATATGCAGTGGATTTTCTGGGCATTGAAAAAGACATTCCCTTTCATCGTGCTTTCAGCGATGCTTATTATACCGCAAAAGTACTGGCCAGACTGGATCGTGATGTAGAAAAAAATCTGTCTTTTGATCTCTTTCATAAACCGGCAAACAGAAAAGAAGAAGTTCACATTGTTTTTGCTGACTATGCAAAATATATTTCCCGTAAATTTCCGGATAAACAGGAAGCTCTGAAAGACAGAGAAGTATGCAGTACAAAATGCTATTACTGTCACAGAAATCTGAAACGGAAAATACGCTGGTTTACTCCTAACGGTAAACATTATTACAGCCTGTCGTATTGTGAAAAACATGGATATATGAAGGGCAAAATACGGATTCGAAAAGATTCTGAAGAAGATGGCATCTATATTGTAAAAACACTGAAATTTATTTCTGAAGAGGATGCAGGCAAGATAAAAGAACGTCAGGACAGGGCACGTATGCTCCGCAAACTAAAGCGGGCGCGGGCCAGGTCCTGACGTTCCCCATATTCTTCAACAACAGAAAGTACACTGCATGAACTTTCTATTGTCATACATTAAAAATCAAAATCATCAAATTCCGTTTTGATCTTCTTTCTCTTTTTATGCCGGTTTCTCACCTTTCTCCGTTGTGCAAACTGATAATTATCAATCACTGCTTTTACAACGAACAGAAAGATAAAGAATCCGGCGATGCCGATGACCCAGACAATTACCTGTCTCACATTGACAAAGATTACTTTGCCTCCTGCATCTCCTGATTCTTCTTCTGTTTCTTCTTCTGCATCCGCCTGATTTTCCATCTGATTCTGATTTTCAAAATCAAATGTGTTCTCTGCTTCTCCCTCTGCCAAGTCTACCGTTGCGCTCCCTACCGGAATACCATGATAAGTATACTGGATAGAAGCAACAGAAGATGAAGATTCTGTATCATAAGTCAGTTCGGAATCCAGATCATCAAAGACTGCCGTAATCGGTATCACCACACTGTCGGAGGGATTGATGGAAAGGATCGGATTGGATGCACCAAATACATCATTGTCCGTTTGAAAGAAATCATGATTTTCCACCGTATATTCCTTTTCATTGGCGGCAATGTTAATTTTCTGGAAATTGGAAAATCCATATTCAAACAGGCTGATGGTATCTTCAAACTGATGGGGGGATTCTTCCCGCATTACCACACAGATCAGCTTCATACCATCTTTTTCAGCGCAGGAAACCAATGTCTGTCTGGAATCACTGGTAAAGCCTGTTTTACTCCCTACTATATATTCATAGTTGTATTTTCCGCCCGGAAACAAAAGCTGATTATGTGTATTGGCATACAAATCTTCATCCGGCTGTGTAGGCGACTGTGGGATATGATAGGTGGGAGTAGAGGACATTTTACACAACAATTCATTGTCAAAAAATTTTTGTGCAATCAATGCCAGATCATATGGCGTGGTATAATGCTGTTCATCATGCAGACCGTTGGTGGTCACAAAATGAGAATTTTCACACCCCAACTCTTTTGCGCGCTGATTCATCAACGCTACAAACTCTTCCATACTGCCGCTGACATGCTCCGCCAGAGCATTGGCCGCCTCATTGGCAGAAGCCACCAGGATTCCATACATACATTGCTCTACCGTGATCACTTCTCCCTCATCCAGACCGATATTGGAACTGTCTCTTGGAATACTGAATACTGCATCATGAGAAATGGTCACTTCTTCATCCATCTGACATTCTTCCGATCCAATCAGACAGGTCAGTATCTTGGTCACGCTTGCAGGATACAACTTCTCATGGATATTCTTTTCATAAAGAATCGTTCCCGTTTCTGCCTCCATCAAGATCGCGCCTTCTGCACCCACGGCTGGTCCGTCCGGCCATTCCTCATAGCTGTTGGATGCAATCGGAAGCGAACGCCTTGCCTCTTCCTCCGCTAAATAATCAGTGGCACAGGAAACAAAACCGCTTGTCAGACATGTATAACTAAAAAGAAAAACGCCCATTCCTAAAATAAGGAGGCGTTTTTTGATAGATTTTTTCATGCTATATTACACCCCAGGTCATTTCTTGTCTTATATTTTGAAACCCAGTTAAAAACGTCTATTCATTAGTACTTACATACCATTTTAGTGTAACATAATGTAAATCCCGTGTCAACGGTAGTGATGTAAAAGAAATTTTTACAACTTGGTAACATTTTTGAGGTATACTTTTTTATTATAATATAAGGATGTGGATATCAATTGGCCGAAATATTAATCGTGGAAGATGAACTTTCCATCAATGAACTGATACGTAAAAATCTGAATCTTACGGGACATCATTGTACACAGGCTTTCGATGGGTTATCCGCAGTCAGTCTGCTGGAAAATGCAAAATTTGATCTGCTTGTACTGGATATCATGCTTCCCGGGCTTGACGGTTATCAGGTGTTTGAAGCAGCCTGTGGAATACCGACTATTTTTCTGACAGCAAAAAGTGATCTGGCCGATAAACTGAAAGGACTGACTATGGGAGCGGACGATTATCTTACAAAACCCTTTCAGATGCTGGAACTGACTGCACGGGTGGAAGCAGTGCTGAGACGGACAAAGAAAGCTGAGACGGAATTTACGCTGGGCAATATGAAATGCGATTTTGACAGACATCAGATTTTCTTAAATGGAGCGGCTGTAGAATGCACGCCAAAAGAATATGAACTGCTGGAGGTGTTGATCCGGAACCGGAATATTGCTCTTTCCAGGGAAAGGCTATTGGATATGGTATGGGGATATGATTTTGACGGAGGTACCCGTACTGTGGACGTCCATATACAAAGGCTGCGTCATAAACTTCATCTGGAGAACCATATTAAAACCGTATATAAACTTGGATACAGACTGGAGGTGTTGGAATGAAAAAACGGACATTCTTTACTATGCTCTTCCTTTTTCTTGTTTTCCTTAATTCCATGATTCTGATCGCTTCCATTGTTATTCTAAATGATAAACTTTCCAACAGCAGGGAACAGTGTATGTCAGAACACTATGTGATCGCATCCTCTTTGATCCAGGATATACAGGCATTGGAACAAAGGGGAGACCATGCGGAAGAAAATATCGAATATCTGATACGCCCCTATTCCCGATATCTGCAGGGAAAAGGGGACGGAATTGCAATCGCTTTTTCCGGGAACTGGATTTACGAAAGTCCTGAACTTAATCTCAAAGAACATATGGTTTTCCCGCCGGATACAGGCAGCAGACAGGAGCGGCTCGTTTATATGGAAAGCGGAACCCCTCCTGTCCTCTACGTCTATGGCAGTTTTCCCGCCCCGCTGCAGGATTATGGACTTCTGTATATTGGAAACCTGACTGATGTCGTTTCTTCATGGCGCCATACGAAAAATATCCTTTTCCTTATGGGAACTGTGATGCTGTTTGTCATGGCCTTTTTTCTTTTTCAATTCCTGACTGTTATCTTTCGTCCTTTAAGGCAGATTTCCAGCGCCTCTACCAAAATCGCAGAAGGGGATTATGGAAGCAGGCTTCCGGTCCGGGGAAAAGATGAAATTGCCAGTGTGGCGTCCAATTTTAATCTGATGGCAGAGAAGGTGGAAACCCAGATCCAGCACCTTCAGGATACGGCAGAGCAGAAACAGCAGTTCATTGACAACTTTTCTCATGAACTGCGTATTCCGCTGACAGCAATTTATGGATATGCCGAGTATATCCAGAAAGCGCCTGTATCAGAGAAAGAACGTTATGAATGTACACAGTTTATTATGTCAGAATGCAGCAGGCTCCAGAATATGGCTTATCAACTCCTCGATATGGCTTTGCTCAGAAATGAAGCGATAACATATCAGGATTTTTCTGTGGCTGCTCTTTTTGAACAGTCTGAAAAAATCATGCATGTACAGGCAAAAGAAAAATATATAAACCTGTCCTATCATATTCCCCAAAACTTCCTTATTACCGGAAACAGGGAATATCTTTTAATTCTTCTCAATAACCTGATTGACAATGCACTGAAAGCCAGCCAGCCGGAAGGGAAGGTGTATGTTTCGGTTTATAAAGAAGGCCAGTCTGTTGTAATTGAAGTAAAGGATCATGGCATTGGTATGGAACCGGATCAGATATCCCATATAAAAGAGGCTTTTTACCGTGTAGATAAGTCACGCAGCCGTACCGCCGGCGGAACAGGGCTCGGCCTGGCTGTCTGCGAAAGGATTGCCCAGCTCCACCATGCAAAACTGACATTTGCTTCCGAACGTGGAAAAGGAACCGTCGTCAGATTAATTTTTCCACAGGCCGGGAAAACAAAAAGTTTTACAAGTCCGTAACAACTCCGATATTTTTTTGATATAGAGAGAATTTATCCTATGTCTATCACAAACATTCAGAAGGGAGTTTTACTATGAAACGAGAAAGCATCTTAAAATTAACGGCGGCAACTTTGACCATTATTGCTACAGGCGGTATTTTGTTTAATGTGGCTACAGAAACGGCTCTGGCTGCCAGAATCGGGCAGGTGGAATCAGTCCCCACCAGTTATCAGGTCCCTGAAAATCTGTCATCCACATTGCCGGCATCTGATACGAAAAAGGAAAGCTCCGAAAAGATAAATTATCATGTAAGCATGGACGATCTGAATACGGAAACTCCTACGGATGTAGATTTGACAATGGAAGAAGCCGCCAAAACAGGTGCACAGTATCTGGAAAATATTTTCGGACTGGATCTGGAAGGCGCTTACGTATATATGATGTATTATCCGGGAACAGAAACATTCCCCCGTGCTTTTTGGGCAGGAGATGTCCTGTTTGAGAAAACCCAGTCCCCTGAAAGCACAAGATGGACATACATGGTGGATGCTGTGACAGGGGAGCTTTTCGATATCGGATATGGCAGACAATTGGATGCAAATCCTCCTCTTGGCCTTGATAAAACATTGGAGAAAGACTACAGCCTCTATGCGCAGCTTGCCAGAACAAAAACAGAGGAATGCAGATTGATGGACAGTCCGATAGACCGGGTAGAATATAATTGCCAGGGATACTCTGGAAATGACCCCACAATTACCGTGGATGTAATCGGACAAAAAGGAGAAATTGTCAATATGACTTTCTCACGTTATGATCAGGCATTTTTAGGGGTCATTACAGATACATCACGAAGAATTTCAGAATCTGCACTGGAGGATCTTGTCGGTGAAATAGAAAATGTATCAATCGAGTTCTAGTAAATGAAAGGCAGATAGCACCAGACTATATGGAAATACAGCGCAAAAAAGCGTTTGTTGCAAAACAACGAACGCTTTTTTGTTTATAACGTTCCCGAGGTGATTCGAACACCCGACCTACCGCTTAGGAGGCGGTCGCTCTATCCTGCTGAGCTACGGAAACACTCTTATATCGCATATAAAAATCCTGCTCAATTAGTTTACCACAAACAGAAAATAATGGCAAGAGTTCATTTTAATTCTCCGGAAAGTTGATATATCCCTGCATCCAGATAATTCCCTTGAAACGTCTGCCCACTTCCGGTTCACCCAGCAAATCTTCTGCATTGATACATAAATCAAATAAAAGCTCATTACAATTAATTGTGAGATGATAAACATATTCGCTTGTCAGATGATTCTGCAATTTCTGACATTCTACAATTTCACCTAAAATGGAATATTGATCACATTCCACACCATAAGGCATAAAATAGGTATCTACGATACTGAATACATCTTCTTTCCTGATTTTCTTGGATATCGCCGTATAAGTATCCATATCTTCCAGTGTCAGATTTTCAATAGCTTCTTCATCCCCCTTTCTTGCCGCTGCAATCAGATGATTCCTGTTTCTGGAAACCTGTTTTACTTTTTTCATTTCTTTTTCATTTTTAATAATCGGCATAATGACAGTTCCCTGGCAGGAAAGAGCAGAAAGATTCAATGTGGTACCTTTCACGGGCAACTGTTTTCTTTCCTTATATTTCAAGTAAGAAATAACATTCTGAAAATAAAATATCAGAGAAACACCTATCCGTAAATCATCACAGATTCCCGCATAAGATTCCTTTTCCGCATGTCGTTCTATAGAAACATCCTCTTCGGAGCTGACATAATTTCCCCGCAGATAGGGAAAATAATAATCATAAATGTAATTATTATTTTCGTCAAACTCACCCCGGACAGCAATTCCCATTCCTTCACAGAACTCTTTACAACATTCCATAAAGATAAAATCTTCCTGCTCGGACAAAGTAATATAATCTCTCTGCTTTGCTGTCCGTATACAATCTGTAATCAATAATTGCAATTGTTTTCTGTTTTTGATCTGGCCGAATCCTATGGCACGTAAATACTTATGCAAGGAATTCACCTCATTTCCTTCATACCCAACAACAGTTACCTGATTTCAGTCTGACCACCCATATAAGGCTGTAATACTTCAGGTATCCGAATAGATCCGTCAGCCTGAAGATTATTTTCCAAAAAGGCAATCAACATTCTGGGGGGAGCCACCACCGTATTATTCAATGTATGTGCAAAATATTTTCCGTTTTCGCCATTGACTCTGATCTTCAATCTCCTTGCCTGTGCATCTCCCAGGTTAGAACAACTTCCCACCTCAAAATACTTTTTCTGACGGGGTGACCATGCCTCCACATCAAAAGATTTTACTTTCAGATCTGCCAGATCCCCTGAACAACATTCCAGTGTTCTTACAGGAATATCCATAGAACGGAACAAGTCCACTGTATTCTGCCACAGTTTATCAAACCACACAGGGGATTCTTCCGGTTTGCAGACAACAATCATTTCCTGCTTTTCAAACTGATGAATCCGGTATACTCCTCTTTCTTCCAGACCATGTGCACCTTTTTCTTTTCGGAAGCAAGGTGAATAGCTGGTCAGTGTTTTTGGCAGCTCCTGTTCAGGAATAATTGTATCAATAAATTTTCCAATCATGGAATGCTCACTCGTACCAATTAAGTATAAATCCTCTCCTTCTATTTTATACATCATAGCATCCATTTCAGCAAAACTCATAACCCCTGTTACTACATTGCTGCGGATCATAAAAGGAGGTACACAATAAGTAAAACCTCTTCCGATCATAAAATCTCTTGCATAGGAAATCACCGCAGAATGAAGCCTTGCAATATCTCCCATCAGATAATAAAATCCATTTCCCGCCACTTTTCTGGCACTGTCCAAATCTATTCCATTGACACGTTCCATAATTTCCGTATGATAGGGAATCTCAAAATCAGGAACCACAGGTTCTCCGTATTTGGTAACTTCCACATTATCTGAATCATCTTTTCCAATCGGAACACTGGGATCAATCATATTGGGAATTGCCATCATAATCTTTGTAATTTTTTCATTCAATTCCTTTTCTTTTTCTTCCAGCTCTGCCAGACGTTTTGCTCCGGAGGCTACTTCAGCCTTTTTTTGCTCTGCTTCTTCCTTCTTTCCCTGAGCCATCAGCTTGCCTATTTCTTTGGAAATTTTATTACGGCTGGCACGAAGATCGTCTGCTTCCTGCTGAGTTTTTCTGCTCTCTGCATCCAGACTAATGACTTCATCTACAAGTCCTGTTTTTTCATCCTGAAATTTCTTTTTGATATTTTCCTTTACTGCTTCCGGATTTTCCCGCAAAAATTTTATGTCTATCATTTGATCAGACTCTCCTCTCATTAATTGATTACATCTTCAATAAAAATAGAATTTTCTTTTAACAGATCCAAAATAACACCCTGATACATGGCTCTGCCATCATCATTAAGAATGCGAATCACCGGACGTTCCGGAAATTTTTCATTTTGTCTGACGACCATTCCAATTTCACCGGTATTGGTCAATACATAACTGCCAATAGGGTACACAGCTACAATTTTTAAAAATTCGTCTACAATACTTCCATCAAACTTTGTATTCTTATTAGACTTTAAATACTCTATTGCCTTATATACCTTTTTTTGTTTGCATCCAATTCCGCAAATCATTTCATCAAATGTATCACAAACAGTCATTACACTGATTTCTTTCATCAATTTTTTCCTGCGAAATGGATATCCTGTCCCATCCAGTTTTTCATGGTGGTATAAGATAATATTTTTACTGAGATCCTCCAGCCAATCCTCGTTCTCTATAGAAGTATACCCATAAACAGGATGTTTTTTATATTCGATTTTCTGATTTTCCGGCATACTGTCTATATCGATATTATTATATTTTACTGAAATATAACGAAGTCCCATATCATGCAGCAGACATCCTATCCCTATTGCATGAATCACATCAGGTTTAAAATTCATTCTCATTCCCAGAATAATAGACAATACACAGCAATTCAATGAATGCTCATAAATATCCGCATTCCTTTCCTTGATCTCAATCATCCTGTCAGTAATATTTTCTTCTTCCAGAATACTTTCTATGATAACTGCTGCTGTTTCTCTCAGTTTTTCCAACTCTTTATTTTCCTGGTAAATATGTTTTTCCAGAACACTTTTAACCTGTTTCTTACATATTGTTTCTATTTCTCTCGTTGCTGTTTTGATTTCTCCCCTGCTTCTTTTTACTTTTTCTTCCTGAATATAAACTTCTGTAATACCCAATTCATTCAAATTTTCTATATAATCTCTCTGCAGAACGGTGCCTTCCGCCAAAAGAATCTGGTATGCAGATGTTATCACAGAATTTGCCAGTATCTCCCCGCCTTTGATGTCAAATATACTGATTTTTTTCATAAGGCTATTACCTTCATTCTTTTTCCTGAATCGCAACATTAAGTGCCTGTTCTTCTTCTTCTCCTAAAGCAATGTTACATTTTCCCCCACGAATCTCTTTTGTATAGGTATAACAACCATCACTGCTATGAACGGAATTAATAATAAATCCGTTATTTTTCTTGTCCAGCAATGCCAGACAAAAACTCATCTTACCTCCCATCTGTCTAAAAGCATCATATTTCACAATGCCACATTTCTGATAAGTACATTCCATGTTATGAAACAATTTACGAATATCTTTTTTATTTTTTTCTGCAGCTGCTTTCAGAAAATTATTATCTTCAAAAATGCCTGTAATCTCTTTTTCCAGACTTTTAGCATCTTTACCGCCCATAAATTTATCAATCCGTTTTGTCAGCTTTGACAGCTTTTTCATCTGTACAATCAACAGAATAAGCAATATTATAAACAGTACAATCGTAATTCCTGCAATTCCAATTAAAAAATATGCAATGTCAAGATATCCAAGTCCCAAGCTATCTAATAGTGCACTAGACATAATTCTCCTCCGTATAGTATATTCTGTCTTTTATCTCAATAATAAATCTGTAAGCCTGTCAAAATCCTCATGAGAAAAAAAGTCTATTTCTATCTTCCCGCTTCCATTCTCTTTCGCTGTAATATTTACTTTTGTTCCGAAAATTTCCTTCATTTTCACTGCAGTATTTTGATAAATATAATCCAAACTTCTGTTTTTTTCTATCTTTTGTTTTTCTGCCTTTGGCTTATTTAAACTTTTTACCAATTTTTCCACATCTCTGACACTCAGCTTTTCATCAAAAATCCTCTGTGCAAGTAAATACTGTTCTTCCGGATCTTCAATAGAAAGAATTGCTCTTGCATGCCCTGTAGAAATCATTTCGTCAATAACCATTTGCTGAACTTCATCACAAAGTTTCAAAAGTCTCATAGAATTTGTAACAGCAGTTCTGCTTTTTGAAACGCGTTCTGCCACTTCATCCTGTTTTAAATGAAATTCCGTCAAAA
Source organism: uncultured Clostridia bacterium (assembly GCA_947385955.1). Classification (GTDB taxonomy): domain Bacteria; phylum Bacillota; class Clostridia; order Lachnospirales; family Lachnospiraceae; genus VSOB01. Next base: position 46,086 of record CANDNA010000005.1, read on the forward strand.
GCCGTTTGAATGCCTGTGCTTCTTCAATCGGATTTAAATTTTCCCTCTGAATATTTTCGATCAAAGAAATTTCCACAATCTCCTGATCTGTCAGATTACGAATAATGACCGGAACTTCTTTCAGACCAGCTATTTTAGCAGCACGCCATCTTCTTTCTCCTGCTATAATTTCATAATGGTCTTTTCGATCCTGTACTAAAATCGGTTGAAGCAAGCCAAACTGTTTGATAGAATCTGCCAACTCCTGCAAACTATCTTCATCAAAATTCTTACGGGGCTGTTCTCTGTTTGGCTCGATCATTGTGATTTTTACTTTAGTTTCTGATTCTTTTGTTTGTAAATTCTGTTGATTTTCTTCTCCGTTGTTTTTCCTTTTATTTTCTCCTATTGCATTTGGAATCAGGGAATCCAATCCCTTACCTAATCCTCTTGCTGCCATATTTACATATCCTTTCCAGCTCCGGCAATTACCTCATCTGCCAGCAGCATATAACTTTCTGCTCCTACTGACTTTGGATCATATACCTGAATCGGTTCTCCATGACTTGGTGCTTCTGCCAATCTGATATTCCTGGGTATGATGGTCTGATAAACGTTAATACTTTTTTCCAGATTACTCTTCACATTTTCCACAACCTGATTGGATAAATTGGTACGTGAATCAAACATAGTAAATACAATACCTTCCATATCCAATCCAGGATTTAATCTTTCTTTTACCAAATTTACAGTATGTATTAATTGGCTCAAACCTTCCAACGCATAGTATTCACATTGAATCGGTACAAGAACAGCATCTGCTGTCGTCATTGCATTTACTGTTAACATACTAAGTGAAGGAGGACAATCAATAACAATAAAGTCATAGGAATCCTTTACCCAGTCTATTTCATTTTTTAGAATATATTCTTTTTTTTCTACACCTATCAATTCAATCTCAGCCGCCGCCAGATTTACATTAGCAGGCAATACTGATACACCAGGTATCACATCTTTTATAATGCAATCATGAATCGAACATTCTCCCAATATTAATTCATATATTGTATTATCCAAATCATTTTTATCTATGCCATACCCACTTGTTGCATTTCCCTGCGGATCACTGTCTATCATCAATACTTTTTTTCCTTTGACCGCAAGTGATGCTGATAAATTAATGGATGTGGTAGTTTTTCCAACGCCGCCTTTTTGATTGGCAACTGCTATAATTCTTCCCATTGAGTTCCTTTCTCATTTTCTTATCTCTTGTTTCTGTGTATTGTATATTATATCACTTTCCTGTTTTAGAATCTATATAATTTATCATTCTTCTCATAGTATAAATTAACTATTTTATAAAGAAATAAAAAACGATATTATATAGTTTTCACAATTATCAGGATATGCATTCATTGTTTCATTCTGAACTACTATGTTTCACGGATCATCTACAATATATTGTGGAATTGTTTCACGTGAAACATCAATATATTGTGATGGAAAATGATGGAATAAAATGTTTCACGTGAAACATTGTTGATTAAAAATGATAAACTATCACCGGATACAATAAAACCAATTCAACTATAAAAAAATAGCCTCTGAGTTTATATTCAAAACACATAGTATTGTGTCCACCTTATAACAGGTTTGAAACTCATTTGCTATTTTTAAAATACTTTTTATATTAAAGTACGCCAGACAATCAAGTATTCATTATATTTCAACCAAATTATTTTTAATTGCAAATACTGCTGCCTGAGTACGATCTGCCACATCTATCTTTTTAAATATACTGGATATATGATTTTTGACAGTTCTCTCACTGATTTTCATTTCTTCCGCAATTTCTTTATTAAACATACCACTTGCCACTAAAATCAATACTTCTAATTCTCTTCTGGTCAGAGCTTCTATTTTCTCTTTGTTATCATTTTTCACTACCAACCTTGCATTTAATGCAGGAATCAAATCTGGCTGAATATAAGATTCTCCATTGATAACCGAATAAATTGCCTTTTTCAATTCTGCAGAACCTGTATTTTTTAGCAGATATCCATCAACCCCAATTTCCACTGCTTTCACCAGATAATCTATTTCATTGTGCACTGTCAGAATCAAAACTTTAATTGGTATATTCCTATTTCTGATTTCCCTCAGCACTTCTATTCCGTTTTTATGTGGCATATTAATGTCTAAAAATAAAACATCCGGCAACACATGATTCAAAATAGCAAGACACTCTATACCATCATTTGCTTCTGCTATAATTTCAATATCTCCATCAAACTCAAGAAGCTGTTTTATTCCCTCTCTGATCAATACATGGTCATCTGAAATCATAACTTTTACGCTCATAATTATTTTGTCCTTTTCTTATATTATTATTAAATACCTCTCATACTCCACTTTATAATCATTATTCGCCGTTCGTCGAACATGTAAACATGCTCTCCTCACTAACGCTCATTATATCATATATAATCTGTATGTGTTAGTACTTTTGGAATAAAAATGTCAATTTTTGTTCCAAAATTTGCACTTGACGAAATGTTTATTTTTCCGGAAAGTACTTCCACTCTTTCTTTTATAATATACAAACCAAAATGTCTTTCTTTTTTCTTAACTTCTTCCATATCAAATCCAATTCCGTCATCCTCCACTTTTAATTCAACAGAAGGATACGAAACTTTCAGTATCACTTTAATATGGGATGCCTGTGCATGTTTACACACATTGACAATGCACTCTTCTAAAATACGAAAAATGCCAAGAGAAATCGTTTCATCCTCAATACAAACATCATCTATATCATATGTTACGATCAAACCTGTATTTTTATTTACCTGATCCAATAATCTGATGATAGTATGTTTCAAACCAAGATCATCAAAAACCATTGGCCGCAGATCATAAATAACCATTCTGATTTCTTCTATAATCTCATTGAGTCTTTTACTGATCGTAGCAATCTCCAGTTTTGCCTTGATCATATCCTGATCCATATATTTAGATGCCAGTTCTAATTTATGTACCAGATGAGACAAATTTTGAAGTGATGTATCATGCAAATCTCTTGCAATTCTTTTCCTCTCTAATTCCTGAATAACAAACACCAGTTCATTTTTATTACTTTCCATTCTGATTCTACTCCTCTCATACAAAACTTCCTTGTATCCTGATCTGTTTTCCTATATAATAAAATAAATCATATTTCATGAGGTTATTTATGAATAAAAAAATAAAAATAATTTCTGCAATGGCAGTTACTGTCATCACTTCCATTCATATATCCAATCGAATTCAATATACGATTGCTAACAAAAACAGTATATTAAATGTAACAGAAAAGAATGAGTATGAATGGCGTTTTGGCAAAATCCATTATATTAAAAAAGGAAAAGGGACTCCTCTTCTTCTGCTCCACGATTTAACAGCAGGAAGTTCCCACTATGAATTTCATAAAATTATAGATAATTTAGCAGAACAATATGAAGTCTATGCCATAGACTTACTTGGATATGGATTATCAGACAAACCTGACATGACCTATACCAGTTTTCTCTATGTGCAGCTTCTCACCGATTTTGTAAAAACCGTAATCGGAAGAAAAACTGATGTCATAGCTACAGGAGATTCTTCTTCACTTGTCGTTATGACCTGTCATAATAACCCGGAAGTATTTAACAGGCTGATATTGATCAATCCTCAAAGTCTCTATCAATTTAATTTGATTCCGACAAAAAAAACAAGGACTCTCAAATTATTGATTGACTTACCGATTATCGGGACGTTTCTTTACAATCTCGTTACTTCCCGGACTGCTTTCTTTCATTTGTTCCAAAATCACTATTTTACAGACTGCTCCAGACTGGAAAAAACAGATCTGCTTGCTTATGTGGAAGCCAGCCATAAAAACGACTATACTTCAAAATATTCTTTTTCCAGCTATATTGGGAGATATCTCAATTTCAATATTCTCCATGCCCTGAAAGAAATCAATCACAGTATCTTTATCATAGCAGGAAGCGATAAACAGGACAACCAATCTATTATAAAAAATTACCTGTATTATAACTCTTCCATTGAGGCTGCATTGATTTCAGATACCAGGCAGTATCCTCATTTGGAACTTCCTCAAAGATTTTTGAACCAATTAAAAATCTTTCTTTAAAAGCACAAAGACCTGTATGATCCGGACGGAACATGCAGGTCTTTGTCCAATGCTACTGTTTCTATAGATGTTTTTATCCGGAATACTGATTTCAAATTTATTTTTATAAAGGTTCCTTAGCCGGAAGTCCGGCTTTTCTTGGATATGCTTTGGGTGTTTTCTGATTCTTACTGATCAGAATAATAGTCCTGTGTAAATCAGAACCGGGAAGTATAAAATCAACTTTTTCTTTGACTTCTCCTCCCAGAACTTTTACTGCTTTTCTCGCACATAACAGTTCTTCAGAACTTTTCTCCGATTTATAAGCAGCAAAAACGCCTCCGATCCTGATAAAAGGAACGCAATATTCACAAAGTGTGGGCAGATTCGCCACTGCTCTGGATACACAGACATCATATGACTCCCGCAGACTGTCACTGCCGGGTCTGGCAAAATCTTCAGCTCTGCCATGTATGGTCCTGATTCCTGAAAGTTCCAGCTCCTGTATCACTTCATCCAGAAAACGGATTCTTTTATGAAGAGAATCCAAAAGTGTCACCTGCAGATGAGGAAATACAATTTTCAAAGGAATCCCCGGAAAACCTGCACCGGTACCTACATCAATCAAAGTATTCATATCTGACAAATCCAGATATCCGGTAAGAGAAATGCTGTCTGTAAAATGCTTTCTGACCACATCTTCATATTCCGTAATACCTGTCAGATTCATAAAGGAATTCCATTCCACCAAAAGCTCATAATACTTTAAAAACTGACTGATCTGTTTTTCATCAAGTTTTACAGAATACTGATCAAACCCCTCCTGAAGCGATGTCATATCATATTGATCTGATAATTCTTTTCTTGTTTTCATATATGTTTTTCCTGTTCCAAATATACAAGCAATACCGAAATATCTGCCGGAGAAACACCTGAAATTCTGGATGCCTGACCGACAGAAACAGGTCTGTAAATTTTCAGTTTCTGCCTCGCTTCTATTCTCAGGCTTTTTATTTCATCATAATTTAACTGTTCCGGAATTTTTTTGTATTCCATTTTTTTATGCTGTTCCACCTGACGATGCTGCCTGGCAATATATCCTTCATATTTGATTTCAATTTCAACCTGTTCAATCACATCCAAAGGAAGTGGTTTTCGATCCGGATCTATTTCCTTTAACAGCTCATATGACAATTCCGGCCTGCACATCAACTCAGCCAGGCTGGTACCCGTTCTTAATCTGGCACTTCCATACTTCTCCAGAAACTTCTGATGCTCCATACAGGCTCCTACCATAGTATGTTTCAGCCTTTCGATCTCCCTTTGAATAGATTTTTCTTTTTCATAGACTTTTCTGTATTCTTCCTCTGAAATAAGACCCGTTTCATATCCTTTTTTACGAAGCCGCAAATCCGCATTATCCTGACGAAGCAGCAAACGATATTCTGCCCTGGAAGTCATCATACGGTAGGGTTCAAAAGTTTCCTTTGTTACCAGATCATCAATCAATACACCAATATAACTTTCCGACCGATCCATAATAAGCGGCTCTTTTCCTTTGATCTCCATAGCTGCATTGATTCCGGCAATCAATCCCTGCGCTGCTGCCTCCTCGTACCCGCTGCTCCCATTCAACTGACCGCCGCTGAACAGACCTTTTATTTTTTTAAACTCCAAAGAAGATTTCAACTGTATGGAATTAATACAATCATATTCTATGGCATAGGCATTTCTGACAATCCTGCAATGTTCCAGTCCCGGTACAGTACGATACATGGCAATCTGAACATCTTCAGGAAGAGAGGATGACATTCCTCCCACATACATCTCATTGGTATGAAGGCCCTCCGGCTCAATAAATACCTGATGTCTGTTTTTATCTGCAAATTTAACCACTTTGTCTTCTATAGAAGGACAATATCTGGGACCTGTACCCTCTATTACCCCCGCATAAATAGGAGAACGATCCAGATTTTCTCTTATTATTTTATGCGTTTCTTCATTGGTATAAGTCAGATAACAGGGAACCTGCTCTCTCTGTATTTCTTCCGGATCAGTGGAAAAAGAAAAAGGTACAATCCGCTCATCCCCTTTTTGTATTTCCATTTTGTCATAATCCAGAGACCGTCCATCCATTCTTGCCGGTGTTCCTGTTTTAAAACGACGCATCTCGATTCCCAGATTTTTCAGAGAATCCGTCAAATGGGTAGCTGCCTGCAGCCCATTAGGACCTGTATACGTAATAGACTCTCCACAAAGGCATCTGGCATTCAAATAAGTACCGGTGCAGAGAATTACAGCTTTACATTCATATATAATTCCGGTAGCAATCTTAAGTCCTGTTATCTTTTTTTCAGCAGCACCATTTTTATCCTGATTATCTTCAGTCAGAAGTTCACAGACCTCAGCCTGTTTCACCGTCAAATGTTCCTGATTTTCAATCACCTGACGCATTTTTCTGGTATAATCAGCTTTATCAGCCTGTGCTCTCAAAGAATGAACGGCAGGCCCTTTGGATTGATTCAACATTTTGGATTGTATAAATGTCTGATCAATCACTTTTCCCATTTCTCCGCCTAACGCATCCAATTCCCTGACCAAATGTCCTTTGGATGATCCGCCGATATTAGGATTACAGGGCATGAGAGCAATGCTGTCTACACTGACTGTAAAAAGTACTGTTTCCAGACCCAGCCTGGCACAGGCAAGCGCTGCTTCACATCCTGCATGTCCCGCACCTACCACACATACATCTGATTGTTCCCTGATTTCAGGCATATTCTTCACTCCTTTTACACCCTCTATTTTCCCATACAAAAACGGGAAAAAATCTCATTGACCAAATCATCTCCCACTTCTTCACCGATGATTTTTCCCAGACAGGCATAAGCATTCATCAAATCAATGGTATAAAAATCCTCCGGCATTTCCAGCATAACACTTTCTTTCACCATAAGGATACTCTCATAAGCCTCCTGCAGAGCCTCCTTCTGTCTGATATTGGTAATATACACTTCATTTTCAAACGAAATTTCCCCATAAAAAAATAACTTCTGAATGGCTTTTTCCAGATCTTCCATTCCTTTTTTCTCTTTCAGGGATACTTTTATAACCGGATACAGACAATTGTCTTTCCATTTATCCTTTAAAACATCCTCTGTCACTACACTGGGCAGATCTGTTTTATTCAACAGGATCAGGCAGGGTTTTTCCTGAATATTTTTCTGAATAAAAGACAAAATATAGAAATCATTTTCATCCAGAGGGACCGAAGCATCCACCACATATAAAATCAAATCCGCCTCTTTTGCAGACTGAATTGCCCGTTCCACACCTATTTTTTCTACGGTATCTTCTGTAAAACGGATACCGGCCGTATCTTTGACCCGCAGACAAATATGCTGCAATCGAATGGATTCCTCCAAAATATCCCTGGTCGTTCCCGCAATATCCGTAACAATTGCCCTTTCTTCTCCTGATAACACGTTTAATAAAGAGGACTTTCCCGCATTGGGTTTCCCGAGAATCACTGTTCCAATGCCTTCCTTTATCATACGTCCATCTCCGGCAGAATCCAGAAGTTTTTTTAATTCACCGGAAAGTTCTTCCAAAATCAGAGACAGTTTCTCTTGATATCCTTCTATACTGATATGCTCCGGATCATCAAGTGCAGATTCAATAAAAGCAATTTCATATAAAATCTTTTCCCGAAGCTCTTTTACTCTGGAAAAAACAGCGCCTTTCAGTTGATGAAAAGAGGACTTTAAAGCCAGTTCATTATCAGACTGTATCACATCCATAACGGCTTCTGCTTTGGATAAATCAATCCTTCCGTTTAAAAAGGCACGTCTGGTAAATTCCCCCGGTTCTGCAAGTCTTGCCCCATTCTTAAGTACAGTTTCCAAAATACGGTTTGTAACCAGGATACCTCCATGACAATTGATTTCTACCGTATCTTCTGCCGTATAACTTCTGGGAGCCTTCATAACAGAAACCATTACTTCATCCACAGGTTCTTCTCCATCATAAATAAACCCGTAATGAATGGTATGGCTCTCTACATGCTTCAGTATATGTCTTTTACTCTTTGTTCCAAAAATCCGGTCCGCCACAGAAATTGCCTGATCTCCGCTGATCCTGATAATACTGATTCCTGACTGAGCCAGAGCAGTGGCAACTGCTGCTATCGTTTCTCTATACATAATAAATCTCCAGGAATATAGAAAGCCCACAAAAAGTTCTTTCTATTGTCATACATGCAAATGCCCGGTTATATGATGATAACCGGGCCTGTACCTTTCACATATCTATAAGACACTTACTTTTTCAGTGTCACAACCACTCTTCTGAAAGGCTCATCCCCTTCGCTGTGTGTCACTACATATCTGTCATTCTGCAATGCAGAATGGATAATTCTTCTTTCATAAGGATTCATCGGTTCCAGAGAAACCGGACGTTTTGTCCTTTTTACCTTAAAAGCAATATTTTTTGCCAGATTTTCCAGTGTATCTTTTCTTCTCTTTCTGTAGTTTTCTGTATCTACCTTAACCCGGATATAATTTTCCACATCTTTATTGACGACAAGAGAAGTCAGGTACTGCAAAGAATCCAATGTCTGTCCCCTTTTTCCGATCAGCACACCCATTTCATCTCCCTGCAGATCTATATCCATAAAATGATCCAGTTCATCATATTTGATTTCTATCACAACTGTCAGATTCATAGCCTCAAAGACATCATTCAAAAATGATCTGGCTATATCCTGAACAGAAGATTTTACTTTTGCTTTGATAACTGCAGATCTGGCGCCAATTCCCAGAAACCCTGCAGAGCCTTCATCTATGACATCATATTCCAGTTTATCGCTTGTAACGGATAATTTCCGACAGGCTTCCGTAATTGCGTCATCAACTGTCTTTGCAGTAATTTCAATAAATTCCATCCCGATTACCTCCTCTTAATTTTTGTTGTTTTTCTCATTGTACTCCCTGACCATATTTGCTTTTGCTGCTATACTGCCCGGCTCCCTGTGGGTTTCATAATATTCTCTGGCTCTTCTCAGCTTTTCTTCTTTCTCATCCTCCGTATACCTGGATTTGGAAGAATTCATCCTTCTGGTATTGATGGAAGCATTGTCATTGATCTGCTTACCGGAAACACCCATTTTTTCCAGCTTTTTTTCTCTCTTTTCCAGATTCTTCTGAATGACTTCATCCATATCAATTTTATCAATGTGCTTATTGATCAAAACCTGCTGAATACTTCTGACCACAGCGCCGGCTACCCAATACACACCCATACCGGCAGGAAGTGTAAAACAGAATATCGCAGACATAATCGGCATCATCATATTCATCGTTTTCATAGAAGCAGCCATACTGTCCTGCTGGCCGTTATTTCCTTTGGTTTCCGGCTGAGGCATCAGTTTCACATTCAACCACTGAGTAAAAGCCGCCAAAAACGGAATCATAAGCGCACCAACTACCATCAGATACGCTCCCGAAGCCATCGCATCCCGCATCATATAAGAAGGGGAATTGGCAATATTCAAACCAAGAAAGCTGTTATATTCATTTAATTTTTCAACCGTATTGGTCACATCCGCAGCCAGAGAAGGAAAACGATCTATAATACTCTGCCACTCTGCAGTGGAAGCCCGGTTCAGACAGTCAATATACGTATTCTGAACATAAGAAGCTGTCCCATTTAAAAAAGCCTCATTGGTAAACTGCTTGGCATAAATATTGGCATTGGTAAAACTTTGCAGCAATTCTGCACTTCCGCTCTGAGCGATCAACTTGTCCACAAGAGGAAAAAAAGATTCCCGAATTTGCTGTACATAGGCGGGCATAGAATTGATAACCCGATACAATGCAAACAAAATCGGCATCTGAATCAAAAGCTGCAGACAACTTCCGGTAGGAGACACGCCATATTTGTCATAAACCGCTTTTGTCTCCTCATTCATGGCCATCATGGAATCATTGTCTTTTTTATTTTTATACTTTTTCTGAATTTCCTGCAGTTCAGGATTCATCTTGGCAGACAATTTGGAAAATTTCTGCTGCTTGATAGTCAGCGGTGTCATACACCCATAAATTACGATTGTAAATAAAATAATAGACAGACCTATATTGGGAATCCCCATCTTGTCCAGCAGGATAAAGATCCCATCCATCAGATATCCCAATATAATCGCAATCGGTCGCAAAAATCCCGACTGCTGTGTCAATAATATACCACCCGGCAATTTTTTTTCCTCCTTCAATCGTTCCTTCCCTGTCTGATTATAAAATCAGGGAACAGGATCATATCCTCCCTTTGAAAACGGATTACACCGAAGTATCCTCCAGGCAGTTAACATCCCGCCCTTCCAGATACCATATCTTTCAAATGCCTCAATCCCATACTGAGAACAGCAGGGATAATAGGGACATTTTACTCTTTTTAAAGGAGACAGATATTTTTGATACATTTTTATGAAATCAATCACAATTTTTTTCATCATTAAATCCAAATGCTTCACAAAATTCGCCAATTCCCCCTATCGGAGAATCTTATGGAGCTTTCCCAAATGTAACATGGCACTGTTGATTTCTTTGTAAGAAACCTCTGCCGCACAACCTCTTGCAACGACTACTATATCCAAACCACTATCAAATATATTTTCATGCAGCCGATAGCTTTCACGGATCAGTCTCGTAATACGATGCCTTACCACACTATTCCCTACTTTTTTGCTGACAGATATCCCCAGTCTGTTTCCTTCCTGATTATTTTCCATAATATACATAACTAAATACTTATTGGCACAGGACCTGCCATTTTTATAGACAGTCCGGAAATCTCTGTTTTTTTTCAAAGAATCAGAAAATATCATACATAAAACCTGCAGATAAGAGAAAAAAGGCCACATAACTGCGGCCTATGCTGATAATCTCTTTCTTCCCTTTGCTCTTCTTGCAGCTAAAACTTTTCTTCCGCCCGGAGTACTCATTCTTGCACGAAAGCCATGAACCTTGGATCTCTGTCTCTTCTTTGGCTGAAATGTCATTTTCATACGGATACACCTCCTTTTATCTATGGAAAATATCGTTACAATTATATAAGATACACACTTGCAAGTCAAGCAAAACCCTTATTTTTCCTGAAAAATATCTTAAGAAAAATTTTTTTATTTTCATCTGCTTAACATAACATTATCCACAAAATGTGTATAAATTGTGGATAACTCTGTTATTCCCTGTGTAAAACTCCAAATTTGTTCCAAATTTACGCAAATTTGATGTTTATAACTTTGTTCCAGTTATCCACAGACAGATTACATTCCTGAAATACTATGTCAACTACTCTCTTCTGAAAGCATTTGAAATTTTTAAATAGATACGTTATTATATATTGTGAGATAATTTCAGATCAGGAGAGTCAGAAGATGGAAGAAATCAAAAATGCCTGGGAAACCATAAAGGAAACAATCAAAACAGAATACGATTTATCGGAAATTTCCTATACGACATGGGTTGCCCCTCTGAAATTCTATAAAATAGAAGAAAATACGGTGATCATTTCCATTCCTTCCGATCAGTCTCATGCGCTGAAATATATTTCCAGCAAATATAAAAGCTATTTTCAGGTAACCATCTCAGAGATGATGAACCATACCTATGAAGTATCTTTTATTCTGGAAAAAGACCAGGAAGCAGAATCGGAAACATTTCACCAGGATCCCAGGCATCTGCAGAACTATTCCAATGCCAACTTAAATCCAAAATATAAGTTTGATACTTTTATTGTGGGTTCCAATAACAAATTTGCCCATTCCGCTTCTCTTGCAGTGGCAGAATCACCGGGTGTTACTTATAATCCTCTTTATCTGTATGGAGGAGCCGGACTTGGAAAAACCCATTTGATCCATTCCATCGGGCATTTCATCCTGGAACACAATCCGGAAAAAAAAGTGCTTTATGTAACCAGTGAACAGTTTACCAATGAAGTAATCGAATCCATCCGAAGCGGTAATGCTGCTGCCATGACCAATCTGCGTGAAAAATACAGAACCGTAGATGTCCTTATGATAGATGATATACAGTTTATAATAGGAAAGGAAAGCACACAGGAAGAGTTTTTCCATACCTTTAATGTGCTGCATTCTGCAAGAAAACAGATCATTCTTTCATCTGACAAGCCTCCGAAAGATATGGAAACACTGGAAGAGCGGTTCCGTTCCCGTTTTGAATGGGGACTGATCGCAGATATTCAAATACCGGATTATGAAACCAAAATGGCCATTCTGCGGAAAAATGCGGAGCATTTTGACAAAAAAATAAGCGATGAAATACTTGACTATATCGCTGCCAATATCAAATCCAATATCAGGGAGCTGGAAGGCGCTTTCAACAAAATCGTAGCATTTATCAGGCTCAATAAGGTGGAAGAAGTCACAATGGAAATGGCGGAAGATGCCTTAAAGGATATCATCAATCCGGATCAGCCCAGAACCATCACGCCAACTCTGATTCTGGAAACAGTAGCCGAACACTATAATATCAGTCCGGATGATATTGTGTCCAGAAAAAGAAACGGAGAACTGATACAGCCAAGACATGTGGTTATGTATCTGTGCCGCAGTCTGATTGATATACCGTTTACCAACATTGCCCGGCTTCTGAATAAAAAAGACCATACCACTATCATTCATGGTGTGAATAAAATAACCGAAGACATGGAAAAAGATGTGGATTTAAAAAATAAGATCGATGTGATACGGAAAATTCTCAATCCCTCCTGAAAGGCTTTTCACATTCCGATTCTTTTATCCACAGGCAATTCTCTGTTTTTCACCTTCAAAATATTTTCATTTTCTCCCGAAAATAGTATAATGGAGGAGATATAAACAAATTCACACCTATTATGAATAAGATTATGAATTATTTATTATTATATAACCGGCTTCACGTAAACATAAATCAGAATCTGAAGGAAAGGAAGTTATACACAGATGAAATTAATATGTTCCAAAACAGCCCTTCTTAACGGTGTACAGATAGTATCCAAAGCTGTTCCCAGCAAAACCACAATGTCTATTCTGGAATGTATCTTAATTGATGCAAGAAGAAATGAAATCACTTTGATTGCCAATGATATGGAACTTGGGATCGAAACCAGGATAGAAGGCACCATTGCAGAAAAGGGAATGATTGCATTGGATGCCAGAATTTTTCTTGAGATCGTCAGAAAACTTCCTGAAAATGATATTACCATCCATACAGATCCGTCTTTGAAAACTACCATTACCTGTGAAAAAGCAAAATTTAACATCATAGGAAAATCCGGGGAGGATTTTTCATTTCTTCCTGTCATCGAAAAAGAAGATTGTGTAATGCTGTCTCAGTTTACTTTAAAGGAAGTAATCAGACAGACTATATTTTCTATTGCAGACAATGAAAACAATAAACTGATGACAGGAGAACTGTTTGAAATTAAAGAGGACAATCTGAAAGTGGTTTCTCTGGACGGACACAGAATCTCTATTCGTAACATTAAGCTGAAAAACTTTTACAGGGACAGAAAAGCTGTCATCCCGGGTAAGACATTAATTGAAATCGCTAAAATACTCAGCGGGGATACGGATAAGGATGTTTCTGTTTTCTTTACCGGCAAGCATGTAATCTTCGAATTTGATCAGACGATGGTGGTTTCCCGTCTGATAGAAGGTGAATATTTCAGAATAGAGCAGATGTTGTCCAGTGATTATGAAACGAAAATCAAAATTAATAAAAAAGAATTTTTGAACTGCATTGACAGGGCTACGCTTCTGGTAAAAGAAGGGGATAAAAAACCTATTATCATAACCATCAATGACAGCAGCATGGAATTAAAGATCAATTCCACTGTGGGAAGTATGAATGAGGAAATCGACATTAATAAAAGCGGTAAAGATATTATGATCGGTTTTAATCCCAAGTTTCTGATGGATGCCCTGAAGGTGATTGAGGATGAGGAAATCTATGTATATATGGTCAATCCCAAAGCGCCCTGCTTTATCAGAGATGCAGGAGAAAGTTATATTTATCTGATTCTGCCGGTTAATTTTACAACGGTTTCCTGAAACGGCAGATCTGCGGGAAAATCACAGGTGAATGATTAGAAACGGAAAAATATGGAAAAACTTATTTTAAAAGACGAATATATCAAACTTGGTCAGGCTCTGAAAGCAGCCGGACTGGTGGAAAGCGGTGTGGAAGCGAAGTTTGCAATTCAGGACGGTCTGGTGTATGTAAACGGCGAAGTGGAGCTGCGGCGCGGCAGGAAGCTGTATGGTAAAGATGTGTTCACATATCAGGGAAATCAGGTCAGAATAGAGGAATCGGTATGATTATCAAATCACTGGAGCTTTCTGATTTCAGAAATTATGAATTTCTTCAGATTGCCTTTGACAAGGGGACCAATATACTGTACGGAGACAATGCCCAGGGAAAAACCAATATACTGGAGGCTATTTTTGTATCTGCCACCACCAAGTCCCATAAGGGAAGCAAGGATAAAGATCTGATCCGTTTTGGAAAAGAAGAAGCACATATCCGTACGTATCTGGAAAAAGAAGAACTGGAAAACAAGGTGGATATGCATTTGCGCAGTGCCAGATCCAAGGGAATTGCCATCAATGGAAAAAAGATCAAAAAAGCAGCAGAACTTCTGGGTCTGTTGAATGTGGTATTTTTTTCTCCGGAAGATCTGAGCATCATTAAAAACGGTCCGGGAGAGCGGCGCAGATTTGTGGATATGGAACTGTGCCAGCTTGACAGCTTCTATTTATATAATTTAAATCATTACAATAAAATTGTAAATCAGAGAAATAAACTGTTGAAAGATCTGGCATTTCACCCGGAACTGAAAGAAACTCTGGGAATATGGGATGCACAGTTGGTTTCTTTTGGCAGCAAAATCATTGAGAGAAGAAAGTTATTTGCAGAACAGCTCAATGAGATGACTGTCGGGATACATAAAAAATTATCAGGTGGAAAGGAAACCCTGAGAATCATCTATGAGCCTGATGTGTCTATGGATGATTTTGAAGAAAAGTGCAGAAGAAATCAGGAAAGAGATATCCGGTTAAAACAGACCACCACAGGTCCTCACAGGGATGATTTTTCTTTTATGATCGGAGATGTGGATATCCGGAAATTCGGTTCTCAGGGACAGCAGAGAACGGCAGCCCTGTCTTTGAAGCTGTCTGAAATAGAGCTTGTGAAAAAGATATCCAAAGATAATCCGGTTCTTTTGCTGGATGATGTTTTATCAGAGCTGGACAGCAGCAGGCAGAACTATCTGCTGAACAGTATAGGAGATATTCAGACGATTATAACCTGTACCGGTCTGGATGATTTTATTAATAACCGTTTTGAAATCAATAAGATATTCAGGGTGACAAACGGGACGGCAGCAAGTGAAAACTGACCTGTCATACAAAATTGAGATTCAGGAGGGATATATGAGTACGGAATACGGAGCAGACCAGATTCAGATACTTGAAGGACTGGAAGCAGTCAGAAAAAGGCCTGGTATGTATATAGGGAGCACTTCCAGCAGAGGGCTTCATCATCTTGTATATGAGATAGTGGACAATTCTGTGGACGAAGCGCTGGCAGGCTTTTGCGACGAGATTCGTGTGACAATAAATAAAGACAATTCTGTTACTGTGGAAGACAATGGTCGTGGTATTCCGGTTGGTATCAATCACAAAGCAGGCATTCCTGCAGTAGAAGTGGTGTTTACGATTCTTCATGCAGGCGGCAAGTTTGGCGGTGGGGGATATAAAGTATCCGGAGGCCTGCATGGTGTGGGCGCTTCTGTTGTCAACGCTTTGTCTGACTGGCTTGAAGTTACGATTTATCAGGAAGGAAAAGTATACAGACAGAGATATGAAAAAGGAAACGCATGTTATCCTTTAAAGGAAATCGGTACCTGTGAACAGGGGAGGACGGGTACGACAGTGGTTTTCAAGCCGGATCAAACCATATTTCAGGAAACTACAGTTTATGAATTTGATGTATTAAAACAGCGTCTGAGGGAAATGGCTTTTCTGACCAAAAACCTGAAAATCATCCTCTGCGACGACCGTGTGACCGATAAAGAAACAGGAGAATCCACTCCTTTGATAAAAACATTTCATTACGAAGGCGGCATTAAGGAATTTGTTACATATCTGAACAAAAGTAAAGCCGCACTTTATGATACCATTCTCTATTTTGAGGGGATGAAAGATAATGTATATGTGGAAGTGGCAATGCAGCATAACGACTCCTATACGGAAAGCGCTTACAGCTTTGTCAATAATATCAATACACCGGAAGGCGGCACCCATCTGGCCGGGTTTCGGAATGCCATCACAAAGACTTTTAATGACTATGCGAGAAACAACAGACTGTTAAAGGACAGTGAACCGAATCTGGCCGGTGAGGACATCAGAGAAGGTTTGACTGCTATCGTAAGTGTGAAGATAGAAGATCCCCAGTTTGAAGGGCAGACGAAGCAGAAACTGGGTAATTCAGAAGCCAGAGGGGCTGTAGACAGTATCGTAAGCGAACAGCTTACGTATTTTCTGGAACAGAATCCGGGTGTGGCAAAGATAATCTGTGAAAAGTCGATTCTGGCTCAACGTGCCAGGGATGCGGCCAGAAAGGCCAGAGATCTGACCCGAAGGAAAACGGCATTGGAAGGGATGGCCCTTCCGGGAAAACTGGCTGACTGTTCTGATAAAGATCCGAAAAACTGCGAGATTTATATCGTAGAGGGAGATTCTGCAGGCGGATCGGCAAAAACAGCCAGAAGCCGGGCAACTCAGGCGATCCTTCCTCTGCGCGGCAAAATATTGAATGTGGAAAAGGCAAGGCTGGATAAGATTTATGCCAATGCGGAAATCAAAGCCATGATCACCGCATTCGGTACCGGAATCCATGATGATTTTGACATCAGCAAGCTGCGTTATCATAAAATTATTATTATGACGGATGCGGATGTGGACGGGGCCCATATTTCCACGCTGATGCTTACCTTTTTATACCGGTTTATGCCGGAATTGATCAAGGGAGGATATGTGTATCTGGCACAGCCGCCGTTATACAAGCTGGAAAAAAATAAAAAAGTCTGGTATGCTTACAGCGACGAAGAACTGAGTAATATCCTGAATGAAGTGGGACGTGATCAGGGCAATCGGATTCAGCGGTACAAAGGGCTGGGAGAAATGGATGCGGAGCAGCTCTGGGAAACGACAATGGATCCGGAACGGAGAGTTCTGCTTCGTGTAACAATGGATGAAGAAACGGAATCAGAGGTGGATCTTACTTTTACAACACTGATGGGGGACAAAGTGGAACCCAGACGGGAATTTATTGAGGAAAATGCCAAATTTGTAAAGAATCTGGATATTTAAGTGAGAGGAGACTGGTTTGGAAGATAATATTTTTGATAAAGTACACGATGTGGACCTGAAAAAAACGATGGAAACCTCTTATATTGATTATGCTATGAGTGTAATCGCTTCCAGAGCGCTGCCGGATGTAAGAGATGGACTGAAACCTGTACAAAGACGTGTTCTTTATTCTATGATCGAATTGAACAACGGTCCGGATAAGCCTCATAGAAAGAGTGCCCGTATCGTCGGTGATACGATGGGTAAATATCATCCTCACGGAGACAGTTCCATCTATGGTGCATTGGTAAATATGGCCCAGCCCTGGTCCATGCGTCATGTGTTGATCGACGGACATGGAAATTTTGGTTCTGTGGACGGAGATGGTGCGGCAGCCATGCGTTACACGGAAGCAAGGCTCTCCAAAATTTCCATGGAAATGATCGCCGATATCGGAAAAGATACGGTTGATTTTGTACCAAATTTTGATGAAACCGAAAAAGAACCCGCGGTTCTGCCCAGCCGGTTTCCAAATTTGCTGGTAAACGGAACCACCGGAATCGCTGTGGGGATGGCAACCAATATCCCGCCTCACAATCTGCGTGAAGTGGTAGGGGCAGTAACTAAAATTATTGATAACAGGATACTGGAGGACAGGGATACAGGGATTGAGGAAATTCTGGATATTATAAAGGCTCCAGATTTTCCAACGGGCGGTATTATACTGGGAACAAGAGGAAGCGAAGAAGCGTACCGTACCGGAAGAGGAAAGGTAAAGGTGCAGGCTGTTACCAATATAGAAACGCTTCCTAACGGAAAAAACCAGATTATTGTAACAGAGCTTCCTTATCTGGTCAATAAAGCGCGGCTGATCGAGAAAATTGCAGAGCTACATAAAGAAAAAAGAATTGACGGCATTACGGATCTGCGGGATGAATCCGACAGAGAGGGAATGCGGATTGTCATTGAACTGCGAAAAGATGCCAATTCCAATGTGATATTGAATCAGCTTTTCAAGCATACGCAGCTTCAGGATACATTTGGCATCATTATGCTGGCTCTGGTGGATAACCAGCCAAGGGTTATGAATCTGCTTGATATGCTGAAGTATTATCTTCTGCATCAGGAAGATGTGGTTACAAGGCGTACCAGATATGATTTAAATAAGGCGGAGGAAAGAGATCATATTCTGCAGGGATTATTGATTGCCCTGGATCATATTGATGAGGTCATCCGTATTATCCGTGCCAGCCAGACGACTCAGATTGCCAAAGCCAGTCTGACGGAGAGGTTTGGCCTGACCGAAGTACAGGCACAGGCCATTGTGGATATGCGTCTGCGGGCGCTGACCGGTCTGGAAAGAGAAAAACTGGAACAGGAACACAGAGATCTTTTAATCCGGATTGGAGAATTAAAAGCGATTCTTGCAGATGAAAAGTTACTTTTGGGTGTTATTAAAACAGAAATGACTGCCATTGCAGAAAAATATGGTGAGGACAGAAGAAGTGTTATCGGTTATGATACCTATGATATTTCTATGGAAGACTTGATTCCTAAGGAGAATACAGTCATTGCCATGACAAGTCTGGGTTATATCAAGAGAATGACAGTCGATAATTTCAAAAGCCAGAACAGGGGCGGTAAGGGAATTAAAGGAATGCAGACCATTGAAGAAGATTATATCGAAGATCTGCTGATGACCACCACCCACCATTATGTGATGTTTTTTACCAATTTTGGTCGGGTATACCGGCTGAAGGTGTATGAAATACCGGAAGCAGGGCGTACAGCCAGAGGGACTGCCATTGTCAACCTGCTGCAGATGAATCCGGGAGAAAAGATTACAGCAATTATGGCTGTGAAACAATATGAAGACAATAAAAATTTCTTTATGGTAACCAGAAACGGTATTGTAAAGAAAACCTCCATTATGGAGTACAGTAATGTAAGAAAGAATGGTCTGACTGCTATCAATCTGAGGGAAGATGATGAATTGATAGAAGTAAAGATCACAGATTCCGATACGGATATCTTTCTGGTAACAAAGCAGGGAATGTGTATCCGTTTTAAAGAAACGGATGTACGCTCTACCGGAAGAAATTCAATGGGTGTCATTGGCATGAATCTGACGGACGGAGATGAAGTCATCGGAATGCAGCTTGATCATCAGGGTGATTCCCTTTTGATCGTATCCGGAAACGGCATGGGAAAACGCACCTATCTGGAAGAGTTTACGGTACAGAAAAGGGGCGGTAAAGGTGTAAAATGTTATAAGATTACCGAAAAAACAGGAGATGTGGTAGGTGTCAAGGCTGTAACGGATGATCATGAAATTATGATGATTACCACAGGCGGAATTATTATACAGCTTCGTATGGAGGATATTTCCACATTGGGCAGAATTACTTCCGGTGTTAAGATGATCAATCTGGATGAAGGAGTCAGTGTGGCCAAGATTGCAAAAGTGCGGGAAAAGGTATCGGGCGACAATCAGGAGTTTGAAAGTCCGGAAGATGATGCAGGAGAGCCGTCAGAAGAGAAAAAAGAAGAACAGGATCTATGACAGAAGGGGTAGTACGACATGGAAGCATATACAGTATTTAAAGATCTGGCAATTATTATTATCATAGCAAAGGTGTTCGGTATTCTGGCAAGAAAGTGCCGTGCACCTCAGGTGGTAGGTGAAATTATTGCGGGACTTTTGATTGGTCCCTGTGTATTCGGATGGGTCAGTCAGACGGTTTTTCTGACAGAGATGGCGGAAATTGGTGTCATTCTTCTGATGTTTTCTGCAGGTCTGGAAACAGACTTAAAGGAATTGATTAAGACAGGGCCTGTGGCATTTTTGATTGCATGCTGCGGCGTATTTGTCCCTCTTATATGTGGGGCAGGGCTTTATATGGCGTTTTATGGCGTAGCTCCCTGGGGCAGTGAAGAATTTTACAAGGCCGTATTTATGGGTACGATACTCACTGCCACATCAGTCAGCATTACTGTGCAATGTCTTAAGGAAATGGGAAAACTGAAGGGGCATGTAGGAACGACTATACTAAGTGCGGCAATTATTGATGATGTAATCGGGATTGTGGTACTAACCTTTGTCATTGGATTTAAGAGCCCGGATTCCAATCCGTTGCAGGTGGTAATCAGTACTTTATTGTTTTTTGTGTTTGCCATTGTGGTGGGATTTATTGCCTTTCATATTTTTGCAATCATAGACGAACGGTATACGCATACAAGGAGAATCCCCATTACCGGATTTGCTTTTTGTCTGGCAATGGCTTATGTAGCAGAACGATATTTTGGTATTGCAGACATTACAGGCGCCTATGTGGCAGGTATTATTTTATGCAGTGTAAAAGATGCAGAATACATAGCGCGTAAAATGGATGTAAATTCCTATATGCTGTTTGGCCCGATCTTTTTTGCAAGTATCGGGTTAAAAACCAATATTGACAATCTGACAATGGATATTTTTATCTTTTCCATTGCCTTTGTGGCTGTGGGACTGATCAGTAAGATAGTAGGCTGCGGCCTGATGGCCAGAATCTGCAGATTTAAGGGAAATGATTCTCTGAAAATAGGCGTGGGTATGATGACAAGAGGCGAGGTGGCTCTGATCGTGGCACAGAAGGGACTTTCGGTGGGATTGATGTCGCCTGTATATTTTACCTCCGTAATTTTTCTGATTATTGTATCTTCTATTGCCACCCCCATTATTCTGAAGATTTTGTATGCGGCAAAACAGGAAGATCTGATCGAAATGGATCCTTACAATACATAAAAGAGGAGAAACAAAATGACAATATTTGAAGAATTGAAGGCAAGGGGCCTGCTTGCCCAGTTGACGGATGAGGAAGAAATCAAAGAGCTGATCAATCATGGAAAGGCAACCTTTTATATTGGATTTGATCCCACTGCAGACAGTCTCCATGTAGGTCACTTTATGGCACTGTGTCTGATGAAGCGTCTGCAGATGGCAGGCAATAAGCCCATTGCCCTGATTGGCGGCGGTACCGGAATGGTGGGTGATCCGTCCGGAAGAACAGATATGCGTACCATGATGACAGTAGAGCAGATTCAGCATAATTGTGAATGCTTTAAAAAGCAAATGAGCCGTTTTATTGATTTTTCGGAAGGAAAGGCTCTGATGGTGAACAATGCAGACTGGCTGATGGATTTGAACTATGTGGAACTGCTTCGGGAAGTGGGCGCACATTTTTCAGTCAATCGTATGCTGACAGCAGAATGTTATAAACAGAGAATGGAAAAAGGTCTGTCATTTCTTGAATTTAATTATATGATTATGCAGAGCTATGATTTCTATGAGCTGTTTCAGAAATACGGATGCAATATGCAGTTTGGCGGGGATGACCAGTGGAGTAATATGCTGGGCGGTACAGAACTGATCCGGCGTAAACTGGGTAAGGATGCTTATGCCATGACCATTACGCTGCTCCTTAATTCCGAAGGAAAGAAAATGGGTAAGACCCAGAAAGGCGCCGTATGGCTGGATCCCAATAAAACTTCTCCCTTTGAGTTTTATCAGTACTGGAGAAATGTGGCAGATGCGGATGTACTGAAATGTATCCGGATGTTGACTTTCCTGCCTTTGGAAGAGATCGACCGGATGGATGCGTGGGAAGGAAGTCAGTTAAATCAGGCCAAAGAAATACTTGCCTATGAGCTGACAAAGCTGGTGCATGGAGAAGAGGAGGCCAATCAGGCACAGGAAGGTGCAAGAGCGTTATTTTCCACAGGAAATGCAGCGCAAATGCCTACTGCAGAACTGACGGAAGAGGATTTTACCGAAGGAAAGATTGATCTGATCAGTGTCCTTGTAAAATCCGGTCTGGTTTCCACCCGGTCAGAGGGCAGACGTGCCATAGAGCAGGGGGGCGTTTCTCTGGAAGGGGAAAAAGAAACGGATATTAAAAAGGAATATGAAAAGTCATATTTTTCTGACGGAATTGTCATAAAAAGAGGTAAGAAAAATTTCCGGAAAGTAGTTGTAAAATAAGATGAAAAAACGGGCAATTATTTTTGATATGGATGGTGTTTTGTTTGATACGGAAATTATGTCATCTCAGGCCTGGTTTCAGTTGGCGGAGGAACGGAATCTGGGAGATATTGCGAAGCTGACCAATGACTGTATCGGAAGAAACCGGGCAGATATCATTCTTCAGTTTCAGAATCAGTTCGGAAAGGAATTTGATGCAGAAGAGTTTTTAACGGCAGGAAGACAGTTGATGCAGGACAGAATTGACAGGGAAGGACTGCCTTTGATGGAAGGTACGGAAGAGATTCTCAGGTATTTGAAGGAGAAAGAATATATTGTCGGTGTGGCTTCTTCCTCCAGTACAAAGACAATTATGAGTCATATGAAACTTTCCGGTCTGCTTGGTTATTTTCAGGCGATTATAGGAGGAGACCAGGTGGCTTTGAGCAAACCCAGACCTGATATTTATCTGAAAGCCTGTGAGGCGGTACATATGCCGCCGGAAGAAGTAATAGCAGTGGAGGATTCTCCCAATGGCATCCGGGCTGCCTATGCAGCCGGTATGAAGGCTGTTATGATACCCGATCTGGTGCAGCCGGATGCAGAGATTTTGGCATTGTTATATCGGAAATATGATTCTCTGACAGAACTGAAAAAAGCATTGGAAAAAGAAGAGCTGTAATATTCTGACAGCTCTTCTTTTGTCACCAGAAAACTCCTTCATAAGCATAAAAGAGCTGCCAGTCATAACTGCCATAAGGATCTTTGGAATCTTCCTGAAACCATTCACCGCATAAAATTTTATAATTTCTTGAAGTGGTACCATCGTATAAATCTTTGGATCCGTTATCCAGATTAATATAAACTTCCAGATTACAGGTATAATCTGATTCCTCATTGAATGCTTTCATAACAGATAAAATGTCCTGTATCAGTCTGATTTCTTTTACTGTAACAGAGGTTTTGTCCTTCTGTATTTCTTTCATGAGTGTGACATCATCAATACTGAAATGCATGGAAACATGAAGGGGAAAGCACCTGAATATGGTTCTGTAATTCAGGCGGTAAAACTGAATCATATGGTTTTCGTCCTGAAGGCTCTGCAAAAGTTGTTTTTGATATGCAATTTCTGCTGTTTCGGTTTTGTCATACTCCTCTTTCTGATCCATTGTATAGCTCATGACAGGATTGCCTGAAAAAATAAAACAATAAGATTTTCCGTGAGGATTCCTCAGAGACAAATCCTGAAAAGTATCTTTTGGAAAAGGTTCGATCATATATTTCTGTTTATAGTAGTCGCGCAGTTGATTTTCCAGCATTCTGATCTGCTGCCCTTCCAGTGTATCCATATTATTCAGCTCTTGGGTATAAGTATATCCCTCCTGGTCCTGATAGGTAATCTTCCATACATCATATTGATATCCGTCGGAACGGAAGCCACAGCCACAATAAAATGATTCCTGCAGGACAGTTTCTTTTTCACTGATCTGATAGTCCGGTCCGAACATGATGAGAAGCTGATCCTGATATATGGCAGGATAATCTTCTTCATAAATATGGGGCTGTGATTCATAGTAACGGAGGACTGCCCGAATGAGAACAATGAGAGCCAGAGAAATAACCAGTAAAACAGAAAGCGAAAAAATGATGGTTTTTGCAGGTTTTTTCAAAGTTTTTCCTTTCTGTAGGTTCGGATAAAAGAATCCGGTGGTCTTTTCTGACCGCCGGATTCAGGTAACAGATTCTATTGTCTAATCGGTTGCATAATTCAGTTTTACAGTGATTGTAGCTGTTTTATTTCTGGAACTGGTGTCAAAAGCGCCGCCATAGCTGTATTCTGAATCGGAATTTTGTGCGGTGATCTGGAACACTCCCAGATTGGCACTGAGAAGGCGGGTAGTATTAGCTTTTGTGCCGTTTGCAATAATATCAGCTCTCATTTTTGCATTTTCGGTAGCCTGTTCAATCAAATCCAGTTTCAGTTCATCCAGTTTTGTATAATAATATTCCGGAGAATCAGACTCAAATTCAATGTTGGCTTCAATCAGTTTTGTAATATCTCTGGAAATAGAATCTACTTTATCAATATCTTCAGAAGTGACTGTAACGGACTGATACAGGTCATAACCATCCAGATATTCACCGATTCGTTCTCCCTCATCATTGTACTGAGTGGTCCATCTCTGTGAGATGGAAACGGAACTGAAAGAAAGTTCAGATTCGGAGATGCCATTATCCATCAGATATTTCTTAATCACTTCCGCATCATTTTTAATAGACTGGTAAGCGCTCTTGGGTGTGGGACCATAAGCAGAAAAACTTCCCCTCCATACGATCAGATCCGACTCAAAGTCACAGCTTGCAGAGCCGGTAACAGTGATCCCGCTGCCGCTGGAATATTTCTTATATTTTGCAAAGCTGCCGGAAAAGATACTGACACAGATAATCGCTGAAATACCTGCAATCAGTGCAATGAGGACAGCCGTGGAAAACGGTTTTTTAGGCGGTTTTCCCTGCATATCCTGTGACTGGACCGTTTCATTTTCATTTCCATACATATTCCCGTACATAATGATTCTCCCCTTTCAAACCTGTTGATCAAAACAATTGTTAATGCTATTATAGCAGATGAAGATGTATTTGCAATAAAAAAAAGCACCATCCCCAAGGCCGCACTGCCTCAAAAATGGTACTCATAAGTGCGCCTTCAGGGGTTCGAACCCTGGACACCCTGATTAAGAGTCAGGTGCTCTGCCAGCTGAGCTAAAGGCGCCTATGTTTTACTTATTTACAACACAATAATGATTATAGTATAATATGTTGGGGTTTGCAAGAGGTTTTTAGAAAAAAATGAATTTTATCTTAATTTTGTGAAAAATATAAAAATTTGATTTAGAAAACAGGAGTTATTTATGATATTTGAGACACATGCCCATTATGATGATGCAGTATTTGACAATGACAGAAAAGAATTGTTTGAACAGATGAAAGCCGATGGGATCGGAGCGGTTTTAAATGCAGGTTCCAGTCTGGATTCGATTCGGAAAATTGTGGAACTGGCCGAAAACTGTCCTTTTTTATATGGGGCTGCAGGTATTCATCCCAGTGAAACGGGAGAATTGACAGAGGAAAATTTTGAATGGTTAAAGGAGCAGTGTAAAAATCCCAAAATTGTTGCCGTAGGAGAGATCGGCCTGGATTATTATTGGAAGGAGCCTGATCCTTCCATTCAGAAAAAATGGTTTGAGCGTCAGCTTCTTCTGGCTCAGGAAGTTTCTCTTCCTGTAATCATCCATTCCAGGGAAGCGGCAAAGGATACTTTGGATATGATGAAAGCATTTCATGCAGAAAAAACAGGGGGTGTGATTCACTGTTTTTCCTATACAAAGGAAATGGCGGAAGAATTTCTGAAACTGGATTTTTATTTTGGTATCGGCGGTGTCATTACATTTCCCAATGCCAGAAAACTGAAGGAAGCGGTTGCCTGCATTCCTTTGGAAAGGATTTTGTTGGAAACAGACAGTCCTTATCTGTCTCCGGTTCCCAATCGGGGAAAGCGTAATACCTCGTTGAATCTTCCTTATATCATTCAGGAAATTGCCCGTATCAGGGAGATTTCCTGTGAAGAGGTGGAAGAGATCACCAGAAGAAATGCAGAAAAACTGTTTCAGATACCATGCAGAGGATGAACAACAATGGCAAATTTGGGGAATCCAACCAGAACCGCTGATATTCTGAAAAAATATCAGTTTCATTTTCAAAAGCGATATGGACAGAATTTTTTAATTGACAGTCATATCCTGGAAAAGATCGTACAGGCGGCCGAAATCGGATCAGAAGATTTTGTGTTGGAAATCGGGCCGGGAATCGGGACAATGACACAATATCTGGCAGAGGCAGCAGGGTGGGTAACTGCGGTGGAAATCGATAAAGCGCTGATTCCCATTTTACAGGATACTTTATCTGTCTATCCGAATGTAACGATTATCAATCAGGATATTTTGAAGCTGGATATTGCTGCTCTGGCAAAGGAAAAAAATGGAGGGAAACCTGTGAAAGTAGTGGCAAACCTCCCTTACTATATTACGACTCCGATTATTATGGGGTTGTTTGAAAGCCATGTTCCTCTGCAAAGCATTACCATTATGGTACAGAAAGAAGTGGCAGACAGGATGCAGGCAGGGCCTGGCAGTAAGGATTATGGTGCATTGTCGCTGGCAGTTCAGTATTATGCAAAGCCGGAGATTATGTTTTCCGTATCTCCGGGATGTTTTATGCCAAGGCCGGGCGTAGGCAGCGCAGTGATCCGTCTGGTCAGATATGAAAACAATCCTGTTTCGGTAACAGATCAGGAATTTATGTTTGCACTGATTCGGGCGGCTTTTGGGCAGAGAAGAAAAACGCTGGTCAACAGTCTGGTAAACGCAGGAAATCTGCAGGTGACCAGGGAACAGATTACGCAGGTGTTAAAAGAGATGAATCTGGATGCATCCATCCGGGGAGAAGCGCTTACATTGGGACAATTTGCTGATATAAGTAATCGAATCTGTTTTTGACTTATGCATATGGCTATGGTAAACTTACAATAGTTTAAAGATGGGGGATTGTGGATTGTTCCATATGAGGTGAATACGTTGGATAAATATGAGTATAAGATACGTTCAGAAGAAATCAAAACCCTGATTGGAAGAAAAAAATACGCGGAAGCGATGGAAATAGCGGATACAATTGACTGGCGTAAAGTAAAAAATGTCAATATGCTCTGTACTGTCAGTGATTTATATAAATTGAGCCGGAGATATGAGGAAAGCAGGGAAATACTGCTGCTTGCCTATGAACGTTATCCGGGTGGAAGGATGATTATTTACTCGCTTTGCGAACTTTGTATCAAGCTGGATGATGTGGTGCATGCAGTGGAGTACTATAAGGAGTTCGTACAGACTGCTCCCAGGGATAATGGAAGATATGTACTGCAATATAAGCTGTATGAAGCCCAGGAGGTGACGCTGGAAGAGCGGATCGCCGTACTGGAAGAATTGAAAAGGCGGGAATACAGAGAAAAATGGGCATATGAACTGGCTTATCTTTATCATCGTATCGGACTTGGAACAAAATGTGTGGAAGAATGTGATGAGCTGATTCTGTGGTTTGGGGAAGGAAAATATGTGACAAAAGCGATGGAGCTGAAAATGCTCCATGCTCCTTTATCAGCGGATCAGCAGAAAAAATATAATAAAGGCAGAAAAGGAGCAGCTCCTGCAGCTCCTGAGCCGGCGGCAGAACCTGTACCGGAAGAAGATGATCTGGATATTCAGGTAAAGCCTTTGAATGTAGGAGAATATGCTACCATCAATCTGCAAAGAGAACTGGCGGAAAGTATGCGTCAGGTACTGGGAGAAGAAGAAGCAGAGCAGGATGCACAGCCTACCATAGAATACGGTGCGGTAAACGATTCTTATACGATGAATTATACCACAGATGAAATCAGAGATTTCCAGACGGAGCTGGAAAATAATGACCTGGAAATTTATGAAGAAGATTATCAGACAGATGAATTTGAAGAGGAAGAGCTGAAAGAATTACAGGAGCAGCAGGAAACTTATCTGCCGGAAGAAGAGTATGAGGACTACAGTGGAATAGAGATAGAGCCACAACCGTCTTATGCAGGAATGCCCCAAATGCAGGCGTATGGGGGAGCACAGCAGTCCCAGATATATGCGCCTCAGATGCAGGTGTATGAGGAACAGCCCAGGGCCCGCGTATCTGCCCGTCCACAGCCTCAGACACACAGAATAGTACAGCCTCAGGTAAATTATAAACCACAGCCTGAAATCAGTATAGAAGGCCCGGGGGAATTTACCAGAGAGATTCTTTCCAATCTTTTACAGGATATAGAAGAGCCGGAAAGGGAGGAGAGCGTTTTACCCGGTCAGAAGCAATATGCCCCGGTTCCTGCAGAAGAAGAAGTGTTTTTTGAAGATCCGGATACAATGGAGCTGTCTCTTCCTCCATTGGAAGAAACAGAACCGCCCAGAGTGGTCAAAATGTCACGGACGGCTGAGATACCTAAAATCGTACAGATCAGCGGGGAAGAAATAGCCCCTGCTGTTACATATTACAGAAAGAAACAGGATCAGGAAGAAACAATAACAGAAGAAGCAGAAGGAAAAGAAGAAGCAATCCAAAAAGAAACAAAACAGGAAGAAACAGAGAAAAAAGAAATACCTGAGATTCCCGCGGAAACAGAAGAGGAGGAAGTGGAGGAGGCGGAAACAGAGGAACATCATTCTGATCAACAGACAGCTTCCACAGAAAATATGACGCAGGAAAAAAACAGATATGATACGCTTTTGACCCAGGAATATGACGGACAGATTTGTCTTGCGGTTACTTCAGGAGATGAAGTGGAAAAACAGATTACCGGACAGATGAGCATAGGCGATATTCTTGAAGAATGGGAAAAGAAAAAGAAAGAACATGAAGAAAAGCGGGCCGAAGCAGTCAGAAAACGGGTTAAGGAACAGACGGGAGAAATTTTTTCCCAGTTTGATGCTTCTACAAAAGAAGGAATACTGGCTGAATTGGATGCATTGGCTGAAGAGACAGAGAAAAGAGAAAAAAGAAGATTCTCTGAAAAGAAAGAAGAGGGTTCTGATGCTGTAGAAGAGGAAGAAGCTCTTCCGGAAGTGGAAGAACTGGAAGAGATCGAAGAGCTGAGTCTGACAGAGCAGTTTTCTCAGGAAACGAGAGATGCTGTGAATGAGGCAGTCAGTGAAGAAATACCGTCAGCGGAAAATGCTGCTACTGATGCCGATACTGTAAAAAATGCCGGGAATCATAAAGAAAATGCGGAAGCAGAAGAAGCAGAGCAGGAGGAAACGGAAACAGATTCCGGGGAAACAGATAAGGCTCATATAAAAGAACCGGCGGCTGTTCCTGCGAAAGCAGATAAACAGCAGCATCCTGAGAGAAAGACAGCAGAAAAATCCGAAAAAATCCAGAGACCGATGACAGCGGAAGAAAAAAAGCTGTTTGGGCCTTTTATTCAGACCAGATCCACAAAAGACCAGATATTGGATACATTGGATCATATCAGTCTTGCTTCCTATACCGGTAATGTGATTCTGACCGGAGAGGCCGGAATGGGTTCTGTGAAACTGGCCAAGAATATAATCAAAGATATTCAGATGACAGACAGCAATTTTTCCGGCAGGATGGCCAAAATTACAGGGCAGGCGCTGAACAATAAGGATATGGAAAAAACCTTTTCCAAACTCAGCAATGGTGCGTTGATTGTAGAAGGAGCGGGGGAACTGAAAGAAGGAACCATAAAATCTATGGTGAAACTTCTGGAGCAGGAAGGAAGAGGTATTATCGTCATATTGGAAGATACACGTATCAATATGAATAAATTGTTGGATAATTATAAAATTCTTCATCAGAATTTTAATCTGAGAATCGATATCGAGGCGCTTGACAATGATTCTCTTGTACTGTTTGCAAAAAAATATGCACTGGAGAGGGAATATGCCATTGATGAGCTGGGAGTGCTTGCATTGTATACAAGAATTGCCGAGCTTCAGACAAGTGAACATTCCGTGACGACAAAGGAGGTTAAGGAGATTGTGGAAGAAGCCATACATCACGCAGGCAGAAAGAATATGTCTCATTTTATGGATGTGCTTCTGGGCAAACGGTACGATGATGAAGATATGATTATATTACGGGAGAAGGATTTTGTATTGTAAGGAGGGTTTTATGACAGGACAGGAGACCGTATTTATTTCGGAAACAGACCAGTATTTATTTGCAAAAGGCACACATTATGATATTTATAAAAAGCTGGGTGCCCATGTATCGGTGGAAGGTGACAAAAAGGGGGTCTATTTTGCAGTTTGGGCGCCGAATGCAGCAAAGGTTAATGTAATCGGTACTTTCAATGACTGGAATGAGGAAATGCATGAATTGGAGAAGATCGGGCCTATCGGAATCTATGCCCGTTTCATTCCGGATGTGAAAGAAGGGGAAATGTATAAGTTTCTGATTACAGCGCAGGATGGAAGGAAACTGTACAAGGCGGATCCGTTTGCCAATTATGCGGAAAAAAGACCGGGGACAGCATCTGTTATCACCAATCTGTCCCATATGAGCTGGTCAGATGAAGAATGGATGAACGCACGGAGAAGAAAAGACATCAATGCAGAACCTATGGCTATCTATGAATGCCATATCGGTTCCTGGATGCGTCATCCGGGCAGGGAGGATGAGGGTTTTTATACCTATAGAGAATTTGCGGATGCCATTGTGAAATATCTGAAAAAGATGCGTTTTACACATGTGGAGCTGATGGGAATTGCGGAACATCCGTTTGACGGTTCCTGGGGATATCAGGTAACCGGCTATTATGCACCCACTTCCCGATATGGTACACCACAGGATTTTATGTATCTGATCAATACACTGCATGAAAATAAAATCGGGGTAATCCTGGACTGGGTACCTGCTCATTTTCCAAGAGATGCTCATGGTCTTGCAGAGTTTGACGGGACTCCTCTGTTTGAGCATCCGGATCCGAGAGTGGGAGAACATCCTGACTGGGGAACCAAGATATTTAATTACGGAAAATATGAGGTTATGAATTTTCTGATTGCCAATGCATTGTTCTGGATCAAGGAATTTCATGTAGACGGGCTACGGGTGGATGCAGTTGCTTCCATGCTGTATCTGGATTATGGTAAAAAAGACGGGCAATGGGTGGCAAATAAATACGGAGACAATAAGAACCTGGAAGCCATTGAATTTTTCAAGCATATGAATTCAGTTATCCGGGGCAGTTTTCCGGGAGTTATGATGATTGCAGAAGAATCTACAGCATGGCCGAAAGTAACCGGCTCCATTGAAGAAGGCGGCCTGTTCTTCACATATAAGTGGAATATGGGCTGGATGCATGATTTCTGTGAATACATGAAGCTGGATCCGCTGTTCCGCCGGGGAAATCATTATGCCATGACTTTTGCCATGAGTTATAATGACAGTGAGAATTATATTCTTCCTCTGTCTCATGATGAAGTGGTACATCTGAAATGTTCCATGCTGAATAAGATGCCTGGTTACCATAAGGACAAATATGCAAATCTCCGTACCGGCTATACGTATATGTTTGGCCATGAAGGAAAGAAACTGCTGTTTATGGGACAGGAATTTGGACAGGAGAGGGAATGGAGCGAAGAGAGAGAGCTTGACTGGTTCTTACTGGAAGAGGAATTGAATAAAGGGATGCAGAGCTATGTGAAAGAGCTGCTGAAACTGTACCGTAAGCATCCCTGCATGCATGAAGTGGACAACAGTTGGGAAGGATTCGAATGGGTGAAAGCGGATGACGCTGAGGAAAGCACTTATGCTTTTATCCGAAAATGTCCGTCCAGCAAGAACAGACTGCTGTTTGTTATGAATATGACACCGATGGAACGGAAAGAGTACCGGGTGGGTGTTCCCAAGAAAAAGAAATACAAACTGGTATTAAACAGTGATGATGTAAAATTCGGTGGAGAAGGAAGAGAGATTCCGCAAGTGCTTATAGCGGAAAAAGAACCCTGTGATTATCGGGATTTTTCCATTACTTTTGACTTGCCTCCCTATACTTCCGCAGTTTTTTCATTTTGACAGATGAGACTGACAGGGATGAAGTTGCCGTAAAAGGTTAAGTTATCCGAAAAGAGAGCCGAAATAAAAGGTGAGTGCCGTGAAAAACAGCATTCACCTTTTTTGAATCCAGTTAAAAGAGAAAATCAGGAGACCATATGAGGATTACGTTTCAAAACACAGATACGAATCAGAATATAGAAAGACAGAGAGCTGTACAGAGGGAATCTTCTGCTCCGAAAGCTGATATGAATGGAAACTGCGGATATATGCTGGATCTGTCCGGATCAGGGGGAAGTCATGAAATCTATCAGGAACAGGGTAAGACGATAGAAGATGTGATGGCGGAAGCAGGCAGGCAGAATGTGGATCTGACCAGTGATTATATGGCAGTGATGTCAAACTCCATGTCAGAGGAAGATTTTGCAAAACTGCAGGAGAACGGATATCAGGTAGGCAGCACTCAGGTGGAAACGGCTGTTACGATTGTGGATCATATAAAGGCTTCCATGCTGGAAGCGGGTGTATCCATATCCGGTTATACAGATACATTGGATATGGATACACTGACGGAGATCACAGGAGATGCAGGGCTGGCCAGGGAATTGAATGAAGCATTTTCGGAAGCAGGGGTGCCTTTGACAGAAGAGACAGCCAGAGAAGCAATGGAAGCGCTGGATGAGGCACAGGCTTTGAATCCGCCCGGAGAAGATGCACTTAAATATATGATGCTTCATAAAAAAGATCCGGTCATAGAGTCCTATTATACAGCTCAGTACAGCAGTTTTGGCGATGGAAACAGACAGGGAAGAGGATATTATCAGGAGGAAACCGGTTATCTGAGCAGGAAAGCAGATCAGATCCAGTGGGAGAGCCTGAAGCCTCAAATAGACCGTATTGTGGAAGAGGCAGGATTTGCAGGGATGCAGGAAGCAGAGGATGGGGCCAAATGGCTGATTTCTGCCGGGATTCCATTGACAGAGGAAACGCTTTCCTCTTATATGGAACTGAAAAAGGTTTCGTTTCCGATGGAGCAGGATAAGCTGCTGTCGGCAATGGCGGCGGCGGTCTCTGATGGAAAGAGTCCCGGTCAGGCCGATCTGACAGGGAGAGGGTCTCTTTGGGAACAGGCTTATAAAATATGGGATATGGTACAGAAGCTGACACCGGAGGCAGCAGATGCGGCAGCGGGGGAAGGAAACACACTGACGCTTGCCGGGCTGGATGCGGCTCAGAGGCTGATTGACAGTGGATATCAGAATGTGACACAGGAAAATGCAGCAGCCAGAAGGCAGTTGGAAGAAGTCAGGCTGCAAATGACGATTTCTGCTAACAGAGAGTTGTTGAAAAGTGGTTTTTCCATCGAAACATCCGGATTGGAACAGGTAATCGAAGCACTGCGGGATGTGGAACAGAATTATCATCAGATTTTGTTTGGCGGTGAAAGTGCAGGAGAGACATTGTCACGTTCACAGCTTTATACGGAAACTGTGGAAACGGTTGCGTCAATTCCTCATATGCCTCTGGCAGCAGTGGGCAAAGTAAGTATTGAAAAAGCAGATTTCAGCCTGCAGGATGCCAGAGAATCAGGAGAAGCGCTGGCGGCATCCTATAAAAAGGCAAACGAAAGCTATGAAACGTTCCAGACTGCGCCGCGCAGGGATATGGGAGATTCGATAGCAAAAGCATTTCAAAATACGGATGTATTGTTGGAAGAGTTGGGGCTTGAGTCCACTGATGCCAACAGGAGGGCAGTCCGCATTTTGGGATATAATCATCTGGAAATTACACAGGAAAATATTATGACAGTGAAGGCTGCGGATCAGGCACTGCGAAATGTGGTAAAAAAGCTGACGCCGGCAGCAACCGTCGATTTGATCCGGGAGGATAAAAATCCTCTGAGTATGACAGTAGCCGAACTGGATGATTATCTGAGCGGCAGAGAGCAGGATTTCAGCCGGGAACAGGAAAAATTCAGTAAGTATTTATATAAACTGGAACAGAAAAAAGAGATTACGCAGGAAGAAAAGGAATCTTATATTGGTATTTATCGTCTGCTGCGTCAGGTGGAAAAGTCGGATGGGGCGGTGATTGGCAGTCTGCTTCATCAGGGTGCAGAGCTTTCTTTTAAAAATCTGCTGACCTTTGTCCGGACAGGAAAGGGAAAAGGGATTGATGCGCGGGTGGATGACAGTGTGGGTACACTGCAGGAAGTGAGAGAAAAGGGCGTTTCCATTGATGATCAGATCAACAGCGCTTTTTCCGACAAAGAGAAGGCAAAGGAGGCAGAATACTACATAAGATTGGGTCATGAAGCCTATGACAGTCTGGATGGGGATAAGGTGACACAGATTGCACCTACGGAAGAAATGGAGCTGGAGGAATTTACCCAGTCCCTTCGGAATACGGAAACGAGTGAGGAATCGGAAGCATCTTATCTGCAGGAACAGACAAAACAGTACAGACAGACCAGGCCGGAAAAAAATACAGTGCAGATGCTGCAGATGTTGGAAGAGCCGGTGACATTGGAAAATATACAGGCTATGAATGCATATGGCCGGGGGAGCCAGACCGCATTTTCCAGAATACGGAGAGAGGAAAATGAGCAGAGAGATGGCAGGAAACCGGATTTTGAACAGTCTGTGTCCCGTCTGGAAGAAAAGTTTGAGAGCAGGGAAGAAGCCAGAGCAGCTTATCAGGAGCTGGCAGAGACAGAAAAGCAGATTGTGCAGGATGCCATGTATGAATCCGACCGGATTACTGTTTCAGATCTGCGGGAGCTGGGCCTTGTATATAAGCAGATTTCTTTTACCGCAAAGCTGGCTGATACGGAAAAGTATGACATTCCTATCATAACAGAGGATTCTGTGTTGGCCCTGCATGTGCAGATCATACATTCTGACGAAAACAAGGGAAAGGTAGAGGCTTCGATAGAAACGCCGGAATATGGAAAAGTTTCTGTCAGGCTGCAGATGGAAGAAGGCAGAGTGGGAGGGATTTTGATCGGTTCCGAAGAAAAGGGCGGTAAAAAGCTGGAAGAGATCAGGGATCACATACAGGAAGAACTGACCCGGATTGGATTTGAAACAGAAACTATGCCTGTGGGAGTCCGGAAGGATGTACGGGTTGGATTTGTTCCGGGAGAAACCGGAGAGAGCAGGAAAGAAGTTTCCACAGCAGAGCTTTACAGGGCAGCCAAAGCAGTGGTGGTTACAATGCGCAAAGAAATAGAAAGGGGTTCATACCATGAAAATAAATTATAATATGTCAGCAGTACTTTCCAATGATCATTTGGCCAGAACAGAAAATTCATTATCCAAATCTATTGAAAAGCTTTCATCCGGTTTTAAACTCAATCGTGCCAAGGATAATCCTTCCGGAATGGCTATTTCCAAGCGGATGCATGCGCAGCTCCGGGGACTGGCTGCCGGCTCAAACAATGCCAGTGACGGTATTTCCATTATCAATGTGGCAGAAGGCGCCATGACGGAAGTACATGAAATGCTGCAGCGTCTGAATGAGCTGAGTGTGAAAGCAGCCAATGGGCCTATGTCCGACAGTGACAGAGAAACAGTTCAGGAAGAAGTGGATGCGCTTCTGGAAGAAATTGACCGGATTGCTGAGTCCACGGAATTTAATGGCAGAAGGCTGATTGACGGAACTTATGATTTGAAAGGATTTGTGGAAAAATCAGTAAATGAAGCAGATGCAACGTTTGATACTTTATCTGTTAAGGTGGAATCCTATTCGGATGAAGCTAAAATCGGGGTTTACGAAATAAAACTGGAAACTTCCATGAAAACAGAGATGCGCAGAGAGATCAATGAGGACGGTATAGGTGTGGAAGTTCCCTATACGTATCCCTGTGTAACGGCGGCAGTGGTTTCCCCTGCCGGTATTACGCAGA
This sequence comes from uncultured Clostridia bacterium, assembly GCA_947385955.1. Taxonomy (GTDB): domain Bacteria; phylum Bacillota; class Clostridia; order Lachnospirales; family Lachnospiraceae; genus VSOB01. Next base: position 82,180 of record CANDNA010000005.1, read on the forward strand.
TTCATGGAAAAGATGTGGAGTTGGAAGAAGTGCAGAATCAGAAAATGGTGGCTTCTCTGGATGATCCTCATACATTGACCATTGTGGCAGACAACGGTTTTTCTCTTACACTTGATATTGATCTGGATAAATTTGTCACACCGCCGCAGACCCATCCCATTTCCCGTACCTTTAATGTGGATTTGACCGGAATCGGGCCCATGACCACTCAGATCGGCGCCAATGAAGGGCAGACGCTGGATATTCGTATTCCTACCGTATCCTGTAAGACATTGGGTGTGGCTGAACTGGATGTATCCACACAGGATGAGGCAAAAAACTCCATAGACAGGATTGCCAGGGCCGTGAACAATCTTTCTGCAATCAGATCCCGTCTGGGCGCTTACCAGAACCGTTTGGAACATATGGTTTCCAGTCTGGAGGTGACAGAAGAAAATCTGACCGGCGCTTATTCCAGAATCGTAGATACCAATATGGCAGAGGAAATGACAGAATATACAAAGGATCAGGTATTGAGCCAGGCAGGTACTTCCATGCTGGCCCAGGCCAATCAGAGGCCCTCTCAGATATTGCAGCTTTTGCAGTAAGGAGGAAAGCCAGGATAATTTTTCTGAAATCATGAGGAAATGACTATGACAGACGAAGTGAAGAAAAATTTCACAGTGCGTATTACACAGGCCAATCAAAGTGAGTTGATTGTAATTCTTTATGAAATGTATCTTTCTTATCTGACCGATGCCGAGGAGGCAGGAAAGGATCGGGAGAGCTTCAGAGAGGGACTGCGCAAAGCCAGAGGTTGTATGGATGAGCTGATTCAATCGCTGGATTTCAGGTATTCTCCGGCGAATCATCTGCTCCGGCTCTATCTTTATGTGATCAGGGAGATGGCAGGAGCAGACAGCCGCAGTTCGGCGGAACCTTTGAAAATCTGCCGGAAAATTATAACAGAGCTTTTGTCAGCATACCGGGAGGTGAGCCGACAGGACACTTCGCCGCCGATTATGGAAAATACGCAGACAGTATATGCCGGCTTAACCTACGGAAAAGGGGAACTCACGGAAAGTTTGTCTCACCAGGGGAATCGGGGATTCCTCGTATAAACTTTCCGATTTGGGAGTTTCGGCAGCCGCGTTCATCTTGGCAGCTTCCTGCAGCAGGTATTTATAGCGCTTTTGTATGGCGTTGACTTCATAGATATAGCAGTCGATCAGATCAGGATCCGTTGCGTTGTCGAAACCGGCATATGCCGTTTCCAGTGCGTAACGGGTCTTTGCTATGTCGCTTAATATGCTGTTGTCCTCTTTCTCAACATGAGAGCTTTTGCTGAAATAAGATTTCATAACGTTCCGCCTTTCCTGAAATTAAATTTGCCTGTATGATCAGCAGCTTTAGTATAGAGTATGGTCTTATACTGGTAATTTATTCATGTAATAGTTAAAATCTTACAGGAATAGAATAATAGAGACAGGAAGAAATCGTAAGCAGAGGCAGAAAAGTAAAAAGCAGTGAAAGGGGAAACAGAATGGATCGTATAACCGGCGGAGCTGTGATTGTTCTTATGTGTGTCATTGTATTATGTGTGGTTGCCCTGAAAAAAAAGGCTGAGTTTCTGTTGAATTTTTTGCTACGTGGTATAACGGGTGTTATTTCAATAGTTGTCATCAATGAAGTACTGGCAGCACAGAATTTTTCTACTATGGTGGGAATTAATCTATGGACGGCTTTGACAAGCGCAGTCCTTGGATTGCCTGGGGTTGCGCTTCTTTATGGCATACATTTTTTGAAATTTTTGTAGAAGATTACCAATAGACAAGAGGAAATCAGTGTACTATAATTCAGCTTACAAATCACACCGACTGAACTTATAAGGAGGTGGGGAATATTGTAAGTCTTTTATTCTTTTTTATCTTAGCTGTCCGGGATGATTACCGTACAGGAAAGGTTTCCAATTTTCTTATTATTTCTGCACTGACTGGTGCGGTTCTTTATCAGATCAGACAACGGGGATTGCAGCAGGTTCCCTGTTCTATGTTCCACACAGGTTTTACGATTCTGATTTTATTTCCTTTGTATTTATGCAGAGCACTTGGAGCAGGAGATGTTAAATTACTCGGTGTGACAGCAGCATTTTTATCCTGGCGCCTGGCTCTTCTGGTTTTTTGTTCAGGGATGTATTTTGCCCTGATTCCTGTCACTTTTTCATTTTTCAGAAAGAAAAATCATTCTCAGAACAAAATTGTTCTGTCCGGCCCGCTTCTGGGCGGTATTCTGTTTGTTTTATATAAGGAGGGCTATTTTTGAAAAAACAGATTCTGGCGGTCTGTGATCCGGAAACAGAGTATACAAGGCGTTTTTGTGATTACACAGGCAAAAAGGGAGAATATCCTTTTGAGGCAGCAGCCTTTACATCCGTAGAACGGCTGGAAAAATTCTGTGAAGAAGAGCAGGTCAGTACTCTGCTCATTGCTGAGAATCTTTATGAACCTTCTTTGAAAGAAAAAATAAAGGGAGAGATCTTTATTCTCAGTGAAGAGGAAACAGAAGAAGAGGGAAAAATATATCGATATCAGCCCTGCTCTGTTATCCTTTGTAAACTGATCAGCTGCTGCTGCAAAGGAGAGGTGAAGATACAGTCTGTAAACAGGCGGTGCAGCGGTCTGCATATGATAGGGCTGTTTACACCGGTACACAGATGTATGCAGACCGGATTTGCCATGACACTGGGAGAAATACTGGCCAGAAATCATCGGACATTGTATCTGAACTTTGAAAGTTTTTCAGGTTTTACAAAGCGTCTGGACCGGGAATTTATGACAGATATGTCAGACTTGATTTATTATGTTACCAATGCGAGGGAAGCGCTGATTTATAAACTGAAAGGCATGACAGGAACGATTCAGAAACTGGATTATCTTCCGCCCGCATTTTCCTGTATGGATCTGGCCCGTATTACACTGGAACAGTGGATACTGATGTTCCAGGAGCTGGAAACACACACCGATTATGAATACCTCATTCTGGATCTTTCCGAACAGATTCAGGGATTGTTTGATATTCTGCGTATGTGTGAAAAGGTATTTACACTGGTCCGGGAGGACAGTGCGGCACTTTCCAAGGTTTATCACTATGAAAAACTGTTGGAGCGTGCCGATTATGAGGATGTCCTGAAAAAGACCTGCAGATATAAGCTGCCTTTTATCCGGAATCTCTCCTTTGATGTGCAGGATCTGACCTATGGGGAGTTGGCTGAGTATGTAAGAAGGCTGGTAAAGGAAGAAATTTATGGATCATAGAAAGGAATTGCTGCTTCAGAAAATACATGAAAAAATAGATTATTCCAGAGAGATGGAAGAAGCAGAGGTAAAAAATCTGATTGCAGAATGTCTGACAGAGTATGGAAGGCAGGAGTTTCTTACATTAAAAGAAAAAGAGAAGTTGGGAAAAGAATTGTTTTATGCCATCCGGAAACTGGATATCCTGCAGGAAATTCTGGAAGATACAGAAATAACAGAAATTATGATTAATGGTCCGGATCATATTTTTATTGAGAAAAAAGGCAGGCTGTATGCCTGGGAAAATCGGTTTTCTTCTCAGGAAAAGCTGGAAGATATCATTCAGCAGATTACAGCCAGGTGTAACCGGGTGGTCAATGAAGCATCACCGATTGTGGATGTCAGACTGGAGGATGGTTCCAGAGTCAATGCAGTACTGCCTCCTGTGGTATTGGACGGACCGGTTCTGACGATCCGGCGGTTTCCCAAAGAACCTGTGGATATGGAGCGGTTGATTCGGATGGGTTCCCTGCCGGAGGAAGCAGCTTTTTGGATGAAACTGCTGGTACAGGCCGGATACAATATTTTTATCAGCGGAGGAACCGGCTCCGGTAAGACCACATTTCTGAACGCCTTATCGGAGTATATTCCCAGAGAAGAAAGAATCATTACCATTGAGGACAGTGCGGAATTACAGATCAGAGATGCTCCCAATCTGATTCGTATGGAAACCCGGAATGCCAACGGGGAAGGATGCAGGGAAATTACCATCAGAGATCTGATCCGGACAAGCCTGCGTATGCGGCCTGACCGGTTGATTGTGGGTGAGGTCAGGGGTGGGGAAGCGTTGGATCTGCTGCAATGTCTGAATACCGGTCATGACGGTTCTCTGTCCACCGGACATGCCAACAGTGCCAGAGATATGTTATCCCGGCTGGAAACGATGGTACTGATGGGAATGGATTTTCCGCTTTCGGCAATCCGCCGCCAGATTGCTTCCGGTATCGATATTATTGTACATTTGGGCAGGCTGAGGGACAAAAGCAGAAAGGTACTGGAAATTGCAGAAGTACTGGGAATGAAAGAGGAGGAGATACATTTGGAAACACTGTGTGTATTTGAGGAAACATCGGAAAGAAGAGAAGGGGAGGTGAAGGGAAAACTTGTTTGTAAGAAAGAACTGTCCAACAGACAGAAACTTGCAGCAGCAGGATTACCGGATCTACCGGTTTTCTGACAGAGAAAAGCTCTTATATGGTTTTACCGGCTTTTGGACAGGCAGTATATTTTTGTATTTCTTTTATCGGACAGGATATGTGATGATAGCAGGGATTGTCTGTATGTTTCTGTTTTGTGAGTGGAAGCGGAAAGAGCTGTGTGAGATAAGAAAACGCAAATTGGAACAACAGTTCAGGGACTGGATAGAGGGGGCTTCTCATCATCTGGAGACAGGCTGCTCTGTGGAAAATGCATTGATAAGAGCCGGAAGGGAGCTGAGACTGGTATATGGAGAAGAGTCGGATATCTGCCGGGAAACCAGAGGTATGGAACATCTTCTTGCCAATAATATTTCCGTGGAAAAAATCCTGTCTGATTTTGGAGAAAGGAGTCAGGCGGCTGATATCTGCCATTTTGCAGATGTGTTTGCCACAGGTAAGCGCAGCGGCGGAAATCTTCGGGAAATGATTGCAGACAGTTGTGAAATCATTGCCATGCGGGCGGATACGGAGCGTGAAATCCATACTTTACTTCATGGAAAGGTTATGGAACAGAAAGTAATGTGTCTGATTCCTTTTGGTATCATGTTGTACATAAGCATTTCTTCTCCCGGTTATTTTACACCTCTTTATCACAATCCTGCAGGAATCTGTGTGATGACACTGTGTCTGGCAGTTTATCTCTTTTCTGTATGGCTTTCTCTTTTTATTATCCGGATTGAGGTATGAGTATGGCAGTTGGATTTTATATAGCCGGTTTGATCGGTTCTCTTGTATATCTGCTGAAAAAGAAAACCGGATGGAAGCCTGTACTCCTTTTGCTGACAGGTAGCCTGGCCGCTCTGGGAATGTGGGTGTCAGGTGAAATACGGCAAAAAGAGGGCAGTCTGAAAGAAATCCGGCGTGAAAACAGGCAAGGCACGGAGAAAATGTGGGAACTGAAAGCAAAAGCAGAGGAAGAGACAAGGAGCATTCAGATCAGGGTAGCGCCTCAGGCATATGAAATTGATGAATTACAGGCTCTCAGTGAAACACTGTGGGAAAGACTGAAAGAAACCATTGCCGGAGAACAGGGGACATTAGACTGTGTAAGAGAGGATATGAGTTTTCCGGAAGCTGTGGAAGGATATCCGTTTCGACTGAGATGGCTTACCAGTGATCCCGGCCTTTTGTCAGGTGAAGGAAAAATCGGACCGGATGTTCCGGAAGAAGGGGCAGCAGTAGAGATTACATTACAGATTTTACAGGAGGAAAGCCGGTTTATGGCAGAACATTCCTTTTCTGCAAAATTGTTTCCAAAAAGCGGCAGGGAAGCATTCTGGAACAGGCTGGAAACACATATGGAGAAGATGGAGGAGAATACCAGGGCAACAGACAAATACATTCTGCCGGATCATTTTGAAGGGAAAAAACTGAGCTTTTTTCCGGAAAAGACAGAGCAGAGCGGAAAAATTTTTCTTTTGTTTCTCTTTGGAGCAGTCCTGGCAGCGGCAGGAGAAAAAAGAGAATCAGAAAAACAGGATAAAGCCAGAAGGGCAGAAATGGAGCAGGAATATCCGGAAATCATATCCCGGATGTCGATGCTGGTCGGAGCAGGTATGACAATATCCGGTGCATTCAGGCGGATTGCAGGAGAATATGGCAGGCAGAAGCAGGAAAAGAGCAGGCCCCTTTATGAAGAGTTGATGACTGCCTGCAGAGAGATGGAAGCCGGTATTCCGGAAATCAGAGCCTACCAGAATATGGGGAAAAGATGTGGACTGCCCTGTGTCATACGGTTTACTGCACTTTTGAGCCAGTTTGCAAAAAGCGGCGCATCCGGTTTAAAACATGCACTGCATGAAGAAACTGCGCAGGCGTTAAAAGAAAGAAGGGAACGGGCCAGACGGAAGGGAGAAGAGGCAGGTACAAAATTATTATTTCCCATGATTCTTATGCTGGTACTGGTTATGATAATTATTATGATACCTGCCTTTACTTCCTTTGGGTAGAAAGAGGCCGGGAAAAAATCCGGAATATTTGCAGAAAGCAGAAGGAGGAATTGTATGGACAGAATATTGGATTTTCTGAAAGAAGAGGACGGGATCGGAACCGTGGAAATGATATTGATATTGGTGGTGTTGATTTCTCTGGTCATTATTTTTAAGGATCAGTTAACGGCACTTGTCAATGATATCTTTTCTCAGATCACTTCCAAAAGCAGCAGTGTTTATTGATGAAGGGTTTTCAGGGTGAGATTACGGTTTTTCTTTCTCTGGTGCTTACGGTTTTATTGTCTCTGCTGTTTACAGTGATAGAAACAGCCAAAAACAACGGGGCAGATTTTCAGACAGAATGTGTGTCGGATATGGCCCTGCAGTCAGCATTGGCAGAATATAACAGAGAAGTATTGGAGCAGTATGAATTGCTGTTGATTGATTTGGGATATGGCAGAGAAGAAGGGAGTTATGGTTTGCTGGAAGAACATGTAAGGAATTACATGCAGGATAATTTTCAGACAGAAACCAGACTCATACCGGTTAAGATACGGGATTTACTGAGTTTGGATACAGAATATGTGACAATTTCGGAAGCCTCCGGGGCTGCCGACCTGTCGGGCATGGTACTGGAAAGAAAAGCCGTTGAGTATATGCTGGACCGGTATGGAATATCGGATTTTCAGAAGATTTGCAGTGCATCTGCAGCAGTGGAACGGGAAGGGTTTTTAGGAAGCGCTATGGAAGAGAAAAGACTGGAAAATGAAAGGAAGATTGATGAGGTGGATACGACTGTGGAGGATGAGGAAGGAGATCGGCACAGGGTACCTGTACATAATCCGGCGGATGGAATCAACAGCAAAAGAGGAAGTATGGGGATTTTAAAAATCATTACCGAAAAGGAAGGAATTTCAGAACAGGAAGCAAATCTGAGTTCCTGTTTATCTCACAGGAATCATATAGAAAGAGATGGATTTTTACAGGGAGAACAGGTGGTTTCTGATACGGAAGATTTATTGTTTCAGAACTATCTGATAGAAACGTGTGGACATTATACAAAGAAAAAAGAAGGGGCTTTTCTTTCCTATCAGATGGAATATATATTATCAGGCAAAAGCTCTGACCTGGAAAATCTGCGCAGTGTGGTGAACCGGCTTCTGATTTTGCGGGAAGCTGCCAATTTTGTTTATCTGCTTTGTGATACTGATAAAAAGGCAGAAGCGGAGGCGCTTGCCATGACATTGTCTGCTGTAGTTCTGTTTCCTGAACTGAAAGACCTGGTGAAACTGTCGATTTTAATTGGGTGGGCTTATGCGGAAAGTGTGAATGATGCAAAAATATTGCTGGAAGGCGGGAAAGTCCCTTTGCTGAAAAGCAGTGAAAGCTGGTGTCTGAGTCTGCAGGATGCCATGAAACTGAAAGTCTGCGATGGAAAGAAACAGAATAGCAGCGGTTTTTCTTATGAAGAATATCTGCATCTGCTGCTGGCAGTTATGGATCGGGAAGAACGGAATCTGCGTTTTATGGATTTGATAGAAATGGATATCAGACAGACTCCTGGTAATAAAGCGTTTTGTATTGATCATTGCATTTTTTCATTTACGGCAGAAATAGCGGTGAGAGCCGGAAATGGACATCGCAGTGTGATCAAAAGGACAGTCGGGTATTACAAATAGCGAAAAACAGTTATAGACAGAAAAAAAGAAAGGAGGGAACAGAGATGCGTTTCTTTTGGAAGGCGGAAATATCCCGGAAAGGAGTTCTGACACATTATCTCATTTGGACAGGCCCCCAATCATGTCCAGACATTTCACTGAATCCTGAAGTATATAATAAGCAAGCAAAGCAAACAGATTTTACAAATCTTATCATCCGCACCAAAAGGAGCGTGTCTTTGTTCCCTTATGTGCAGGGCAGTATTATTGTTGAAACTGCCTTTGCCCTTCCTTTTTTTCTTGTTTTCTGTATTCAGCTTATGAGCCTGATCAGCCTGATTCAGCTTCACAGTGCATTGGAGGCTTCCCTGCATCAGGAAGTGGCAAGGGCATCCTTACAGGCATATGCATATGACCGGGCCGGTGTGGATATCACTTCCGGTGTGGGCAATATCGTGGAAGAAACATTACTGAAAGGAAGAGTGATCAGCAGAACAGGGAAAGAGTACCTGGATCATTCCATGATAAAAGGCGGAAGCGGAGGGATCCATATTCTTTATACCGGAGCAGATGAGAGGCAGGACGTGATTGATGTGATCCTTTTTTATCAGGTCAGGCCGGTAGTGGATATTCTGGGATTTACTGAGTTTACGATGGCAAACCGATGCTGTATGAAGGCATGGACCGGATATCGGCCGGATACAGGAGAAGAAGGGGAAAGTGCAGAAGAGCTGGTCTATATCACAGAGACAGGCACCGTATATCATAAAAGTAAAAACTGCACTCACCTGTCTCTTTCCATCCGGTCAGTGGAAACGGACAGTCTGCATGCTTTACGAAATGAGGGCGGTGGGAAATATTATGCCTGTGAACATTGCGGAAAGGGCGCAGGAACGATTGTCTTTTTAACGGATCAGGGGAATCGTTATCATACTTCTCTGTATTGCAGCGGATTAAAAAGAACCGTTTATACGGTTACTGTTTCACAGGCAGGAGGGAGAGGGCCATGCAGGAGATGTTCCGTTACGGATTGATGGTACTGTTTTTAGGGTTGTGTACCTGGCAGGATATCAGGACCGGCAGGATTTCTTTTATTGTAATATTGGTATTTGGTATCATTGGCATTGGTATCAATCTGATGATAAAATGTCCGCCTGTCCTGGTGTTTTGTAATATGCTTCCCGGTGTTGGCATCTTATTGTTTGGCAGACTGTCAGGAGAGCAGATTGGATATGGGGATGGGCTGGTTATGGTGGTGGCAGGTTTGTTTTTGAAAGGGAGAGGGGCAGTAAGCCTTTTTCTCACAGGACTTTTTATATGTGCCGCAGGCGGAATGATATTGTTTATGGCAGGAAAAGTAAACAGAAAATCATCCCTTCCCTTTCTTCCGTTTTTACTGGCCGGTTTGGGTGTGCAGATAGTATTTGTTTACAGATAATAGAACACGGATGGCAGGGAGGAAAAATATGAAAAAGAAAAGACTCGGAGATGGATTGCGTGGCAGCTTTACCATTGAGGCATCTTTGATTTTGCCGGTTATCATTTTTCTGATTTGCAACATTTTATACCTGTCTTTTTTTCTGTATGATCAGTGTACCGTTTTACAGGGAAGTTATTGTACGGCTCTCCGGACAGAGAGGATGACCAGCGGGGCAGCGGAAAAGAAGATGGAGGCGGAGGAAAAATATGAGCAGGCGGTAAAAGAGAAGGTGGCAGCGGCAGTTTTGGAATATGAGATAGAAATATCAGAAGAAGGGGTATGTGTGGAAACGGAATTTACTGTGCGGGCTCCCGGAGAAAGTCTTTTTTACAGCGTTTGGAAAGAAAGGCAGGAGCAGAAAGCGGACACATGGGAACCGGCTTCCTTTATCAGAAGTTGCCGGAAAATAGAAAATATCTGGAATTTAATTTATGACAATAGAAAGTTTGTGTAACGTGCTTTTTATTGTTCAGTCGGGGAATACATAGTATGAGAGGAAAAATAAGATATCAGAAAGAACTGCAGAAAACTTATGTTATTGCAGAGGAATGTGAAAGGGACGGGGTAGAAAATTATTTTGGACAGATGGTGCTGCGCGGCGGGATCAGGGGGCTGTCAGGATGTGAGATGCATCTGATAGACGGACAAAGGGAAATCTGGTATGACATTACCTGCATGCAGCCATTGGAACAGGTATTTGCAGTGAAGGAGATGGGATACCCGGATCTGAAAAATCTGTTGAGGCAGGTAATCCAGATCTCTGCAGAGATGGAAAAGTATCTGCTGGACAGCAGGCAGATTTGTTTTGAACCGGAATTTTTATATTGGGATCTGGAAAAAGAACGGGCCATGTTTCTGTATGATTTCACTGAGGAAAAGCCGGAAAGCAATATTGTCAGACTGGCGGAGTTTATTTTGGAAAGAACCTGCCATGAAGATGAAGAGGCAGTAAACCTGGCTTATTTCTTTTATGAGTGTTCGGCCAAAGAAAGTTTTTCCTTAAAGGAAGTGGAACAATATCTGGAGAAAGATACTCAAAATACAGAATCAGAGAGAAAATTGTCTCAGGATCAGATACGGGAAGAACAGGACAGGAAAGAAGAAGTGGAGACATGGACAGGGCAGGAGAAAAAACAGGAGGAGACCCCTTTGATTTCTTTCCTTCCGGAAAATGCAAAATTCGGAAAACAAAAGGAAACAGGTCTGGTCTGCGTGGTTATGGCGGTGTTATGTGGAATTTCCTTTTTGATTTTCCGGCGGTATTATCTTATGACTGGTTGGGAAGAACTGATATGGGGCAGTATATCTGTCTGCTTTTTATTGGCAGGCGGTTTATTTTTTCTGTATGGGTACAGAATGGGGAAAAGAGAGGACTGTATGGAGAAAAAGGATACCTGTAACAGCATGGCGGGAAATGGCCTTTCTGAAACAGACAGAAGTCTGAATCAGGAAGAGGAATTCTGGCAGTGGGATACAGAGGAAAAAAACACAGGCGGGAATAAAGAATACGACAGGGCGGCAGGTAAGACGTTATATGTTGGCAAGTCATCGTTTCACAGGGAATACAGCCTGACAGAGATAAAAAAAGGATCAGAAAAAGAATACGTGATTTCTTCTTATCCTTTTGTGATCGGAAAAGACAAAGAACGGGTAAATTTATCCATCAGAGAACATTCCGTCAGCAGAATCCATGCCAGATTACTGGAGAAAGACGGGAGCATCTATATAGAAGATCTGCATTCTACCAATGGCACATATCTGAATGACCTGCCCTTAGAGCCCCATGACAGGGTAAAAATAAAAAGAGGAGATATTATTTTGTTTGGAAATGCCGAGTTTGCTTTCCGGTAAAAAGTAAGATATAATGAGCGTTAGTGAGGAGAGCATGCTTGTATGTTCGACGAACGGCGAATGATGATCATAAATCGAAGATTTATGATATAATAAAAAGGTACACAGGTTTGCAAAAAAATAAATAAGGATGAAAACAGTATGAAGATTCATATTTATTATGGCGGACGGGGATTGATGGATGATCCGACTCTTTATGTGATTAATAAAATGCAGGAGGTTCTGGAAGAGCTTCGGGTGACAGTGGTGCGTTTCAATCTGTATGAAATGAAAAACAGTATTGCCACAGTGCCTCAGACATTAAAGGATGCTGACGGGATCATTCTTGCTTCAACGGTAGAGTGGCATGGAATCGGAGGATATATGCATCAGTTTCTGGATTCCTGCTGGCTGTACGGGGACAAAGAAAAGATCAGCCGGATTTATATGTGTCCTGTTGTGATGTCAACCACATATGGAGAACGGGAAGGAAAACTGGATCTTTCTGTAGCATGGGAGATTCTGGGCGGACTTCCCTGCAGTGGTATCTGCGGATATATTGCGGATACGGTCAGTCTGGAAATGGATAAGGAACTGACCAGATTGATTGAAAAAAAAGCAGAGAACATGTATCGGACTGTGAATCAGAAAATTTCCAGTTTTCCTGCCAGCAATCAGGTCATTAAACAGATGGTATCGGTAACTAAGAATATAGATCTGACACCACAGGAATCAGAACAGCTTTCCCAGTATGTGTCCGATGAAAGCTATGTACAGAGACAGAAGGAAGATATCCAGGAGCTGACAAGTCTGTTTAAGGGGATGCTTGAAAATCAGGATTTGAATGAAGAAAACTCATATCTTGAAGATTTTAGAGGGCATTTCAGACCAGGAGCAGGAATCAGGGCGGTATATCGTTTTCAGATTGATGAAAGGGAGAAGCCGCTGATTATAGAGGTGGACGGACCGAGGATGAATTGTTATTATGGAAATGTCACAAGAGTGGATGTGGATATAAAAACAGGCAGTAATACCATGAATGATATTGTATATTCCAGAATGAGTTTTCAGAGGGCATTTATGAGTGGAAATATGAAAACAAAGGGTGATTTTAAACTGCTTCGTGCATTGGATCAGATTTTTGTATTTCAGGAATAGGCAGATCAGAAACAGGGAAAGGATGTCAGACAGGAAAGGGAGGAATAGAAGAATGAAGAAGGAAAATTGTATTTTCTGTAAAATTGCAAATGGTGAAATTCCATCCAAAACATTGTATGAGGATGAGGAGTTTCGGGTGATTCTGGATCTCGGCCCCGCAACAAGGGGACATGCCCTTATTTTACCTAAAAATCATTTTGATAATCTGTATGAGTTATCAGATGAGGCGGCATCCGGTGTAATGAAACTTGCCAGAAAAATGGCAGGGATTATGACAGAAAAGTTAAATTGTGACGGATTTAATCTGGTACAGAACAATGGAGAAACAGCAGGCCAGACGGTATTTCATTTTCATATGCATCTGATTCCCAGGTATAAGGATGACGGGCAGAGAATTAAAATCGGATGGGTACCGGGAGAACCTGACCAGGATGAACTGGAAGAGATCAGAAAAACAATTACAGAATAAAGTCAATATTCGAAAATGATTATGTCCGATAAAAAATACAGGGCGGCTGCCTGTAGTATCATAATAGGAAATACGGTTGATTTCCTACTATGATGTATGAGCTGCCGCCTCGTTGATCAGTTTCATAATTGTCTGGATGGAACCAAGCTGATCGCTTTTACCCATCGCATCAATATAGATCTGACGTGAAAAATACAGTTCGTGTACTTTCTCTACAAGAAGAGAATCTATCAGGTCATCTTCATCTATTACAAGGCTGAATCCCTGTGATTCAAAAGAGTGTGCGTTTAGTATCTGATCGCCTCTGCTGCTTTTGGCGGAAAGCGGGATCAGTACATTGGGTTTTTTCAGTGCCAGGAGTTCACAAATGGCGTTGGCGCCTGCACGGGAAATGACCAGATCCGATAATGCAAACAGATCCTTTAATTCTGCTTTTACATATTCAAATTGCTTATATCCCGGTACATTTAACAGCAGATTGTCAATTTTTTCTTTTCCGCAAATGTGGACTACCTGAAAATCTTCCAGAAGTTTGGGCAATGCTTCCCGGACAACTTTGTTAATGGAAGCAGCACCAAGACTGCCGCCGATTACCATAATGACAGGTTTATTTGCCGTAAAACCACACAGATCCAGTGCGGCAATCCGGTTACCCTGACGAAGTTCCGCACGAATGGGAGAACCGGTGAGTACGGCCTTTTTTTCCGGCAGCATCTTCAGAGTTTCCGGGAAATTGCAGCAAACCTTATCTGCCACAGGAATGCACAGTTTATTGGCAAGTCCGGGTGTCATATCAGATTCATGAATGATACAGGGAATGCCAAGAGAATGGGCAGCCCGTACCACCGGTACAGAAACAAAACCGCCTTTGGAAAATACCACATTGGGTCTGATCTGTTTCAGTATCTTTCTGGCCTCAGCATAACCTTTGATGACACGGAGCGGGTCCGTAAAATTTTTCAAGGCAAAATATCTGCGGAATTTACCTGTGGAAATACCATAGTAAGATATTTTGTAGTCCTCAATCAGCCTTTTTTCGATGCCGTCATAGGAGCCAATATAATGAATCTCATAGCCGTTTTCCTGAAGAGAAGGAAACAGTGCAATATTAGGAGTAACATGCCCCGCGGTTCCACCGCCTGTCAAGACGATTTTTTTCATAATCGGAACCTCCTAAGAATTCTGTTTGATAGATTCCAGAGCCTGTGCAAGCTGATCAGGACAGGAAGTAGACTTGAAGCCGCATTTGATTCCTTTTAAACGTTCGATAGCCTCTTCTATTTTCATTCCTTTTACCAGACGGGAAATACCCTGCAGATTCCCATTGCATCCCCCTGAAAAAGATACGGATTCAATGATTCCGTTGTTCACATCAATATCTATTGCATTGGAGCATACGCCCTTTGGCACAAATCTCATAAATATTCCTCCTGAAAAGTATGTAATTTACAGATAAAAGATATTATAACAAAATTTGACAACGGTTTCCACTATTTCAAAAAATTTTAGCGAAATATGTAAAACGATTTTTGAACTGCAATAGCAGCAGCATGGTATAATATGGACAGAAACAATGTTGCGCCGGGCGGAGAGAGTGTGCATCCCCCGGAGGGGCCGTGTCCGCCTGTGGGCTGGTGACATATTTAATTTATGCAAAATAAGAAGAAGCGGTGCACTGACACAGTAAAATAGTTTTCGGGAGGTGTTTTATGTTTTCGGGATTTTTTGTACATACTTATTTTATGGGAGCGGTTTTGGCATTATTAGTATTGAGCATTTTGTTTCAGATTATAATCGGATTGCTGTACCGTAAAATAATTCGTGAAACAGACAATATGGCAGTGACAGAACATAAATTGCTCAAACAGTGTAAACTGAAATTTTCCAATTGCTATGAACTGAATGAAGGGAATGTGAATGTGCCGGTTTTTGTGGACAAGTTTATCAGTCAGCTTCGTTTCGCCGGTATTTCTCTGACCAATATGTCTCATTTGTCAGGACAGTTTATGCTTTTGTCTGTGTTTGCGGCAGGTGTGGGAGCCTGTAAGGGAATTATAGACGGGGATATGCTGGGTGAACTTCTGCCTTATTATATTGCCAGTTTGTTTGGATTGTATGCCTATTTTTCTGTTTCCTCTCTGGTGGATGCCAAAGGGAAAAAAAGCATGGTACGCACCAATCTGATCGATTATTTGGAAAATCATATGATAAAGCATCTGATACTGGCAAAAGAAGAGGAGATGCAGCCCTATATCATCAAAGACAGTATAAAAGAGGCAGTGGAGGAATTACAGGAAACAGAAGAAGGACAAGAGGAAGAAGAAAGAAAAGAGAACGGATTGGTCAAACTGGAAAGCAGGCGTTCTTTCACAGAACAGGATCAGGAGGAGCTGGAGGAGCTGTTACAGGAATTTTTGGCATAGCAAAAGGGACATGCCTTGAAAAAACAAGATGGCTTTGCTATACTGAAATCGTATCACGGTATCGTAAATCAATTCGTAAAAAGGAGCAGGAAAAATGAGTAAAAAAGTTACGTTTGACTATGGAAAAGCGGCGCCTTTTATCAGCGAGCATGAAGTGGAGTCCATGAAGAAGCTGGTAATGGATGCCAGAGAGCTTCTTCTTTCCAGAGAAGGCGCAGGCAATGATTTCCTTGGATGGATTGACCTTCCTGAGGCATATGACAAGGAAGAGTTTGCCAGAATCAAAAAAGCAGCAGAAAAGATACAGAAGGATTCGGAGGTGCTGCTGGTAATCGGTATCGGCGGATCTTATCTGGGGGCCAGGGCAGCCATAGAATTTTTAAGACACAGTTTTTATAATATGGTGGATAAGAGCATACGTAAGACACCGGAGATTTATTTTGTGGGAAATTCCATCAGTTCCACTTATATCAGACATTTGATGGATGTCATTGGAGAGCGGGATTTTTCCATCAATATGATTTCCAAATCCGGAACAACGACAGAACCTGCCATTGCATTCCGTGTGTTCAAGGATATGATGGAGAAGAAATACGGCAAGGAAGAGGCTGCAAAGCGTATCTATGCTACAACTGACAAGGCAAGGGGATCTTTGAAGAGTCTGGCAACAGAAGAGGGATATGAAACTTTTGTTGTGCCGGATGATGTGGGCGGACGTTTTTCTGTTCTGACTGCAGTGGGACTTCTGCCAATCGCAGTAAGCGGAGCTGATATTGATAAATTGATGGAAGGTGCACAGGCAGGAAGAAAGCAGGCAATAGAGGCAGCATTTGAGGACAATGATGCACTGCAGTATGCGGCACTGAGGAATATTCTGCTGAGAAAGGGCAAGACTGTTGAGATTCTTGCAAATTATGAGCCCAGTGTTCATTTTGTATCTGAATGGTGGAAGCAGTTGTATGGCGAGAGTGAAGGAAAGGATCAGAAGGGTATTTTCCCTGCCAGCGTGGATCTGACAACGGACCTGCATTCCATGGGACAGTTTATTCAGGATGGTGCACGTATCATGTTTGAAACAGTGCTTAATGTGGAAACTTCCCGTGAGGAAATTCTGATTGGTGAAGAACCGGTGGATTTGGACGGACTGAATTATCTTGCAGGAAAGAGTGTGGACTTTGTCAATAAGAGTGCTATGAACGGAACCATTCTGGCACATACAGACGGACAGGTTCCCAATCTGATCGTTAATATACCGGAGGTTAGTGAATATTATCTGGGTCAGTTGTTCTATTTCTTTGAGTTTGCATGCGGTGTCAGCGGTTATCTGCTGGGTGTAAATCCGTTTAATCAGCCGGGTGTGGAGAGCTACAAGAAAAACATGTTTGCTTTGCTTGGAAAGCCAGGCTTTGAAGCACAGAGAGAAGAACTGTTAAAGAGATTATAATAAGATGAAACTTGTGATTTTGGAACGAAACAGTCTGGGAACCGATATTGATGTAAGCTGTTTTGAACAGTTTGGTGATGTAACGATTTACGGCAATACTGTCCGGCATCAGGTAGCTGAGCGGGTAAGGGATGCGGAAATCATTATGAGCAATAAGGCGCCGCTGGAGGAAGAGACTTTAAAGGATGCGTCTTCCGTAAAGCTGATCTGTCTGTTTGCTACCGGATATGACTGTGTGGATCTGGAGTACTGCAGGAGCCGGGGAATCAAAGTGGCCAATGTGGTGGATTATTGTACGGATGCAGTCAGTCAGCATACGTTTGCCATGCTGTTCTATCTTCTGGAGCATCTTCGGCATTATGATGAGTATGTAAAAAGCGGTGCCTATGGTGCGCAGGATCGTTTTTCTAATTTTGATCGGCCTTTTACTGAGCTGAACGGGAAAACATGGGGCATTGTGGGAATGGGGCACATAGGCAGAAAAGTGGCTGCCATTGCACAGGCATTTGGATGCCGGGTGATCTTTTATTCTGCATCCGGCAAGAGTACCTGCACTGATTATGAGCAGGTGGATTTGGATACACTGCTGGCATCCTCTGATGTTCTGTCTCTTCATTGTCCGCTCAGTGAGAGGACGAGAGGGCTGATTGACAAAAAAGCATTGGAAAAAATGAAAAAGACGGCTATTTTGTTAAATGTGGCCAGAGGCCCGGTAATCAATAATTCGGATTTATATTGGGCGCTTCAAAATGAAGTGATAGCCGGGGCCGGGCTGGATGTACTGGAGAAGGAGCCGATTGCCTCTGATAATCTGCTGGGAAGGGTACAGGACAGCAACAGACTGTTGATTACGCCTCATATGGCCTGGGCGACAACCGAAGCCAGAACCCGTATTGTAGAAGAAGTTTGTCGGAATGTAGAGGCATATCTGCAGGGAAAAGACAGAAATATTGTCACATGATTTCCGTATGTGGAAATACAGATAAAGAGCGGAGCCGTAAGGCAGAACTGCGGGCAATAACAGCGGCTCTGCTTTTTTTACAGTCAGATCCGGAAAGGTTTTCCGGGACTCAAAGTGGAGATTTGCAGAACCGAAATTATGTTAAAATGCAGGGATATTGTAAAAATAAACAAAAAATCAATAAAAAATTAGGTGAAATAGTAGAAGATCATGAACCCTGTGGGAAACTAACTTGACATCATGCATAAATCCGATATAATAAAATTATATTTCATATAATGAAATGTTGTTTCACAATACGAAACTAGAATGTAGAACATTCAAAAAGGGAAAAGGGCATTCCCAATCAGAAACAGGAGGAGAACAAATGAAGGTAAAAAAATTATTGTCAACAGTATTGACAGCAGCTATGGTTGCCACCATGCTGGTTGGCTGCGGAAGCTCTGGCAGCGGCAGTACACCGTCAGGAGATGCGCCTGCTGCAGAATCTTCAGGGAGTGGAGATGCGGCAGCACCGGCAGGTGGTGCAGACTTATCCGGTGAATCCATCACCTGTATTGTACCTTATGATGCAGGCGGCGGTACAGATACTGTTATGAGAGCTTTGGCAGATGCTGCAAAAGGTTCTTTCAAAAATGTAACGGTAGAAAACCGTTCGGGTGCAGGCGGCGCTACCGGTATGCTGGCGGGCGCTACAGCAAAGGCTGACGGAACTACTGTTACGATGATTACCGTGGAGCTGACCACATTGGAAGCAATGGGAACCAACGCAGGTCTGACCTATTCCATGTTCAAACCTATTATGATGGTGAACAGTGCATGTTCGGCAATTACTGTAAAAGCGGATGATGAGCGGTTTTCCACACTGGAAGATCTGATTGAATACAGCAAGAGCAATGAATTACAGATGGGAAATTCG
The DNA here is from genome assembly GCA_947385955.1 of uncultured Clostridia bacterium. Classification (GTDB taxonomy): domain Bacteria; phylum Bacillota; class Clostridia; order Lachnospirales; family Lachnospiraceae; genus VSOB01. Next base: position 100,984 of record CANDNA010000005.1, read on the forward strand.
GGTAATGGTGCAATCTGGCATCTGGCAGCAGCAGGTCTGGCAAAGACGGCAGGTACGGAATTCAAGCATGTGGCATATGACGGCGCGGCAGGCGCAATCACTGATTTGCTGGGTGGACACATTGACGCAGTGGCAGTTTCCTATGCAGAGGTTGCAAGCTATGTGGAAAGCGGCGATCTGAAGGTGCTGGCAGTTATGAGTGACAACCGCCTGGAGTCTATTCCGGATGTACCTACATGTAAGGAAAGCGGTTATGACGCAGTACTTGGTACATGGAGAGGACTTGGTGTTCCGGCTGATACACCGGATGAAGTAGTGGATGCCCTGTATGCAGCATTCAGTTCAGCGGCAGAATCCGATGCTTTCAAAGAATTTATGGACAATTCCAATAACGTAATCGAAATTCTGGATGGCGCTACATTCGAAGAACGTATTAAGAAAGATCTGGAGATTTATACGGGCCTTGTAAATGACCTTGGATTAAAGGTTCAGTAAGAAAATCATATGTAGTTGTTGGAATAAGCAGCTTACAGAATCAGCGAAGGAGTATGCTTCTTCGCTGATTTTTTACTTCATGACAACAGAAAGTTTGCGGAGAGTTACGGAGGAATTTCAATGAAAAAAGGAAATATTATTTCTTCTGTTATCGTTATGGCAATCGGCATATATGTACTTGTTGTATGTGCAGGTTATCCGACAGCAGAAGCATATGGTACAGGTGTACCGGGTCCGGGCCTGTGGCCGATGGCAGTGGCAGGATTAATGGTGATTGCAGCAGCAGCTTTGCTGGTTAAGGCCCTCAGAACCAAACCGGAAGACGACACTCCTATCGTAATGTGGACGGAAGGAACGAAAAGAGTCTATATTACAATGGCGGCTCTCGTGGTGTATGTGGCTGTTCTGGGATTTTTGGGTTTTCTCATTTCCACAGCAGTGATGCTGTTTGGATTTATTCAGTGGTTTGCCAGGAAAAATCCTCTGATCACACTGCTGATTTCACTGGTTTGTACAGGGGCGATTTATGGTGTGTTCAAATTCCTGCTGAATGTACCTGTTGATTTCGGCTTGTTTGCAATATAGGAGGGAACACTATGTTAATGGAAGTATTACAATCGGCATTTAATCCGGTCATTCTTTTATATATGGTTGTGGGAGTTGCTGCAGGTATCTGTATCGGTGCGCTTCCGGGCCTGACGGCAACGATGGGAGTTGCCCTTTTGCTGCCTCTTACATTTGGTATGGATGCAACGTCCGGGATATTGATGCTCCTGGGTATCTATGTGGGAGCCATTTACGGCGGTTCCATTTCTGCAGTTCTGCTGCATACGCCGGGTACTCCTGCGTCTGCTGCAACCGCAATCGACGGGTATGAATTTTCCAAAAGGGGTGAAGCAGGACGTGCCCTCGGTATTGCCACACTGGGCAGTTATGTAGGCGGTATCGTAAGTTGTATCTGTCTTTGGCTGATCAGCCCCCAGCTTGCAAAGCTGGCGTTGAAATTCAGTTCGGCAGAGTTTTTCCTGCTGGCTTTGTTTGGTCTTTGCATCATTTCCAATATTTCCGGAAAAGACATGGCCAAAGGACTCATCTGTGGTTTCCTGGGGATCCTGACGGCCACGATTGGTATTGACAGTGTGACCAGCTATGTACGTTTCTCTGATAATGTAAACCTGTTATCAGGTGTACAGTATATTGCGGTTATGATTGGTCTGTTCGCTATGAGTCAGGCTTTTGAATCCATTGAAGATATTTTTTCCAAAGATGAGGTGAATACCAAAGTCACCAGGCTGCTTCCCACAAAGGAAGATTTGAAAATTATTTTAAAGACCTCTTCCATAACCGGTCTGATCGGTACCTTCATTGGTATTGTACCCGGGGCCGGTGCGGACATCGGTTCTTTTGTAGGCTACAATGCAGCAAGGGGATTTTCAAAAAATCCGGAAATGTTCGGGAAAGGTGCACCTGATGCAGTGGCAGCTTCCGAAGGAGGCAACAATGGCGTAACCGGCGGCGCCCTGATTCCCATGCTGACGCTGGGAGTACCGGGAGATGCAGTAGCGGCTATTATGATCGGTGCTCTGACCATTCAGGGACTGACACCGGGACCAATGCTGTTCCAGAGCAATAAAGTACTTGTTTATACGATTTTCCTGGGAATGTTTATTGCCAATACCATTATGGTTTTGCTGGGCTTCTCCTGCATCAGACTGTTTACCAAGGTACTGAGTGTGCCCAAAACCATACTGACACCGATTATTTTTGCACTTTGCGTGATCGGCAGTTATGCGATGCGGAACAATTTATTTGACGTAGGGGTTATGTTGTTTGCAGGAATTGTCGGATATTTCCTGGGCAAGGTAAAAATTCCCACTTCCCCGGCTATTCTGGGCCTGATATTGGGACCGATGGCGGAAAAGAATTTCCGTACCGCACTGCTGAAATCCGGCGGAAGCCCTGTTGTATTTTTCAATACCGTGATCTGCTGGTTCTTTATTCTGCTGATTGTATTTTCTCTGTTCGGCGGGAGACTTAAGGCATTGGTGAGAAAGAAAAACTGACAGAAAGGCACAGATATGTCGGAAATTATAACAATCGGAGAAACGATGGCGGCTATGACGCCGAAAAGCAATGGATACCTGCATTACATCAGGGATTATGAACTGCGTATTGCAGGCGCGGAGAGCAATCTGGCTATCGGTGCCTGCAAGCTGGGACACAGTGCAGCTTTTGTCAGCAGCCTGGGAGATGATGAACTGGGGTATTTTGTCAATAACAGTATACGGGCGGAAGGTGTGGATACCAGTCTGGTACGGTTTGATGCCAGATATCCCACAGGTGTGATGTTTAAACAGGTTTTGCGGGGAAAAGAAACCAGTGTGTTTTATTACAGGGAAAATTCGGCAGCAAGCCATATGACAGAGGACATGCTGTCTCCGTCTGTGTTTGCAGGAGGAAAGATTCTGCATCTGACCGGCATTACTCCCGTTTTGTCAGAAAGCTGCCGGAAGCTGACAGAGAAGGCAGCGGAGGCGGCACGGGAAGCCGGTCTGCAGATCAGCTTTGATCCCAATATCCGCAGAAAGCTGTGGAAGGGACAGGATTACGGACCGGTACTACGCAGGCTGGCAGAACAGTCACATATCCTGTTACTGGGACTGGAAGAAGCAGAAGTCCTTTATGGAACCAATGAGCAGGAAAAGATTGCGGAAGCATTTTTCAAACATGAACCGGCAGCTTTTCTTGCCATAAAAAACGGCGGTCAGGGTGCTTATGTGGCGGATCGGAGCGGAGGGCATCAGATTCCGCCCCATCCCTGTGAGCCGGTGGATCCCATTGGGGCAGGAGATGCTTTTAATGCCGGTTTTCTGTGCGGCCTGCTGGAAGGAAAAAGTGTGCGGGAGGCCGGTGAAATGGCGGCAATTGCAGGGGCTCTGGCTACGGAAAGCTATGGAGATATTGAAGGGTATCCTGCCCGTGACAGTATGAAGCGTATTCTGGAGGCCAGGTATGGGGCAGAGAGCGGAAATATTCAGGGAGAAGTTTACCGTTAACGGGATATAACAGGAGATAGAATGATGGCAGAAAACAAAATGAAAAAGATTTTACAAGACAATCAGATCTGTGCCATTCTGCGTAATGTACCCACACAGAAAGCCGTTTCCTACGCAAAAGCAGCATATAAAGGCGGAATCCGGATGTTTGAGGTGGCTATGAACACGCCGGAAGGAGCAAAGCAGATCAGGCTGCTGCGGGATGCTCTGGGGGATCGGGTGTATGTGGGAGCAGGTACGGTGATCAATGAGGAAAGATGCAGGGCTGCACAGGAGGCCGGAGCACAGTTTTTTCTGACGCCGAATGTGGCGCAGGTAACATTGGAATACTGTAGAAATCAGGATATTCCGTTGCTGCCGGGGGTACTTACTCCTACGGATGTGGGGATTTGTCTGGAATATGGCTATGATATCATGAAGCTGTTTCCGGCAGGAGATATGCCTATGTCATATATCAAAAGCCTGAAAGGGCCTTTTGACGGTACTCAGTATGTAGCCGTGGGAGGAGTAAGGCAGGACAATATCCGGGATTTTTTCAAAGCCGGGTTTATCGGTGTAGGCATTGGCAGCAATCTGATTCCGGGAGAACTGGTGGAACAGGATGCCTGGGAGGAAGCGGCTGTTTATGTGAAAAAATTTTGTGAGCAGATGACAGAAGAAATCGGGAAAGGATAAGGAAAAGATGGAAATCAGGACGGCGGCATCACCCAAAGATGTGATGCATTATACGACACAGCGCCTGCGGGAAGAGTTTTTGATTCAGGATCTGTTTTTACCAGGGGAAATCAAACTGGTTTACAGCCATATTGACAGGATTATTGTAGGCGGTGCAGTACCCCGGGAGCCGATTGCCCTGACTGCCGGTGATGAGCTCCGGGCAGAATATTTTCTGCAGAGAAGGGAAATGGGCGTAATCAACATCGGAGGTGCAGGCATCATTACAGTGGATGGCAGAGAATATCCGGTGGAAAGCAGAGAGGGCATGTACATTGGCATGGGCAGCAAGGAGATTGTGTTTGCCAGCAAAGATGGGGAAAATCCGGCCAGATTTTATCTGAACAGTACACCGGCTCATACCGCATATCCTACAGTGCTGATCAGGCCGGAAGGCCAGGAGAGCGGCGAAGAGGATGTGGTAATCGTAAAGCCGGAAAATAAAGTGGAGCTGGGTACCCTGGAAGAGTCCAATCACAGGACCATCTGCAAATATATCCTGCCGGGTCAGGTGGAAAGCTGTCAGCTTGTGATGGGAATGACGGCGCTGGAGCCGGGCAGTGTATGGAACAGTATGCCCTGCCATACCCATGACAGACGTATGGAAGTGTATCTGTATTTTGATCTGCCAAAGGATGCTTTTGTGATGCATTATATGGGGGAACCGTCGGAGACAAGGCATATCGTGATGAGAAATGAAGAAGCGGTGATTTCTCCCAGTTGGTCGATCCACTGCGGCTGCGGCAGCCGTGCCTATACTTTTATCTGGGGAATGGCAGGAGAAAATCAGGCGTTTGACGATATGGATGGGATAGAGAATAAAAATTTGCGATAAGATTTGGAAAAGGAGACAAAAATATGAACGCTGTATTGGAAAAAATTCAAAAACTGGGAATCGTTCCGGTGGTGGTACTGAATGATGCGGCAGACGCAGAGCCGGTGGCAAAAGCACTTTGCAGCGGGGGTCTTCCGGTAGCAGAGGTAACTTTCCGCACGGATGCGGCAGAAGAGTCTATTCGGATCATGAAGGAAAAATTTCCGGAAATGCTGGTGGGTGCAGGAACGGTTCTGACAGTGGAGCAGGCAGAACGCGCCATAGGAGCAGGTGCCGAATTTATTGTTAGTCCCGGCTTTAATCCTACTGTTGTGAAATATTGTATCGAAAAAGGTGTGCCAATGACGCCTGGCTGCAACAATCCTTCTGCGATGGAGGGAGCGATGGAACTGGGACTGGATGTGGTGAAATTTTTCCCGGCAGAGGCTTCCGGCGGCTTAAAGGCGATTAAGGCAATGGCAGCGCCCTATGTCAATCTGAAATTTATGCCCACCGGTGGTATCAATGAGAAAAATATCAGAGAATATCTGGCGTTTCCCAGGATCATTGCATGCGGCGGAAGCTGGATGGTAAGCGGTGACCTTGTGAAAAACAAAGAATTTGACAGGATCGAAGAACTGACAAGAGAAGCGGTAATGACGGTGCTGGGATTTGAATTAAAGCATGTGGGAATCAACTGTGAGAATGAGGCAGAAGCAGAAAAGACAGCCGGATTCTTTGCCAGAGCCTTTGGCTTTGCCGGAAAATCAGGCAATAGCTCCGTATTTGCAGGATCTTACATTGAAGCTATGAAAACACCGTATCTGGGGGCAAAAGGCCATATTGCCATAGGTACCAACAATATGGAAAGGGCAGTAAACTATCTGGAGGTTATGGGCATTTCGACAGATCAGGAAACAGCAAAATATAAAGATGGAAAAATGACGGCTGTGTATCTGAAAGAGGAAGTGTCAGGATTTGCGGTACATCTTCTGCAGAAATGATAAAAATGATTATGTCAATATTTTACTAAGAATATTAAAAATATACTATTTTTTTTGTTAAAATGTTCTTATATAATAGTAAAAGAGAGGGATTTTTTATCACAATAAGGAGGATTTTAGTATGAAAAAGAAAGTATTATCCGTGCTGCTTGGCACAGTCATGGCTTTTGCCCTGACAGCATGTGGCCTGCAGGCTCCTGCGGAGGCGCCTCAGGCACCGGCAGACAATGCTGCGGCGGAAACACCGGCTGATGATGCAGAAGCACCGGCTGAATCAGGTGATGCGGAGACACCGGCAGCAGAACCGGAAGTGACACTTGTATATGCGGAGGTAAATCCACCGGATACGATTGTGGGACAGACTGGTACAGCGTTTGCAGATAAGGTGGCAGAATTGTCCGGCGGTACGATGAAAATTGATATACAGGCCAGCGGCGTGCTTGGTTCAGAGAATGATGTGCTGGATACAATGCTGGGCGGCGGCGGCACGATTGATATTTCCCGTATTTCCGCGTTTGCATTGACCAGCTACGGCGGTGAGAAGTCCATGCTTCTTTCCCTGCCATATACCTTTGTAAATCGGGAGCATTTCTGGGCATTTGCCAATTCTGAACTGGCAAGTGAGTTCCTGATGGAGCCTCATGATAATGGCAGCGGCGTAAGAGGGTTGTTTTATGGTGAGGAAGGCTTCCGGCATTTCTTTACCACAGAGTCGATCTCCGGTATGGAAGATTTGTCCGGCATGAAGCTGCGTGTGTCCAATGACCCGGTTATGAACGGACTGGTTGAGTCGCTTGGCGCATCGCCTACAGTAGTTTCTTTTGGTGAACTGTATTCCGCATTGCAGACTGGTGTGGTGGACGGTGCAGAACAGCCCATTGCCAACTACAAGTCCAATGCGTTCCCGGAAGTGGCTCCGAATCTGATTCTGGATGGACATACTCTGGGTGCGATTCAAGTAATCATTACCGACAGCGCATGGGATTCTTTAACAGAAGAGCAGCAGAATATTCTGGTGGAAGCAGGAAAGTACGCTTCTGATTTTAACAGAGAGATTTCTGAAGATGCGGAAAATGAAGTACTGGAACAGTTGAAGGCAGACGGCGTGAATGTAGTGGAAGTAACAGATATTACACCGTGGCAGGAAGCTGTAAAGGGTGTTATCGACGAAAATATCAAAGGTCAGGAAGATCTGTATCAGCAGATTCTTGATTTGGCAAAATAATCAGCATGATTGTTTGTAAGAGCGCACTGGCGTGGGTGCCAGTGCGCTGTTTTACTATACAGGGAGTTTGAAAACATTTCCTGTATGGTAAAAACATGACTGTGAGGAGGTATTTCATGTCAGATTTTTTTGAAAAAGTAGATAAAATAAAACCGGCTTTTGATATTACATATAAAATTGTTTTATTTTTATGTAAATTATTGTTGATTGTGGATATTCTGATTACTACTATGAGCGTAATTGGAAGGTATGTTCCTTTTATTCCCGATCCTGCATGGAGTGAAGAAGTGGTTCTTACCTGTATGTCCTATATGGCAGTACTGGCTGCTGCACTTGCGATACGTCGGGGGGCGCATATCCGCATGACAGCCTTTGACCGTTATCTGCCCAAAGGACTGCTGCTGGCACTGGATATTCTGGCAGATCTCTGTGTGCTTGGACTGTCGATTGTTATGATTACAGTGGGCTGGAAGTATGCGGTTGGGCTGGGTGCAAAGGGAACCTATGTCAGTATGCCGAAAGTATCCAGATTCTGGATGTATTTTCCGATTCCGGTGGCAGGTGTTGCCATGCTGATTTTTGAGTTGGAAACTATTTACAATCATATTAAGAAAGTCTTTATCAAAGAAAAAATTACTGTAAAGGAGGGGGAAGCATGAGTGTACAGACAACGGCAATTCTTGTTTTGCTGATCAGTTTTTTGGTTATGGTTTTTTTACGGTTCCCTGTTGCTTATGCAGTTGCCCTTTCCTCCCTCCTTTGTTTGTTATATCAGGGACTGCCGCTTACCACAATCTGTCAGCAGATGGTAAAAGGAATCAGTTCTTTTAACCTGATGGCAGTGCCATTTTTCATTACGATGGGCTGTCTGATGGGCAGCGGCGGTATTTCGGAAAAGCTGATTGCATTGGCAAATGCCTGTGTAGGATGGATGACCGGCGGTATGGCTATGGTGAATATTGTTGCTTCTTATTTTTTCGGAGGCATTTCCGGTTCGGCTTCTGCTGATACGGCATCTCTGGGCAGCATCCTGATCCCTATGATGGTGGATCAGGGTTATGACGATGATTTTTCCACGGCAGTTACCATTACCTCTTCCTGCGAAGGACTTCTGGTACCGCCCAGCCATAATATGGTCATTTATGCCATGTCAGCAGGCGGTCTTTCTGTGGGAAGTCTGTTTTTAGCTGGTTATATACCCGGTGCCCTGCTTGCGATCTCTCTTATGGTGGGATCTTACATTATTTCAAAGCGTAAGAAGTATCCAAAAGGAGAGAAGTTCAGTTTAAAAAATCTGGGAAAACAGTTCCTGGTTTCTTTCTGGGCGCTGGCAGCGGTTGTTATTGTGGTAATAGGTGTGGTTGCCGGGCTTTTCACTGCTACAGAATCTGCGGCGATTGCCGTTATTTACAGTCTGATTGTCAGTGTGTATATTTATAAAGGGGTAACCTGGAAGGGTGTGTGGAAATTACTGGAAGGCTGTATTGATACCTTGTCCATTGTTTTGATTCTGATTTCCACATCCAGTATTTTCGGATATTGTCTGACTATGCTGCACGTGCCCAGTCTGGCAGCGAATGCGATCATTGGATTGACCAATAACCCGATCCTGATTGCTTTATTATTGAATCTGATTTTGCTGGTTCTTGGATGTATTATGGATATGGCGCCGATTATTTTGATTGCTACGCCGATTCTGCTTCCCATTGCCACTTCCATTGGGATTGACCCAATTCAGTTTGGTATTATGATTGTATTGAACTGTGGTATCGGTTTGCTGACACCTCCGGTGGGTGCTGTACTTTTTATCGGCTCTGCAGTGGGCAAGGTGAAGATGGAAAGGGTGGTAAAGGCTACGTTGCCATTTTATCTGTGTATGATTATCGTACTGTTATTGCTGACCTTTATACCCGAGATCAGTATGTTCCTTCCAAATCTGTTCCCTGCATAAAACGGAAGGTTATCAGAAGGGGCTTGCTATGAATTACAGCTATGAAAGTAATATAAGGCCGATAGATTTTTGGAAATTGTCCATGTATCGTACCTACCATTCTCTTGTAGGCGTGTGCAACCTGATCTTTGGGGCAGCGATGATCGGACTTACAGTCCGGTTTTGGAATACAGCGAATGATGTGGTACAGGCCGTTTTGTTTCTGGCATGTCTGCTGATTCCAGTGATTCAGCCTCTGGGTATATATCTGAAGGCAAAAGTGCAGGTATCTCTGACAGCACAGGGAGCGGTTTTGCTTTTTGCAGAGGATGGCATCCATGTGTCATTGAACGAGAAACGGGAGTTGATACGCTGGCATAAGGTAAGACAGGTGGTGAAGCAGGCGGGAATGGTGATCGTATTTACTGATCGTAACCACGGCTATATGCTGACCAATCGTGTGTTAGGCAGAGAAAAAGAAGAGTTTTATCAATTTGTAAAAGCGCATATCAGTACTTCCGGAAGATAAACTGTCTCTGACAGTAATGAGGTGATATGACAAAAGATATGGGCAGTACGCGATGCGGACTGCCCGTTGTTCTTGGCAGTAAAAATTTTTAGAACTGTAGGATGGAAATTTGATGAAACAGCGGCTGGGTACGATTTGGTGTTCCCTGAAAATAAAACAGAAAATCGGGCTGTTTACCAATGTGGTGGTCATTATCATTTTGTTGTCTATTTTTCTGGCTGTCTGGGCGATTAAATCTTCTTTGCTGGACTTTTCTGTTATTTTAAAAAATAATTCTGTTGCCAGTGATTTTGTACAATGTATGGAAATTGAAACTGCTTTATTTGAAACCTATATAAAAACAGGGGATGAAAGCATATACAGCGAACTGCAATACGCTATGGACGAAACCCGCAGAGTGGAAGAACAGCTTCCCTTTGTCTATGAGAAGATTGGCGAAAAGCGGTATGTCAGAACATGGTCTATACGAAATATGTATCAGGTCTATTGTGAAAAGAGGAGCCTGATTTTGCAGGCAGAAGAGAAAACCACTGAATATATCAGCATTTTGTATGAGGTGTACGATATGCAGGATTATCTGCAGAGTTATGCCAAGCAATTGATGCGGGATACGCTGGAAGATGGGGTCAGTGTTTACGGGAAAAAGGTAAAGACAATCATAATTGTTCCGGTTTTGATTATTTTACTGGAAATTTTCTTTTTTCTCAGTATTCGGAAGTTATCAGGGCTGATGAACAGTTCTATCGTAGCGCCTGTGATGGAGTTGGCTGAGGCTTCCAGAAAAATAGCGGAAAATGATTATTTCATTGAAGATGTGCCGATGAAAAATGAAGATGAACTGGGGGAATTAGTACATACATTTAATAAGATGAAATATGCCACCGGAGAATATATTATGGCGCTGGAAGAAAAGCGCAGAGCGCTGGATCTGTATCATGCGGAGGAATTGGAAAAACTGAAAATAGCAGGCCGGTTGGATGCGATGGAATTGACACTGTTGAAAAATCAGATTAATCCGCACTTTTTGTTTAATACACTGAATGTGATCGGTGGGATGGCGGATTTGGAAGGTGCGCAGACAACAGAACGAATGATTCATGCGCTTAGTTTTCTATTTCGTTATAATTTAAAAACGCCGGAGGAAAAGGTACCGCTGGCCCGTGAATTGAAGGTAGTCAGAGACTATATGTTTTTACAGGAGATGCGTTTTGGCAGCCGTATTACTTATCAGATTGACTGCAGGACAGACGCGGAGCTGGTTATGATACCCACATTTACTTTTCAGCCGTTGGTAGAAAATGCTATTATACATGGTCTGGCACCTAAAGAAGAAGGCGGCTGTATCCGTATTCGGATTTTAGAGCGTAGAGGCCAGATCTGTATTGGGGTAGCAGATGATGGCGTAGGTATGGAAACAGATAAACTGGATGCCCTCCGTCGAAAGATGCAGGAGGATAGCGGTCCGACCAACATTGGTCTTTTTAATATCCATAAAAGAATTCATATGATGTATGAAAAAGGAACAATGCGGATACACAGCAGTGCAGGGGTGGGGACTATCGTCAGTATCTGTATCCCGGATGAGAGAGGAAAGCATTTTGGAGAATGAAAGATGGCGTATTTTAATTGCAGATGATGAACCCATCGAACGGATGGTAGTCAGTAAGACAATACAGAATCATTTTGGAGATGAAATAGAACTGTGGCAGGCAGTTAACGGGCGGGAGGCTATAGAACTATTCAGGGAAAAAAGGTGCCAGATTGCCGTTTTGGATATTTCCATGCCGGGTATTGACGGACTTGAGGCGGCGGAAATGATTCGAAGCGAAGATAAATATTGCAGTATTATATTTCTGACTGCATATGATGAATTTGATTTTGCCAAGCGTGCCATTAAAGTGCGCGCACTTGATTATCTGCTGAAACCGGGCAGCCGGGAAGAGTTAATCGCAGTTTTGGAAGAAGCTGTACATATTGCGAGGTATGGCAGGGAATATGAAAGTAGTTTACAGATGGAAGGGCAGAGCCAGGAGGATGAGAAACAGGAATTGGTGAAAAATCAGATATTGGCAGACCGTGTACGGAGCTATATTGAAGAACATTATATGGAGGACATCTGTCTGCAGGATGCTGCGGCTGCACTGCATTATTCGGACGTTTATTTCTGCAGGTTTTTCAAACAGAATTTTGATAAAAATTTTATTATGTATTTATCGGAACTGCGGATTGAGAAGGCGAAAGAGATGTTGGCAGATGTGACCATGAATGTGAAGGATATCAGCAGGAGTGTGGGATATCGGGATTCCAGTTATTTTACAAAGGTATTTAAACGAATTGCAGGTGTAACACCCAGTGAATACAGAAGCAGGATGTTTTCTATATAAAAACGGCAGATTACAGGATGTGAGGCAGTGGAAGGACAATCGAAAAAACAGAAAAAGAAAAGGATTGCAGTCCTGTTATGCTGTATCGTAGTAGTGGCAGCAGCAATGGTTTTTTATTTATTGAAGAGGCAGAAAGAATCTGTACCGGAATATGTATTTACTTATGCGGAAAATCAGACTGCGGATTACCCGACTACGCTGGGAGCGTTGAAATTTGCAGAGCTGGTGGAAGAGCGGTCCGAAGGACGGATAAGGATTCTGGTACAGGCAGAGGGGGCGCTTGGTTCAGAAGGAGATGTGATCAAACAGATGCGGTATGGCGGAATTGATTTTGCCAGAGTTTCACTGTCTCAGATTTCAGAGTATGTGCCGGAGATGAATGTACTTCAGCTTCCCTATCTGTATGAGGATTCAGAGCATATGTGGCGGGTTTTGGACGGGGAGATTGGGAAACGTTTTCTGGGCTATGCCAGACAATGTGATCTGGTTGGTTTGTCATGGTATGACGCAGGTGCAAGGAATTTCTATTGTTCCGCCAGACCGGTGAGGTCACTGCAGGATATGAGAGGGATGCGTATCCGTGTACAGGAATCTGAGGTGATGTCAGAAGTCATCGCTGCACTGGGGGCAGTGCCTGTTCAGATGCCTTATGATCAGGTGTATGAAGCGCTGGAGCGCAGGCATGCGGATGGTGCAGAGAATAACTGGTCCTCTTTTGAGGCGATGCAGCATTATGAAGTGGCTAAGTATTTCACGGTGGATGAGCATGCCAGGATTCCGGAGATGCAGATTTGTGCAGCACATACATGGGAACAGTTATCGGAGCAGGATCGGCAGATGATTTTGGAATGTGCCCGGGAATCGGCCCTGTATGAAAGGGAGCTTTGGAGCGAACATGAGAAGCAGGCCCGGGAAAAAGCGTTACAGAATCAAGTACAGGAAATCTGGCTTTCCCCACAGGAAAAAGAAAAATTCAGAGCGGCTATAGAGCCGGTGTATGACAAATATCGGGAAGAGTACGGAGAAGTGATAGGAGAAATTTTGTCTTTGGCGGGACAATGAGAGGAGCTTGTAAAGATGGGGTATTTGAAAAGTACAGATGAGAAAAAACGGCTGTATTATACATATCTGGCGTTTATGCTGAATGGGGTGCTGGCATTGTCTCTGGGCTCTCTGCTGCCGTTTATACGGGAATCCAGAGGATTGAATTATGCCTTTGCAGGCATGATTGTCAGTCTGCATTCTGTAGGCAATCTGATTTCCAGCTTCGCGGCAGGCGCACTGCCGGTGTTGATCGGAAGGAAAAAAAGTATTTTGTTGTTTAATGCATGTTTTGCGCTCTCTTATGTACTGATTCTGGCGGATGGCAGCAATTTAACTCTGGCCCTTGCTTTTTTTATGACCGGACTGGCCAGAGGTGCTTCCAGTAATTTCGGTAACTTTACAGTGAATGATCTGGCGCCTGGTAAGGCAGGATTTCTGAATGGGCTTCATGCCATGTTTTCGATTGGCGCATTTTCTTTTCCCATTTTTCTGACGGTTTTAACCAGAAGCAATGGGGAAAATTGGGTCTATGCCTGTTATTTTATGGTGTTTGCAGGAATTGTAAGTTGGATTTTATATTTTTTAATTCCGATGGAATCAGAAAGACAATGGAGATCCGATAAGCAAAAACAGATAAAAAACAGAAAAGACGGGGGACATTTTGGCTTTTTCCGGGAGCCTTTGTTTTATATTTGTACATTTACCCTGTTTTTTTATCTTTGTGCAGAACAGGGAGTGATCGGATGGCTGATCACTTACTTTGTGGATACAGGATTGTTAAGTGCTTCTCTGTCTCAGCTTATGGCCAGTGTGTTGTGGATTATGATGCTGGCCGGTCGGCTGACCACGGCCTGGGCTTCGGAGCGGGTGAAAAAGGAAAAGCTGTTACTTTTGATGGGAGCAGGGTTTGTCTGCTTTTTCTTCTGGCTGTTATTCAGCAAAACGACGCTTCTTATTGTAATTGGTATTATGGGATTTGGTTATAGTATGGCAGGAATTTATCCCACTACAGTATCTTTTTGCGGTCGGCTGATTCAAAAATATGCTATGGCCTGGAGCTTTATCCTGACATCTGCAAGCCTTGGTTCTATTCTGATGCCATCTGTTATCGGGAGGATAGCTCAGCAGGCAGGTATTGCGTATGGCATGAGTTCGGTGGTGGTAGTCGTATTGATTGATCTGGCACTGATTGTTGCACTGAACATATACATAGGGAAACAAACAGGAGGGAAAACAAAATGAAAACAGAAAAAGACAGTATCTGGAATTTTAACGGGACCATTGATGCCACGGAAGCTGGAGAGGGCGTACTGCGTAAGATTTTATCCTATACGGATGAATTGATGATTGTGGAAAACCATTTTGAAAAGGGTGCCGTGGGTGCGTTGCACCAGCATCCCCATACGCAGATTACCTATGTGGTCAGCGGTCGGTTTGAATTTGAAATCAACGGGGAAAAGAAGATCGTAAATCCGGGTGACAGCATGTTGAAAAAGGATGGTATCCTGCATGGATGTGTTTGCCTGGAAAAGGGGATTTTGTTGGATATTTTTACGCCGATGAGAAAAGACTTTGTATAAAGAACCAACAGGGGTATCAAAAATAAAAAGAAGGAGAGGTATGTTCTATGGAAATGACATTGCGCTGGTACGGGAGCAAATCGGATTCTGTTACATTGCAGCAGATCCGGCAGATACCGGGAGTGAAGGGAGTGATTACCACCCTGTATGAAACTGCGCCGGGAGATGAATGGGAGCTGGATGCGATCCGGGCCATGAAAGCAGAGGTAGAAGCCAGTGGACTTCGTGTATCCGGAATCGAAAGTGTGAATATCCATGATGCCATCAAAATCGGCCTGCCGGAGAGAGACCGGTATATTGAGAACTATATTAAAACACTGGAAAAGCTGGGACAGGAAGGCATCCGTATGGTATGCTACAATTTTATGCCGGTTTTTGACTGGACAAGAACGGAACTGGCCAGAGTACGGCCCGACGGTTCGACTGTACTGGCATATCATCAGGAGACAGTAGACAATCTGGATCCGGAGAAGATGTTTGCATCCATTTCCGGTGATACCAACGGATATGTGATGCCGGGATGGGAACCGGAAAGGATGGAGCGGACAAAGGAACTGTTTGGCATGTATAAAGATGTGGATGAGGAAAAACTCTTTGCCAATCTGAAATATTTTCTGGAAGCGATTATGCCTGTCTGTGACAAGTATGACATCAACATGGCCATTCATCCGGACGACCCGGCATGGAGTGTGTTTGGCCTGCCCCGTATTATTACCAATCTGCCCAATATAAAACGTATGATGGAAATGGTGAATAATCCCCATAATGGTGTTACCTTCTGTTCCGGTTCCTATGGGACCAATCCGGACAATGATCTGCCGGGAATGATCCGTGCGCTGAAGGGGCGTGTTCATTTTGCGCATGTACGGAACCTGCAGCATAATTATCCGGGGGATTTTGAAGAAGCGGCCCATTTGTCTGCGGATGGCAGTTTTGATATGTATGAGATTATGAAGGCTTTGTATGAGATTGGTTTTGATGGTCCCATCCGTCCCGATCATGGACGAATGATCTGGGGAGAGGTGGCAATGCCGGGCTATGGTCTGTATGACAGGGCGCTGGGTGCGGCTTATTTAAACGGACTCTGGGAAGCCATTGAAAAATCTCATCGATAGGATGCGGGCAGGAAACCGTAAGGAGGAAATATGAAATTAGACAGAGAAGGACTCAGAGACACTGCTGCCTGGAAAGCAGCCGGATATCATGTACCGGAATATGACAGAGAAGCAATGAGGGAAGCAACCAGACAGAAACCGGAATGGATTCATTTCGGGGCAGGAAATATTTTTCGTGCATATCAGGCTAATCTGATGCAGCAACTGATGGAAGAGGGAAAGAGTCAGACGGGCCTGATTGTAGCAGAAGGTTTTGATTATGAGATCATAGAAAAAATGTACCGTCCTCATGATAACTACAGCATTCTGGTAACACTGAAGAGTAGTGGGGAAGTGGAAAAAACAGTAATTGGCAGTATTGTGGAATCTCTGATTCTGGACAGTGAAAATGAAGCGGAATTTACGGCATTAAAAGAAATCTTTGCTGCGCCGTCCCTGCAGATGGCCAGCTTTACCATCACGGAAAAGGGGTACAGCCTGGTGGACGGCCGTGGGGAGGTCCTGCCGGCTGTGAAGCGGGATCTGAAAAACGGCCCGGAAAAACCGGAGAGCTATCTGGGAAAGGTATGCGCCCTTGTTTATGAGCGTTATCTGAAAGGGAAACTGCCGCTGGCCCTTGTGAGTATGGATAACTGTTCCCACAACGGGGATAAATTAAAAGCTGCTGTACTGGCTTTTGCAAAGGAATGGACAGAAGGAGGCAAGGCTGAATCCGGATTTCTGAGCTATGTGGAAGATCCGTCCTGTCTTTCTTTCCCCTGGAGTATGATCGATAAAATCACCCCCCGTCCGGATCCGAAGGTGGAGGCGATTCTGGAAGCAGACAAAATCCAGGGACTGGAAAAGGCAGTGACTGCCAAAAATACCTGGGTGGCTCCCTTTGTCAATGCGGAGGAATGTCAGTATCTGGTCATTGAGGATGCATTTCCCAACGGCAGACCGGCATTGGAGCAGACAGGTGTAATCTTTACCCACCGGGAAACTGTGGATAAAGTGGAAAAGATGAAGGTATGTACCTGCCTGAATCCTCTGCATACCACACTGGCAGTCTTTGGGTGCCTGCTGGGATATGAACTGATCAGTGAGGAAATGAAAAACCCTGCCCTGAAAGCTCTGGTGGAACGCATCGGTTATCAGGAAGGGCTTCCTGTCGTAGTCAATCCGGGGATTCTGGAGCCCCGTCAGTTTATTGATGAGGTGCTGGGCCTTCGGATTCCCAATCCGTTTATGCCGGATACCCCGCAGAGAATTGCAACGGATACTTCTCAGAAGCTTTCCGTCCGCTTCGGGGAAACCATCAAAGCCTATATGGCGTCAGACAATCTGTCAGTAGAGGATTTGGAAGGGATTCCGCTGGTGTTTGCCGGCTGGCTGCGGTATCTGATGGGAGTGGATGACCAGGGCAATGCTTTTACCCCCAGTCCGGATCCCTTACTGGATACGCTGATGCCTGTATTTTCAGATGTAAAGCTGGGCGGCACTTATGATGGAAAGGCATTGCTTGCCCCGGTATTGGCACGGGCGGATATTTTCGGTGTGGATTTGAGTAATTCTGTGTTAGGGGAAAAGGTGACGGCGCTGTTTATGGAAATGATTCAGGGGACGGGAGCAGTGGAAAAACTGTTGAACAGACTGTACGGTTTACAGAAGCAGAGCGTAGGATGAAAAATATATAATAATATAGAAAGGAAGCTGATTCATAATGAAAGCATTTATGGATAAAGATTTTTTGCTGGAAACGGAAACTGCCAGAAAGCTGTTTCATGAGTATGCAGAGATAACGCCGATTCTGGACTATCACTGCCATATCAATCCCCGTGAGATTGCGGAAGACCGTAAATTTGACAATATTACCCAGGTCTGGCTGGGAGGAGATCATTATAAATGGAGACAGATGCGCTCTAACGGTGTGGATGAGAAATATATTACCGGCGATGCCACTGACCGGGAGAAGTTCCAGAAATGGGCGGAGACATTGGAGAAGGCCATCGGCAATCCGCTGTATCACTGGAGCCATCTGGAGCTGCAGCGGTATTTCGGATATCATGGTGCATTGAATGGAAAAACGGCAGAGGAAGTATGGAATCTGTGTAACGAAGCACTGCAGAAAGACGACATGAGTGTGAGAAATATCATTCGCAGATCAGGCGTGACATTGATTTGTACTACAGATGATCCGGTGGATACTCTGGAATGGCACGAGAAAATCGCAAAAGATGACAGCTTTGAAGTGCAGGTGCTGCCGGCATGGCGTCCTGATAAAGCGATGAATGCAGAAAAGCCTGATTATGCAAATTACATAGAAAAGCTGAGTGAAGCCAGCGGTGTGCAGATCAGGACCTTTGCAGATCTGATACAGGCGCTGCGGGTACGGATGGAATATTTTGCAGAAAGGGGATGTTCGGTCTCCGATCATGCACTGGAGTATGTGATGTATGAGCCTGCGTCTGACGGGGAGATTGAAGAAATTTTCAAAAAGGCTCTGGCGGGAGAGATCAGCCGCAGGGAAGAACTTCAGTTCAAAACAAGATTTATGACAGAGATGGGAAAAGCCTATCATGCAAAAAACTGGGTAATGCAGCTCCACTATGGTGCGAAGAGGGATAACAATCAGCTTATTTACCGGAAACTTGGCCCGGATACGGGTGTGGATTGTATCAATAACTATGCGCCTTCTGCCCAGCTTGCCGATTTTCTGAATGCGCTGGCTGAATCGGATACTCTTCCGAAAACGATTATTTACAGTCTGAATCCCAATGACAATGCGGCTATCGGGACGATTCTGGGATGCTTCCAGAATGCTGACACAGTAGGAAAGGTGCAGCAGGGCAGTGCCTGGTGGTTCAATGACCATAAACAGGGAATGACAGAGCAGATGGTTTCTCTGGCCAATCTGGGGCTTTTGGGCAATTTCCTGGGGATGCTGACCGATTCCAGGAGCTTTTTATCCTATACACGCCATGAATATTTCAGACGGATCCTTTGCAATCTGATCGGCGGCTGGGTGGAAAACGGGGAATATCCCAATGATGAGGAAGCGCTGGGCAGACTGATCCGGGGAATTTCCTACGGCAATGCGGTTCGTTATTTCGGATTTTTATTGGATGCGGATACAGTTTTGCAGAAATGAGTATTGGCGGGAAAACAGAAGGAGAGCGTATCATGAAAGAAAGAGTTATACAGTTTGGAGAAGGCGGGTTTTTAAGAGGGTTTGTAGATTATTTTTTCCAGAAGATGGCGGATCAGGGCCTGTTTGACGGTTCTGTGGTGATTGTACAGCCTATTGAAAAAGGGATGTGCGATATGCTGATGCAGCAGAACTGTGATTATAATCTGTTTCTTCGTGGTGTGGAAAATGGTCAGGTAGTGGATGAGCATACCCGGATCAGCATTATTTCCCGCTGTATCAATCCGTATACAGAGCAGGATGAGTATAGGAAGCTGGCAGAAAATCCGGATTTCCGGTTTATTGTTTCCAATACCACAGAGGCGGGCATCGAATTTGTACCGGACAATCAATTTGGAGATGCACCGGCCAGATCATTTCCGGGTAAGCTGACCCAGCTTCTTTATAAACGGTATCAACTGGGACTGCCCGGTTTTATCATACTTTCCTGTGAGTTGATTGATCACAATGGGGAAGAACTTTTGAAATGCTGCAAACAGTATGCAGAGCTTTGGGAACTGGAGGAAGGGTTTGTTACATGGCTGGAACAGGAAAATGATTTCTGTTCTACCCTGGTGGATCGTATTGTAACCGGTTTTCCAAGAGAGGAGCATGCTGCTCTCTGCGAACGGATCGGAGAACAGGACAACATGATGGATACGGCAGAAATTTTTCATCTGTGGGTAATCCAGGGAAATCATGAGGATGAGCTGCCGCTGCAGAAAGCAGGCTTTCATGTGATCTGGACAGATAATGTGGATCCTTATAAGAAAAGGAAAGTGCGCATTTTAAACGGCGCTCATACTTCTATGGTATTGGGCGCTTATCTGTATGGGCTGGAAACAGTAGGGGAATGCCTGAAGGATGAAAAAGTATCTGCTCTTTTGAAAAAATGTATTTTTGAGGAAATTATCCCTACCATTGGAGATACAGAGGATAACAGGGCATTTGGAGCAGCAGTACTGGAGCGTTTTTCCAACCCGTTTATCCGGCACTTATTGCTGTCCATAGCCCTCAATTCTGTTTCCAAGTTCAGGGCAAGAGTGCTCCCTACTATTTTGGAATATAAGGAGCAAAAGGGCAGCTATCCGCAGGCGCTTGTATTTTCTCTGGCAGCTTTGATCGCATTTTATCGGACCGAACATGCAAATGACGGGGAAGAAATCATGGCGTTTATGAAAACGGCCACTGTTCCTGAGATTCTGAAAAGGGAGGACTACTGGGGCGAAGATCTGACGGCTCTTTTGCCGGATGTGGAAAAATGGTATGGCTTGATTGAGGATGCCGGTATGGATAAAGCGTATGATGCAATACTGGCAGCAGAGGAATAAAGTATGCAGGATTTTATAAAGATTCATCCACTGGATCAGGTGGCGGTTGCGCTGCGTCCTTTGGAACGGGGCATAATACTCAGGGTCGGGGATATGGATGTGGAGCTTTTGGAGGAAATTCCCCAGGGGCATAAATTTGCGTTGACTGATATAGAGGCGGGAGCGCCGGTGCTCAAATATGGCGCCAGGATCGGATATGCAAAAGAGGAGATTAAAAAAGGCGCCTGGGTCCATGTACACAACCTGAAAACCGCATTGGGAGAAATGCTGGAATACCAATATGAGCCGGATTACAGGCCATTGGAAAAGCAGGAAGGTGGTGTGTTCCAGGGATATAAGAGGGCTGACGGGCAGACCGGTATCCGGAATGAAATATGGATTCTGCCTACGGTAGGCTGCGTCAACTCTGTGGCCCGTGCCATTGAGACAAGAGCCAGAGAAGCCTATCTGCCGGGGACAGGTGTGGAGGATATCATCGCCTTTCAGCATCCTTACGGCTGTTCGCAGATGGGAGAGGATCAGGAAAATACAAGAAAGGTATTTGCGGATATGATCCATCATCCCAATGCAGCCGGCGTGCTGGTTCTGGGGTTAGGGTGCGAAAACAGTAACATACCGGTTTTGATGGAGTATATCGGAGCCTGTGATGAAAAACGTATCAAATTCCTGCAGTGTCAGGATGTGGAAAATGAAATAGAAGAAGCACTGAGCCTGATCGGGCAGATTTATGAGGAGGCCAGAGGGGATCGGAGGGTTCCGTGTCCGGTATCTGACCTGATCATCGGTATGAAATGCGGGGGTTCCGACGGACTGTCCGGCATCACGGCCAATCCGGTAGTGGGCGCTTTCTCTGATTTGCTGATTGCCCGGGGCGGCACCACCATTTTAACAGAAGTGCCGGAAATGTTTGGAGCGGAAACACTTCTGATGAATCGGTGCAGGGATGAAAAGACGTTTCAGGAAACAGTGAAACTGATCAACAATTTTAAAGATTATTTTATCCGACATGATCAGACGATTTATGAGAACCCATCTCCCGGTAATAAAAAAGGCGGTATTTCCACGCTGGAAGATAAATCACTGGGATGCACTCAGAAATCCGGTACTGCCCCGGTATGCGGTGTGCTGCAGTATGGGGAGCGGGTAAAAGAAAAAGGGCTGAATCTTCTTTCTGCACCGGGCAATGATCTGGTGGCCTCTACAGCGTTGGCGGTATCAGGTGCGCAGATGGTTCTTTTTACCACAGGAAGAGGGACACCCTTTGCTACGCTGGTGCCAACAATGAAAATTGCTTCCAATTCAGCCCTGGCTGCTTTTAAGGCAGACTGGATTGATTTCAATGCAGGACAGATTGTAGAAACAAAAACGATGGAAGAGGCAGCGCAGGATTTGTTTGATTTTGTATTGGAGATTGCCTCTGGCAAGAAGGTGAAGTCTGAAACGGCCGGATTTCATGATATTGCAATTTTCAAGCAGGGAGTTACTTTGTAGTCTGTTCTGAAGCCGTCAATATAAACAAAAACCACAGGATAAATTAGGTAAAATGGGAGAAGATGACAGAGGCAGGAATATAGTCACTTGACAGGAAATGAAAAACTTTTATAATAAAGGTAAGGATTTCACATTATGGAATAATGTTCCGAAATACGAAACTCCTGAAGCGCATGGATTTACGGAAAAAATTGCACTTTTATGGCAGTGAGAAAGGACTGGAAGCAAAATGAAAGATAAATTTTCATTGGAAGGCAAGGTTGCTCTGGTGACCGGCGCGGCATATGGAATTGGTTTTGCCATAGCGGAAAGCTATGCAATGGCAGGAGCACGGATTGCATTTAACTGTCGTTCTCAGGTACATCTGGATCAGGCACTGGCGGATTACAGGGCAAAAGGAATTGAAGCAAAAGGATATCTCTGTGATGTGACAGATGAAGAACAGGTGGTTTCCATGACAGAGGATATTGAGAAAACATTGGGCCCCGTCGATATTCTGGTGAACAATGCAGGAATCATCAAACGGATTCCCATGACGGAAATGTCAGTGGAGGACTTCAGACAGGTTATTGATATTGATCTGAACGCAGCATTTATTGTTTCCAAGGCCGTACTTCCCAAAATGATGGAAAGAAGAAGTGGTAAAATTATCAATGTGTGTTCTATGATGAGCGAGCTGGGACGGGAAACGGTATCTGCCTATGCAGCGGCTAAAGGGGGACTGAAAATGCTCACCAGAAATATTGCCTCTGAGTATGGCGGCTACAATATTCAGTGCAACGGTATTGGTCCTGGCTACATTGCCACACCCCAGACGGCGCCGCTGCGGGAAAAACAGCCTGACGGCAGCAGACATCCCTTTGACAGTTTTATCATTGCCAAGACACCGGCCGCCAGATGGGGAACGCCGGAGGATCTGATGGGCCCGGCACTGTTTTTGGCATCAGAGGCATCGGATTTTGTAAACGGCCAGATTCTTTATGTGGACGGCGGCATTCTGGCTTATATTGGAAAACAGCCATAAAGCAGGAAGAGATCAGGTTTGGGAAAAGCCGCGGATCTGACAGGTCCGTGGTATAAAATATGGGTTTCAGAGACAAGATAAAAATTCAGGAGGACAAATCATCATGGCAAAAAAAGTAGTTACATTTGGGGAAATCATGCTTCGCCTTGCACCGGAAGGATATTACCGTTTTGTACAGGCAGAGACTTTAGGGGCGACTTATGGCGGCGGAGAAGCCAATGTAGCCGTATCACTGGCGAATTATGGATTTGATGCCTATTATGTGACCAAGCTGCCCACTCATGAAATTGGTCAGGCGGCTGTCAATTCTCTGAGAAAATTCGGTGTCAATACAGAGTACATTACCAGAGGCGGAAAAAGAGTGGGGATTTATTTCCTGGAAAAAGGCGCATCCCAGAGGCCTTCCAAGGTGATCTATGACAGAGCAGGTTCTGCGATTGCCGAGGCTTCCAAGGAGGATTTTAACTGGAAAGAAATCTTTGCAGGTGCAGAATGGTTCCACTTTACAGGTATTACACCTGCATTGAATGATGAGGTAGCAGCTATCTGTCTGGATGCCTGCAAAGCGGCAAAAGAAGCCGGTGTTAAGATTTCCTGTGATTTAAATTACAGAAAGAAACTGTGGAGCAAGGAAAAGGCCGGCCAGGTGATGGGTGAACTTTGCGAATATGTGGATGTATGCATAGCCAATGAAGAAGATGCGGCGGATGTATTTGGAATCCATGCATCCAATACAGACGTTACCACCGGAAAGGTAAACAAGGAAGGTTATAAAGATGTGGCAAAACAGCTTGCTGACCGGTTTGGTTTTGAAAAAGTGGCAATTACGCTGAGGGAGTCTCTTTCTGCCAATGATAACAACTGGTCTGCTATGCTGTATGACAAGGGAGAGTATTTCTTCAGCAAGCAGTATAAAATGCACATCGTAGACCGTGTAGGCGGCGGTGACAGCTTTGGCGGCGGTCTGATCTGTGCCACACTGCAGGGATATCAGTCTCAGCAGATTATTGAGTTTGCAACGGCTGCTTCCTGCTTAAAGCATACTATTGAAGGTGATTATAATATGGTATCTATGGAGGAAGTGCTGACACTGGCCGGTGGAGACGGCTCCGGAAGAGTACAGAGATAATAAGAGAAAAGAATATCCCCACAAAAGGAAAAATGTCACTTTTGTGGGGATAGCTGGAGAAAGCGGCCCGCTGCAGACGGAGAATCCTGTGGAAAGGGCGCTTTTTTATATCAGTCAGAATTACTGTCAGGGTGATAACCAAGTTCTCCGGAGAGCTTGCCGGCCACTTCCAGAAGCAGGGCGGAGAGTTCGGGAATCCGTTCATCGGGCATACGGAAGATCGGAGCGGAAATACTGATGGCGTACTCTGCACTTCCGGTATAATCACTGATGGCTGTGGCAATACAGCGTACACCCAGTTCGTTTTCTTCATTGTCCAGAGAATACCCGCAGATACGGACCTGCGTCAGCTCCCGGATCAACTGTTCCGCATCCAGAATGGTGTGTTCCGTTTTGGGAGATACCTGGCACTTTGCCAGAATATCACGGACTTCGGATTCCGGGAGACGGGACATAATGGCTTTTCCCACGCCGGTACAGTACAGAGGACTGATCATACCGACAAAAGAAGCCATCTGGATGGAGCGGCCTGTATTGGCAGGCTCCAGTTTTTGAATATAACAGATATTATTGTCAACGCGTTTTACCAGATGGACGGTTTCATAAGTCTGCTCCATCAGATATTTCAGATAGGGTTGGGAAATGGAGAGGATATCCACCTGTTTCAGTACTTTACCGGATACATATACGATTTTTAATGTCATATGATATTTCAGGGACACTTCATCCTGCTTCACATATCCCATATAGATCAGGGAATTTAAAAGGCGGTGTACAGTACTTTTATTGAGATTTAACTGATGGCTGATCTCCAAAAGGCCACAGGGGCCTTCTTCGGCCAGCATTTCCATGATCTGAAATATTTTACCTGCGGATTGAACCGGATTGTTTTTTTCTGTGTCCATAGGGAATTCCTTTCTGGAAAGCGGTAGTAGTATATTGGTGGTATGGACTTGCGGTGTCTTGATTCTGGATTTCTATATCATAATTATAAGGGAAAGAACACAATTTGAAAACGGGAAAAATTTGATATTCTTGCATGATCAGAGAGGAGAAAATTACCATGAGAGCATTGTGCCATCAGACTTATGGCAGAAACGGGATTCTTCAGGAAGAAAAAGAGTATATGTTCAGTGTGGATGACGGGACAGAAGAGCATGTGATCAATTTGTATCCCCGAATGCAGTATCAGAAAACAGAAGGGTTTGGCGGCGCTCTGACAGATTCGGCAGGCTCTGTTTTCGCTTTACTGAATCAGGAACAGAAGGAGAGTATGCTGGGAGCATATTTTGATCCGGAAGAAATGGATTACCAGATGGTGAGGATTCCGATTGACAGCTGTGATTTTGCCACCCATATGTATGCGGCGGATGATGTGGAAAATGATACGGCATTTGTCTGTTTTTCCTTCACAGATGTGGAACGGTATATTTTGCCTCTGCTGGATGCGGCAGAAAAACGGGCGGGAAGGAAAATACCGATTATGCTTTCTCCCTGGTCGCCGCCGTCATATATGAAAACCAATGGAGAACGGAAACATGGGGGTTCTCTGAAACCGGAGTATTATGGCGTATGGGCAGAGTATATCAGCCGCTATATCAAAGAATACAGAGACAGAGGATATATGGTCAGCCGGCTTTCCATTCAAAATGAACCGAAAGCGGTACAGACTTGGGATTCCTGTGTATACACGGCAGAAGAGGAAAAACGGTTTCTGCGGGATTATCTGTATCCGGTTTTGCAGAAGAACGGGCAGGGAGATATTGAAATCTTTATCTGGGATCATAACAAAGAGCGGGTATTTGAACGTGCCTGCGCCCTGATTGACGATACTACAGATTTCATGATTGCCGGTGCGGCATTCCACTGGTACAGTGGTGATCATTTTGATGCATTGTCTATGCTGCGGGAGCGGTTTCCGGACAAAAAATTAATTCTTTCAGAGAGCTGTCTGGAATTTGGCAAGTATGAAAGGGAGGATGGCTGTGTCAATGCCGGCAGACTTGCTCACGATATGATCGGCAATCTGAATCATGGTATGCACGGTTTTTATGACTGGAATGTGCTGCTGGATGAAACCGGGGGCCCAAACCATGTGAACAATCTGTGCGATGCCCCTTTTTTGTATGACAGGAAAAGCGGTGAATTAAAAGAGCGGTATATTCTGTCCTATTACCGGCATTTTGCCCGGTATATCAAACCGGGTGCTGTCCGCATCGGAAGTACCTGTTATACGTCAGAACTGGAAGTGACCGCATGGAAAAACCCGGATCACACCATTGCATTCCTTGTTTTAAACCGGACAGAACATTCCCATACCTATACGCTTCGTCTGGAGGGTGAAATGATCACAGATACAGCCAGACCCTGTTCTATTACTACCAGTGTAATTTCAGACTGGCAGACAAAACAGGAATGATGAGTCATAATGAAAAAAGGGAGCGGCATACCAACACGATATGTCCTCCCTTTTGCTCTTTACAGTTGTTGTATCATATGTTCTACCAGCCGGGCAGAATGCTCTGCTGCTGCCTTTTCAAAGGCCGGATAATCCATATGGGCGCTGTCATCCGCTTTATCAGAGATGGCACGGATAATAACAAACGGAATATGATTCAGCCATGCAGCATGAGAAATGGCGGCTCCTTCCATTTCTGTGCAAAGGCTGCCGGGAAAGTTTTTCAGTATATTTTCCTTAACCTGGGGACTGGATACGAACTGGTCTCCGCTGACGATCCTGCCTTCGAATACTTTGATTTCGGGATTTACAATCTCACAGGAAGATCTGGCCTGAGAAATCATTCCGGAATCTGCGGCAAAAGTCAGAGTACCAAGCTGGGGTACCTCACCCAGGGGATATCCAAAACCGGTGGCATCCACATCATGATAAAGTGTATCTGTGGAAAGCACAATATCACCAATGTCTATGGCAGCGTTAAGAGAGCCTGCCACACCGGTGTTGATCACATGGGTGACATGAAAGACGTCGGTTAAAATCTGTACACACATACCTGCATTGACTTTTCCGATGCCGCTTCTGACCACAACGACAGGAACCTGATTTAAAGTACCTTCCAGAAAGGTCATGGAAGCCTTTTCCAAAGTACCGGTGATCTGCATATGGCTTTTCAGGGTTTCCACTTCGATTTCCATTGCGCCGATAATTCCGATTTTATGCATGACAGTTCTTCCTTTCTCATTCGTCCTTTTCCGGATAAATCAAATGTGCGTCGTCAATATGGTACAGCGTATTTTCCAGATACCGGTTGGCTACATATTTGGCCATATCCACATTGTGATCCAGATAATTGCCGCAGTCCATCGGGGCAGCGCCGGGCAGTTCCCCTTCAAAATCCCGGACAAATTCAAACATGCCGGTGATAAAGGAAACGATATCTCTGGAATCCAGATCCCCTGCCATCAGAAGATAGCAGCCTGTACGGCAGCCCATAGGGCCAAAATATACGATTTTATCTTTCCAGGTTTCGTCATTTCTGGCATAAGTGGCGCATAAATGCTCCAGTGTGTGCATTTCTGCGGTGTTCATGCAGGGTTCATCATTAGGGGAGGTCATGCGAAGGTCAAATGTGGTGATTGTCGTTCCCCCATAGGTATCTTTTCTGGATACATAGATACCGGGCTGCAGTTTTACATGATCAATGGTGAAGCTGGCTATTTTTTCCATTTCTATTTCTCCTGTTCTTTTATTCGTGACAATAGAAAATCCTGTAAGAGTACGTTCTATTGTCTGGTTACCTTCTTTTGCTGCTTTTCAAGATACCGGGCGCGGCCAAAGCCAAGAATGATCAGAAAAAGCGGCCTGAGAAAAAACAGACCCAGTGTAAAACCAACACTGTGGCCAAAAGCCCCTGACAGCCTGTAATCCCGGATAAAGGAAATCGTATACCCAATCAACAGCAAAATGGCGATAATCAGAATCAGATATCCCTCCGCTATGCTGATCAGAAAGTAACCGGATAACTGGCAGAGCAGCCAGGGCCAGAACATAGGAAGGCTGTGGGCGATCCGAAAATCCATATAATCGCTGTACAGCGGAATCAGGCTTTTCCATCCCGCCTGGCCTGCTTTTTGATAGAGTCTCCATTTTCCCGCCACAGAAAGAAGCGTGAGAATGTGGACACTGATCATGACCAGCCAGAACAACAAAATGATTGCTGTGGGTATTGATTCCGTAAGTGTCATACCTGTTTCCTTTTCTCTTATGTCGGTTCAAAATTATGATACAAAAAGTAAGAGAAAAAGTCAAATCATACCTTGAACCGATATCCCACGCCCCATATGGTTTCAATATACTGAGGCTTGGCCGTATCAAATTCAATTTTTTCCCGGATCTTTTTAATGTGTACCGTTACGGTGGCAATGTCACCGATAGAGTCCATGTCCCAGATTTTCCGGAACAGCTCTTCTTTTGTAAAGACGTGATTGGGATTTTCAGCCAGAAAGGTGAGCAGATCAAACTCCTTTGTGGTGAAATTCTTTTCTTCTCCATTGATCATAACACGTCTGGCGGTTTTATCAATCCGGATGCCCCGAATTTCCACAATGTCATTGGCCTGAGCCTGAGAACCCACCAGACGGTTGTAACGTGCCATATGGGCTTTGACTCTGGCTACCAGCTCGCTGGGGCTGAAAGGCTTGGTAATATAGTCGTCGGCGCCCAACCCCAGCCCTCTGATTTTATCAATATCCTCTTTTTTGGCGGAAACCATCAGAACAGGGATGTTTTTGGCTTCCCGGATTTTTCTGCATACTTCAAAACCGTCTATTCCCGGCAGCATCAGATCCAGAATAATCAGATCAAAGTCCTCGGCAAGTGCTCTGGCCAGTCCGGTGTCCCCTGCATTTTCGATGTCCACTTCAAATTCGCTCAGTTCCAGATAATCCTTTTCCAGATCGGCAATGGCTTCTTCATCTTCAATTATCAATATTCTGCTCATTGTTTTCCACCTCTCTATATTTTCTGATTACAAAGTGCAGGCAGGTGCCTTCGTTTTCCCTGCTGGTTGCCCAGATATATCCTCCGTGATCTTCAATGATTTTTTTCACGATGGAGAGACCGATACCACTGCCGCCTTTGGAAGAATTGCGGGAAGCATCCGTGCGATAAAACCGTTCAAAGATATTGCTCAGATCTTTGGCGGCAATGCCTTTTCCATTGTCCTCAATTTCCACCCGGATGGAGTCGATCTCATCCAGGATACGGATGTCTATGACTCCCTGCGGTTTGTCCATATATTTGATGCAGTTGCTGATAATATTGTTGATGACACGTTTAAGCTGTTCCGGGTCGGCGATAATCCGGATGTCCGGATCCACCAGACTGGAGTAGTTCAGCCGGATGTTTTCGGATTCCAGTTCCAGCCCGACTTCCTCCACACAGTCCCTGAAATATTCGTTTACATTGAT
This sequence comes from uncultured Clostridia bacterium, assembly GCA_947385955.1. Taxonomy (GTDB): domain Bacteria; phylum Bacillota; class Clostridia; order Lachnospirales; family Lachnospiraceae; genus VSOB01. The sequence continues at coordinate 130,442 of CANDNA010000005.1, forward strand.
CCGGTGGAAGTTATAGGGAATCCGGTTGGAATTGATGCCGGAATAAAAAGTCAGCTCATTGATCAGGCGGTCCATGTCATTGGCTTTGTTGTATATGGTGCGTACATATTTGGCCATTTTCTCCGGTGTATCCGCCACACCGTCCATCAGGCCTTCCACATACCCTTTGATGGCGGTAATGGGGGTTTTCAGATCATGGGAAATATTGCTGATCAGCTCTTTGTTCTGCCGTTCCCCCAGCACCTTTTCTTCGGTACTTTCTTTCAGGCGCAGGCGCATATCTTCATAATTGCGGAACAGATCGCCGAATTCTCCTTTTTCGTCCGTGGTAAGTGAATATTCCAGGTTGCCTTCTGCGATCATCTGCATGGCCGTATTCAGATTTCTGATGGGGCGGAATACCCCTTTGTGAATCCACTGGGTCAGCATGCATGCCGTAAACAGAAGAATCAGTGCAATGGCAATCATCATATCCATCAGGAATGACTGGGAAAACAGATTGCTGATGGGGGTGACAATAAAGATACTTCCTTCAGAACCGTCGCTGAACTGGAAATCAGCCTGTTTTACCAGCTTTTGCAACTGATTGTAATAGTAGCCGGTATCCGGGACGGAGGTATCATGGCCATAGGGCGGCAGATTATCAAAAATCCGGTTTGCCGCTTTCTGGCTGCCTGTATAATACAGATCCCCGTCCTTACGTACAATAATATAGGATGCATGTTCAATGGCCTGATTGTTTAATTCGGATAAAAAGGTTTTATTTTCCAGACTTTCAGGTGATTTTTGAATAATATCCAGAAATTCATAGAATAAAAGTTCGGTCTGTTCCCCGCTGGCCTGAATGGAATTGGAGAGAGTCTCATAATCCACGGTTTCAAACCCGTATTCCCGCTGCAGAGTATGGGTCATATAAGATCCGATGCTCATATAGGCAATTGCCATCAGGACAAGAGGCAGAATGACCATTGTACCAAAGGTTATAAAGAGCCGTGTCCGTAGTTTCATAAAATAACCTCTTTTTGTCAGGTTAGATGCGTTTTTCTCATTATAGCACGCACGTTGTCTGCGTGTATAAATCGGCCATGATTTAATTCTAAAATCTTTATAAACAATTGACATTATTGCGAAAATATACTATTTTAATACTATAAAAATAATAATCATTTCTATTATTGTGAAGAATAAGGAGAATCTATGGCGTTAAAATACAGCAGACAGAGAGAGGCAATCAAAGAATTCCTTTCGGGAAGGAAGGATCATCCCACTGCAGACGCAGTTTATATGGAAGTGCGCAGGGAATTTCCCAATATCAGTCTGGGCACAGTGTACCGGAATCTGACACTGCTTGCGGATCTGGGAGAAATCGCGCGGGTGAATGTGGGGGACGGCGTGGACCATTTTGACCCCAATACGGCGCTTCATTATCATTTTATCTGCCGGGCATGCGGGTGTGTACAGGATCTGGATATTGACAATATTGTAAATATCAATGAGATGGCATCAGCGGGTTTCGACGGGGAGATCGGAGGCAACGTAACTTATTTTTATGGTATCTGCGGAAAATGTAAGCGGAAACAGCTTTCCTGAGGGAAAATACAGGCAGAGGCGGCATCAGACGCCGGAAAATAGCAGGCGGTTTTCTGATTCATATGGTATAAGTCTCCCAAACCGGGGGAATCCTTTTAGCAGGATGAAAACAATGGCTGAAAAGGAGAACAGAGATGAAATTTATATGTCAGGTATGCGGTTATGTTCATGAAGGCGACAATCCCCCGGAGCGGTGCCCGGTCTGCAATGCACCGGCTGAGAAGTTCAAAGCCCAGACAACACAGGACAGCTGGGCAGCAGAACATGTGGTAGGCATTGCCAAAGGCGTAAGCGAAGATATTATGGCCGATCTGAGGGCGAACTTCAATGGCGAGTGTTCGGAAGTGGGCATGTATCTTGCTATGTCCAGAGTGGCACACAGAGAAGGATATCCGGAGATCGGTCTGTACTGGGAGAAAGCAGCCTGGGAAGAGGCAGAGCATGCGGCCAAGTTTGCGGAACTGCTTGGCGAGGTGGTGACGGATTCCACGGAAAAGAATCTGAAGATGAGGGTGGATGCGGAATATGGTGCGACCGGCGGAAAATTTGATCTTGCAAAGCGTGCCAAAGCTCAGAATCTGGATGCAATCCATGATACAGTCCATGAAATGGCCAAAGACGAGGCCAGACATGGCAAGGCATTTGCAGGACTTTTGAAGAGATACTTTGGTTAACCGGGTCAATGCCGGCAGAAAACAGAATCAAAAAGAATTTGGAGAGGAATAAGCGCATCCGCACTTATTCCTCTCCTTTTGGAAACACCATAGTACACTGTTCCAGTTCTTCTGTATCATGTTCAGAAATATAGAGTCTGGCGGATTTTGACAGATCATTTCCTTTGAACTTTTCCGTCTGAAACAGTTTGAGAATCAATGGCCAGGAATCGTCTGCCGATGCTGTCTCCAGCCAGATCCCCATAAGCGGGCCGGGCTGTCCGGCCTCAGTATCCAGAAAATCGTACCCATTGTCCCGGATCTTCTGATCAGAGATTTCTTCAATCCGTTTCGGAATGAGATAAGATAAATCCATATCCGGATTTTCCAGTTCTCCCGGATTTAATAATACGATGATAGTTTGCATAATGATCTCCTTGTGTTTATGAATTTTGCAGGGCGCTTTATTTGATTTGAATCTTTTCGAATCAGGAACTATTTTTTATTTTAATACAGGCATTGATACAATTCAATCTGTTTTACCTGATATTGCAAAGGAGGAGAACTATGTTTTTTGAATCATTATGGAAGGAGCTTGCGCTGGTTCCTGAGACAGAAGCGATTGCGCTGGGAGGATCAAGAGCAGGTACACAGTACGACGAAAAATCGGACTATGATTTGTATGTATATTGCACCCGGATTCCGGAAAGAAAGGTCCGGAAACAGATCCTGGAAAAATATTGCCGGTACATGGAGCTTGAAAATTCTTTTTGGGAGACGGAGGACGACTGTACACTGAAAAACGGAGTGGATATTGATATTTTGTACAGAAATATGGAAGGTTTTTTGCAGGACATACATTCTGTTGTGAAAGAACATACTGCCCATAATGGCTATACTACCTGCATGTGGCACAATCTTTTACATAGCCGGATTCTCTATGATAAAAACGGAAAACTGGCAGAGATACAGCGCGAATATGATGTGCCCTATCCGGATGAATTAAGGGAGCATATTATCCGACGGAATCTGCGGTTATTAACAGGGAATCTTCCCTCTTATGACCGGCAGATCAGAAAAGCCATTGCCCGGAAAGACTGGGTGAGCGTGAACCACAGAACCGCAGCTTTTCTGGAATCGTATTTTGATATTATTTTTGCCTTCAATAAATTGACGCATCCGGGAGAAAAGCATATGGTCCGGCATGCAAAAGAGCAGGCAGAAATGCTGCCGGCCAATTTTGAGGAAAATCTTAACTGCCTGTTGGCCGGTTTGTTTACAGATTCGGATGGGGCCGGGCAAACACTTGCTTCTGTTATTTTGGAACTGGAGAAGGTGTTGGAGACAGAAAATTATGTCTGAACCGCAGAGGATACAAAAGGCGTTGCAGTCAAGTATACTAAGACAAGTTCAAATCTGTTATCATGTTGTGAAAAGAAAGCGTATGTGATATACTGCAAACAAGTTTACTGCTGGTGCGGCAGTAAAATCAGTATGATTTTTTCAGTGATTTCAACCAATTATGAGGAAGGGGAGATGGTGGACCTGGCAGAGCAAGCAGTTAGAAAATCAACTATAATACAGCCTAAACCGATTTTGAAGTGGGCTGGTGGCAAAACACAGATGCTAAATGTTCTCCTGCCTAAAGTGCCATCTTCCTATAGACGTTATATCGAGCCATTTTTAGGCGGAGGAGCAGTGTTTTTTGCGTTACATCCTGAGAACGCAATCATAGCAGACAGCAATCCGGAACTTATTAATGTGTATTGTCAGGTTGCAGAGTGTGTTGATGATGTGATACAGCATTTGGAGCAATACGAAAACACAAAGGAGATGTTTTATGCTGTCCGCAGTCAAAAATGGGAAGAACTTCTTCCGGCAGAGGCAGCAGCAAGAACTATTTTTTTAAATAAAACTTGTTTTAATGGATTATATCGTGTAAATAAAAAAGGAGAATTTAATGTTCCTTATGGAAAATATGTGAATCCTAAAATCTGTGACCGGGAGGCTTTGTATGCTGCTTCTGGTGCACTGAAAAAAGCAGAAATTTTATGTGCGGATTATTTGGACGTGTTAGAGCATCGTGCTCAGGAAGGAGATTTTATTTTTCTGGATCCGCCATATCTGCCGGTTTCAGAATCTTCTGATTTTAAGCGATATACAAAAGAGCAATTTTATAAAGAAGATCACGTTAGGTTATCAGAGAGTGTTACGCGTTTACACGACCGTGGCTGCTATATTATTTTGACAAACTCCAATCATCCATTGGTACATGAATTGTATGCACCATTCACAATTGACGTTGTAAATACAAAACGTTTCATATCTTGTTGTGGTGACAATAGAAAGGGTGAGGATGCAATCGTCACAATACCGCCAAAGCAGAAAATGTTGATAAAACCTGTTCCGCAGGCTCTGCCAAAGCAGGTGGCACTGTATCCTCCGACGCGTTTCATGGGGTCAAAAAGTAAGTTACTTTCTGAAATCTGGACTGTGGCTTCACAGTTTCAGTTTCATACAGTGGTGGATTTATTTGCTGGTTCTGGAACTGTCGGGTACATGTTTAAAGCCCAGGGCAAGAGAGTAATCAGCAATGACTATATGGCGATGTCTGCGACTTTTGCAAAGGCTATGATTGAAAACAATTCAATTATTCTACCAATAGATGAAGCAAATGAGTTGCTGGCAGAACATAAAGAATCAGATCATTTTGTCGCGGAAACGTTCCGGGGACTTTATTACAAAGATGAGGAAAATGACCTGATTGATATATTGAGAAGTAATATTGCAACAATCAGTAATCCATACAAACATGCGATTGCTATGACTGCTCTTATCCGGGCCTGTATTAAAAAACGGCCACGCGGTATTTTTACTTATACAGGTGAACGCTATCATGATGGGCGAAAGGACCTGCAAAAGACGCTTGCCCAACAGTTTTTAGAGGCGGTTGAGATTGTAAATAAGGCAGTATTTGATAATGGAAAGGATAACCAGGCGTGGCATACCGATGCGATGGAATTGAATGTGAAACAAGCTGATTTGGTTTATATCGATCCTCCGTACTATTCTCCTCTTTCGGACAATGAATACGTCCGCAGATATCATTTTGTTGAAGGATTGGCACGGGATTGGAAAGGTGTTGAAATTCAGCAGCATACACTGACAAAGAAGTTTAAGTCATATCCAACTCCTTTTTCTACACGGAATGGGGCAGCAACAGCATTTGACCGGTTATTTAAGAAGTTTTCTGATCGTATTTTGATTGTTTCTTATTCCTCTAACAGCCTTCCCTCAATGGATGAAATGGTTGCAATGATGTCAAAATATAAGAAGCATGTTGAAGTAATTCCTGTGGATTATAAATATTCTTTTGGAAATCAGGGTAAAGCAAAGACACATAGGAATTCTGTGCAGGAGTATTTTTTTGTTGGATATTGAGGGGACTTGAATATGGAATTATGGCAGCTTGGTAATACATCGGTAAGAAGCGCTATGAGGATAAGAGATGGCCTTATTGCATACTCGACATCTACAATTCAAGGTAATATTCGCAAAGGCAATGGCGATATTGCTTTTCGCCGTTTGCTGGGGGAATGTGGTGTGGTTTCTCTTGGAGCGGATTCTACATACAGTGTTGGGCGGAAATGGCGTTCTGCAATGGGTAAGCTCGGCTTTATCTATCCTGAAGTAAAGTCCGGAATGGGATTTGTGCAGGCAGATCTTGGTCAACTTGATATGATTACACCGGCAGGATGGAATTTGATACGGGCTGAAACAGTTGCCGCTATGCAGGAGTGTTACCTGCGGGCAATGGTGACACCCTTATTTTCAGTAGGTGATGGACAGACTTTTTCTCCTTTATGCTGGACATTAGCGCTTCTTTTAGAATTGGAGCGCAGAGGTGAAAATGCATTCGTAAATTTTATTGAGATGGCTTTGATTGTTCAAACCACGACTCCTGCTGATGGATTAACAGAAACTGTTGATCGTATTCTCGTATTAAGGGGCCGGAGAAATGCAAGTGACCGAAAAAAGGCATTTGATCGCAGCGAATATGATTTTGCTGCAGAAGCGGCGGGGAAAGCAGCAAGCACATTTCGAGATTATGCCGATATGAATATGCGTTATCTGAAAGCAACTGGAATGGTACAGTCAAAAGGTAAAGGAATCACACTGATACCGGAGAAGCACACACTGGCTGTTGAGCTTGCAAAAGCACTCTTATCTGACCGCCCATTACAGGAATTGTATTGTTCATTGTGTAATGGAACATTGCTCCCAACGGATAATGCTGCCATAGCGCATTTGGTTCTGGCAGATTTGTTGAAGCAAATTCAGCAGTATGGCATTGTGTATTCTGTTCACGGCAAACTTCTTGATACTCCGGCTCATATCAATCAGGTCCGCTATGAAATTGAGGAATTGATTGCGAAGAGAAAAGAAGAAGTTTACGCGACAAAGCAAGCCAGCCAATGGCAGGAAATTTCTGCTTATATGGATCTGATTGCTTCTCGCAAAGAGCGTAGGCAGATCAGCGAGGAGGAAGAAATCCGCATCCCCAAAGCGGAAGCGCCAGCTTATTTGGAATGGAGTTTGTGGAGAGCATTTTTAGCTATGGATACACTGAAAAATAAGCCATATGAGGTGCGTAGATTTAAAATTGACCAGGATTTTATGCCGGTCAGTACGGCACCAGGAAATGGTCCTGACTTGATTGCAGAGTTTGAAGAATGTGTGGTGGTTATTGAAGTTACACTTTCTGAGAGTTCCCGTCAGGAGGCCATGGAAGGTGAACCGGTTCGACGCCATGTTGCAAATTTGATGCTGCAATACGATAAACCGGTGTATGGCTTATTTATTGCCAATCGGATTGATTCTAATACTGCAGAAACATTCCGAATGGGGGTTTGGTATACAAAAGAGGACAAACGTCTGGATTTATGTATTGTTCCTTTTTCGCTGATGCAGTTCAATACTTATTTTAAGACAGTTTTTTTGGCAGGAACGGTTTCTCCGCAATCTTTGATTTCGTTAATGTCAGAATGTTCGGAAAACCGGCAGGTATTGGATGCACCAACATGGAAGTCAAGAATTGATGCTAAGATACAGGACTGGTGTGAAAACAGATAATGGGTATCTTTTAAATATATGGAGGGTTTATGTATAGTGCTAAAGAGAAAGAGGGATTTCAGGAAGTTGCAGAATCTTTGAAAAAATATCGGCGGGCAGATTTATGTGATCAAAAAGGAAAAAGTATTCTTGATAAATTGTATGTGGATTTATTGGATGGAAATGTTATTTTAAACAAGTGCTTATTGGATAATACTACATTTTTAATAGGGCGGAAAGGTACCGGAAAATCTACTTTGTTTTTAAAGTTAGAGAATGAGTATCGTAAAAAGGACGGTTATCTCCCTTGTTATGTTGATGTAAAAACAGTATTTGAGTCATCTCGTGCTGTTGCAATTAATCAGCAATATCTTTCAGAATATTTTGATGGAAACCAGTTGGAGAAGTATCTGATGGGCAGAAGTTTTATCCAAAGTGTTCTGAAACAAATTTATGCAGAAATAGATAAACGGAGACAGTCTTTAATTGGAAAATTTCGTGAACTATTATCCGGGAACACTACTATAGATATGAAAGAAGAGATAAGCAGATTAATGAAAGAGGTTGATGACAATGATACTTTAATGCAAATTGAGATTCCGGTTCTTCAGCAGGTGAAGCACAGGAAAATGCAATCCGATAGAAACAGTGAACAGATTAGTCAAAAAGGTGGTACGTCTCTTGGCGGTTCTATTGGTAACGGTGAGATTTCGATTAACGGAGAGTTTGAAGCTGGTGGGTTGACAGAGACATCTAACAGCGGGGAAGAAGAGCTAACTAATATATATTTGAAGGTTTTTGAAATAAAAAAGGTGATTCATAATATCAGGGAAATCTTAAATAAATTACAGATATATCATCTTGTAATTCTTTTGGATGATGTTTCGGAAATTGATGGAGAAGCGCTGAAATTATTTATAGATACGATTGTGGCTCCGCTGAATAATTGGTCAGAAGAGTTTATAAAGTTTAAAATTGCTTTTTATCCTGGAAGAATACATTATGGGAAAATCGATCCTGGGAAAGTAGATGTTATCAATCTGGATTTTTATAATCTTTATTCTGAGTTTGATATCAATAGAATGGAGGATAATGCCATTCATTTTACGGAAAGGCTTTTGTCAAGTAGATTTTCTCACTATACAAACGGGATTAATACATATTTTGATGATAAGTTAGAAGAGATTTATGAACTGTTTTTCAGAGTATCTATGAATGTTCCAAGAATTATGGGTTATATATTGTCCTATTTATACCAAAGTGCTGTAATTTATAATAAAAAAATAACAAAAAGCGATATTGAAAATGCCTCGGAGAGGTACTATGAAGAAAAAATAGATGCTTTTTTTAAATCCAGTACATATTGTTTGTTGTTACTTGATGAGAAACGAGATATAGCACAATTAAAGAAAATAAGGGACGCGATAGTTAATAGGGCAAAAGAGATAAAACGCCAGATTGGCTCCAATGAGTTGACGGGTCGCTTGTATCAGAAAGCTCATCCATATTCCAGTCATTTTCATATATTACAAAATGCAGATAAGTATCTTGAATCTTTAGAGTTGAATCATTTTATTACAAAATATGAAGAAAGATCCAATAGAGATGGAAAAACCGTAAGTATATACTGCATTAACTACGGGTTAGCTAAGAAAAATAATATTATCTGGGGAAAACCTCGTGGGATAGAGTATCGAACCTACTTTATTGAACGTCCATTTAATTATACAGGTATTATATTAGAGCAAATTAAGGAAGTTAAAGTGATCAGATGCCCCCGATGCGGGCGCATTTTTCGTGAAGATGAGCAGGCAGGGTTAGAGTTTACTCATTATAGGTGTCCGGATTGCTCTGCGAATGTTATTATTGAGTCCAAAATTGATGATGAGATTGAAAGAGAATTGGAAGAATCTTCTACTTTGCCGCAAATTGAAAAGGATGAACTGCTGGTTTTACTTGAATTAAATTCTCATTCAAAACCTATTCTTGCCAAAGATATTGCTGAGGATGTTGATTTGAACTCTTATAGAATTTCTAAAATCTGTAAGAAGATGGAGTCGGACAGGGGACTCGTAATAAGGCATAAAAATGGTAATTTATATACATATTCTATCTCCGAAGAAGGCAGGAGATATTGTTTGATCTGATGAATTATTGATCAGTGAAACCACCACCGGAACGCTTGACAGTTCCATACGGAAAAAATATAATGCAGGTATGAAAACAAAGATACTCTGTGAAACTCCTGATTTTCTTGTGTGTGAAAAGCCTGCCGGGCTGGCGGTACAGGCGGGCCCTGGTTATCAGGCGGATATGGTCAGTGAACTGAAAAATGATCTCTGTAAAAAAACAGGCGGGCGCAGTCCGTATCTGGGCGTGGTTCACCGTCTGGACCAGCCGGTGGAAGGGCTTCTGGTATTTGCCAGAACGGAAGTGGCCGCTGCGGATTTAAGCAGGCAGCTTGCAGACGGCAGGCTGGCTAAGCGGTATCTGGCGGTGCTGGAAGGGATACCGGCTCAGAAGCAGGGGACTCTGACTGACTATCTGAAAAAAGACGGGAAAAACCGGTGTGCCCATGTAACGGAGGCAGGGGAAAGCGGCGCGAAGCGGGCGGAACTGTCTTACCGGGTTCTGGCAGAGCAGGGAACCCGTGCACTGGTTGAGATCAGGATCGGCACCGGGCGGTTTCATCAGATACGGGTACAGATGGCTCACAGGGGATGGCCGATTGCGGGAGATGGAAAATACGGAGCAAAAAGCCAGACACCGGGAAGCATTGCCCTGTGTGCCTGTAGCCTTACGTTTTATGATACGGCAGGCAGACAGCAGAGGGAGTTTTCAGCGTATCCCCATCATCCTGCATTTGGAGACTTTCCGGAGATTTTAAAACGGTAAAAAGTAAAGAATAAAGAGTAAGAAACTATAAAAACAATCCAATTCAGAAAGGAATGAGAATGGACAATTTTACATTTTATGCACCTACCTATTTTGCATTTGGTAAGGATGCAGAAGAAGATACAGGCAGTTACATAAGACGTTTCGGAGGAAGCAGAGTACTGATTCATTATGGCGGCGGTTCTGTGCTCCGTTCCGGTCTGATGGAACGGGTAAAGAAATCTTTGCAGAAGGAAAATCTGGAGTATGTGGAACTGGGCGGTGTACGGCCCAATCCCAGAAGCGGTCTGGTGTATGAGGGAATTGAGCTTTGCAGAAAAGAAGGCATTGATTTTATTTTGGCTGTGGGCGGCGGCAGTACCATTGATTCTGCCAAAGCCATTGCTGCCGGTGCGGTATACGAGGGGGATTTCTGGGATTTTTATTCCGGTAAGATTGTGGAGCAGGCACTGCCTGTGGGAACGGTGCTGACTATTTCGGCGGCAGGAAGTGAAGGCTCTCCGGATTCGGTGATTACAAAAGAAGAAGGAATGCTGAAACGGGGCGCTACAGGGGAAGCGCTGCGGCCCAGATTTTCTATTCTCAATCCGGCCCTTACCCAGACGCTGTCTCCTTATCAGACGGCCTGCGGGGTAACGGATATTATGGCCCATCTGTATGAGAGGTATCTGACCAATACAAAGGATGTGGATGTAACCGACAGGATGATCGAAGCGCTGATGCTTGCCATGATTCAGACAGGACCGAAGGCGGTAAGAGATGCGGCAGATTATGAAAGCCGTGCCAACATTATGTGGGCAGGTATGATGGCTCATAACAATTCCTGTGGCGTGGGACGTACTCAGGACTGGACCAGTCATGATATTGAGCATGAATTGTCTGCCCTGTATGACTGCGCTCATGGCGCCGGACTGGCTGTTACGATGCCGGCAGTATTTACCTATAATATGCACCATGATGTGATGCGGTTTGCCCAGATTGCAGTACGGGTATGGGGATGCCAGATGGATTTTGTCCGTCCGGAAGAGACAGCCAGAGCCGGAATCGAGGCACTGCGCAGCTTTTTGATTTCCATTGGTATGCCGGAAAATTTTGCGGGGCTGGGCGCGGAAGAAAAAGACATTGAAAAAATGGCCCATTCTGCATGCTATGGCAATGGAAATGCCGGAAGTATCGGCGGTTTTGTGAAGCTGGAACAAAAGGATGTGGAAGCCATTTACCGGCTTATGTTGTAATAAAAGAAAAAAATGAAAAAAATATGGATGGACTGAATGGATTTCCTGTTATCATTCGTATTATTTATATAGCGATTCAGAATGGGAAACAGGAAAGAGAGGAAAACAGGATGAAAAAAGTAGTAGTAGGTATCACCGCAATGGTATTGATGTTATCTTTGAGCAGTATGACTGTGTTTGCACATTGCCATTCGCGTGGGAGACATCATTCCTACACCGGCAGTTACAACAGCAGCTACGGTTATCATAACGGAGGCTGCCAGTATGTGGATGCCGACGGAAACGGCATCTGTGACTATCATGACGCACATTGCTGGTTTGTGGATGCAGACGGGGATGGCATTTGTGATGATCACGGTGTGGACTGTCCGTTTGTGGATGCGGACGGAGATGGGATCTGTGACAATTATGCCGCAGGAGTTGGCTGTTATTATAACGGCGTAGGCCATCATGGAGGTTGTGTGGCCAGATAAAGCTGAGGTCTTGCCATGCGGAGCGAACAGGAGATAAACCGGGCTATGGAGCGGTATGCGGATACCGTCCGCCGGATCTGTATGATACATCTGAAGAGCTATCATGATACGGAGGACATATTTCAAAATGTGTTTTTGAAATATGTCCAAAGTTGTGCCGTGTTTGAAAATGAGGAACATGAAAAAGCATGGTTTATTCGGGTTACAGTCAATGCCTGCCGGGATTTGCTCAAAAGCTTTTTCCGCAGTCATACTGTTCCGTTGGAAGAGGCTCTGACCCTTTCGGAAAAGATGGCGCCGGATCACAGTGAGGTATGGGAAGCGGTGCTGTCACTGCCGGTAAAATACAGGGATGTGGTATATCTTCATTATTATGAAGGATATACGGCTGCTGAAATGGGTTCTATTTTAGGAAAAAATGTGAATACTGTTTATACGCTCCTGACACGTTCCAGACAACTGCTCAGGGAAAAGCTGGGAGGTGATGTGCATGACTGAGAGGCTGAGAGAAGCATTTGATCAGGTGCGGGCGGAAGAAGAGCTGAAGGCCCGTACCCGTGAATTTCTTCTGCAGAAAATAGAAAGTTCTCAAAAAAAAGTACTGTTTTCTGCCAGACGGCTGGCGGCTGTGGCAGCCTGTATGATGCTGCTGTTTGGCGGCGGGTGGTTTACCTATTTTACTCCGGCCTATGCCATCAGTGTGGATGTAAATCCTTCCTTTGAACTGGAAATTAACCGATTTGATAAGGTCGTGTCTGTAGAAGCCTATAACCAGGATGCTTACAGGCTGACAAGTTCTCTGGATGTCCGTTATCTGGATTACAGAGATGCACTGGAACAGATTCTGTCAGACCCGAATATGGAAGTGTATCTGGTGCAGGATCAGCCGGTTTCTGTTACGGTGTTCGGCGCAGATGAGAAAAAGAACAATGAAATGCTGGCCAATGTGACTGCGTGTACTTCTTCTTATCTTAATGTGCATTGTGCCTGCGCCAGCCGGGAAGAAGTATCGGCGGCTCATGAATCCGGTATGTCATTTGGAAAATACAGGGCTTTTCTGGAGCTTCAGGCGTTGGATCCGGATGTTACGGCGGAGGAAGTACAGGCTCTCACCATGTGTCAGATACAGGGAAGAATCGAAAGTCTGTCAGGCAGTACGGGCAGTGGGGCCTCCCATCATCATGCGGAGGGTGAATGGGGGAACCATGATGCGGGACATGGACATGGGCATGGAGGAGAAAATCAGAATACCTGTGAAGGCGATAACTGAATAAAAATCCCAAATTGCAGAATACTATCCAGAGGTGATGAATGTGAATCAGTTCTGGTGGGAAAAAAATAAAAAATACATAGCAGGGGTGGTGACAGCGGCAGCGGTTTTTCTGTTTATGAAATATGTGCTGACGCTTGTCCTGCCTTTTTTTCTTTCGGTCTGCCTGATCTCGGTGATGCAGCCTCTTTTACAAAAGCTGGAGGATAAACTGCATATCAGCAAAAATATACTGGCAGCCATAACGGCACTGCTGGTCCTGTGCCTGCTGGGGGTGTTGTTATGGTATACCATGACGATGATATGCAGCCAGATCAGTATGCTGGCCAAAAACATTGATGTATATGAGGACTGTTTCTGCAGATTTATTCATTCCTGCTGCCGGGGTATGGAGCGGAGCATGGGAATTGACGCGGATGCAATGGAAACACTGATCTTTAATCATGTGGACAGTTTTACGGCGGATATGAAGCGGAAGGCGTTTCCCCGGCTGATGAATTATTCCGTTTCGTATGTGAAAGCAGTCTGTTCCATTACGGCTTTTCTGGTGATGACCTTTATTGCCACCATCCTGTTTGTAAAAGATTTCAGGGGAATCAGAGAAGAGCTTTGTCGGTTTCGCTGGTTTCTTGCCGCAGAAGAAATCAGCCGGGAGATTGGGACGATGGTGTGGCAGTATCTGAAGGCGCAGGCGATTATTTTATGTGTAATCAGTATTCTGTGCGCGGCAGGCCTGTGGGCTTTGGGAGTACGTCATGGCATCACCACGGGTATTCTGGCCGGTATTCTGGATGCTCTGCCTTTTATCGGAACAGGTATTGTACTGGTGCCGGCAGCTTTATGGCAGTTGATTCAGGGAAACATATGGAAATGTGTGGGTATCCTGCTGCTATACGGTATATGTGCCCTGGCACGGGAATTTCTGGAACCAAAGCTGATCGGCCGGAAAATGGGAATCTATCCGGTGGTGATTCTGCTCGCTATTTACAGTGGTATTAAATTATACGGATTGTCCGGTGTGGCACTGGGGCCCTTTTCTTTTCTTGTGATTCGGGAAATTTACCGCAAGGCTTCTGCCTCTATGGAAGAGGAAGCCGGGGCGGAAATGAATGTTTTTTGCGAGAACGATTGACATTTCGGACGCTTTGTATGAGAATACAAGATAAAGTTACTTGCATTCACAACGGATTTAAGGGGCATAAGCCCCAAGTCCGATCCAAAGAAAGGGAACCTGAAAATGGCTGAGAAAAAATTAGTGGAATCCATCACTTCGATGGAGACAGATTTTGCCCAGTGGTATACCGATGTGGTGAAAAAGGCAGAGCTGATTGATTATACAAGCGTAAAGGGCTGTATGGTAATCAAGCCTGCAGGCTATGCAATCTGGGAAAATATTCAGAAAAAGCTGGATGAGATGTTCAAGGAAGCAGGTGTGCAGAATGTGTATCTGCCTATGTTTATTCCGGAGAGCCTTCTGCAGAAGGAAAAAGACCATGTGGAAGGATTTGCACCGGAGGTTGCCTGGGTGACGCATGGAGGATTAAATGAGCTGCAGGAGCGGCTTTGTGTCAGACCTACTTCGGAAACTCTCTTCTGTGATTTCTATAAAAATGATATTCATTCCTACAGAGATCTGCCCAGAGTATACAATCAGTGGTGCTCGGTAGTCCGTTGGGAAAAGGAAACCAGACCGTTTCTGCGTTCCAGAGAATTTTTGTGGCAGGAAGGCCATACGGCCCATGCGACCCTGGAGGAAGCAGAGGAGCGGACGATTCAGATGCTGAATGTCTATGCGGATTTCTGTGAAAAGATATTGGCGATTCCGGTAATCAAAGGAAAGAAAACAGACAAGGAGAAATTTGCAGGAGCAGAGTCCACCTATACGATAGAAGCGCTGATGCATGACGGCAAAGCGCTCCAGTCGGGTACCAGCCATAATTTTGGGGATGGATTTGCCAAAGCCTTTGAGATCCAGTTTGCAGATAAGGACAATACACTAAAGCATGTATACCAGACCTCCTGGGGAATGTCCACCCGTATCATCGGTGCGATTATCATGGTACACGGCGACGATTCCGGGCTGGTACTGCCTCCGGAGATTGCCTCCACACAGGTAATGATCATTCCGATCCAGCAGAAAAAGGAAGGCGTTCTGGAGAAAGCCTATGCGCTCCGGGATATGCTGAAGGGCAGTTTCCGGGTTCGGGTGGATGATTCCGATAAAAGTCCCGGATGGAAATTTTCCGAGCAGGAGATGCGGGGGATTCCGGTTCGGGTGGAAGTGGGACCGAAAGACATTGCGGCCGGAAAATGTGTGATCTGCCGCAGGGATACAAGAGAAAAAACAGAAACCACATTTGAGGCTCTGGCAGACACTCTGAAACAGGTTCTGGCTGACATGCAGCGGGATATGCTGGAGCGGGCAAGGACTCACAGGGATACCCATACTTATACGGCAGAGAATATGGAAGAGTTTGTAAAGATCTTCGATGAAAAGGCCGGTTTTGTCAAGGCGATGTGGTGCGGCAGTCAGGAATGTGAGGACATCATCAAAGAGAAACTCAGCGTGACCAGCCGGTGCATGCCGTTTGAACAGGAACATATTGCGGATACATGCGTATGCTGCGGAAAGCCTGCCAAAAAGATGGTATACTGGGGAAGGGCTTATTAATGAAAGAAGAAAAGGCAGCGTTTCAGGTGCGCTGCGGGAGGTAAACTATGAATGTACTTGTCATTAATTGCGGGAGTTCCTCACTGAAATATCAGCTCATAGACAGTGGGACTCAGGAGGTTCTGGCAAAGGGGCTGTGTGAGAGAATCGGAATTGCGGGCAGTGCCATTATCCATCAGCCTGCGGGGGGAGAAAAGAAAAAAACAGAAGCGGATATGCCGGATCATACGGCAGCAGTATCCCTTGTCATTGAAAAACTGACAGATGCGTCAGTCGGGGTAATAAAGAGTCCAAAAGAGATCGATGCAGTAGGGCATCGTATCGTACATGGAGGAGAAAAATTTGCAGGCAGTGTGGTACTGACAGATGAGGTCATTGCCGAAATCGAAAAATGCAGTGATCTTGCACCACTGCACAATCCGGCCAATCTGATCGGGATCCGTTCCTGTATGGAGATCATGCCGGGAATCCCGATGGTGGGAGTATTTGATACTGCATTTCATCAGACCATGCCGAAAAAGGCATATTTGTACGGGCTTCCTTATGAATATTACGATACGTATAAGATACGCCGGTATGGTTTCCACGGTACCAGTCACGATTTTGTATCGGACCGTGCGGCGCAGATACTGGGCAGAAAGCGGGAAGAGCTGAAAATCATCGTATGCCATCTGGGGAACGGCGCTTCTGTATCTGCGGTGGATCAGGGAAAGAGTGTGGACACTTCTATGGGCCTGACACCGCTGGAAGGATTGATTATGGGGACCCGCTGCGGCGATCTGGACCCTGCCGTGATCCCGTTCCTGGCCGGTAAACTGGGCGTGAGTGCGGAGGAAGTCATCGATATCTGCAATAAAAAGTCGGGTGTCCTGGGGCTTTCCGGCCTTTCCAGTGATTTCCGTGATCTGGCAGAGGCGGCCGCAGAGGGAAAGGAAATGGCACAGACTGCTCTGGAGGCATATGCTTATCGGGTAGGAAAATACATTGGTGCTTATGCAGCGGCTATGAATGGTGTGGATGTGATTGTGTTTACGGCAGGAGCCGGGGAGAACAATGCGGAGGTCAGAAAGCTGATCGGACAGTACATTGGCTTTTTGGGTACCAATATTGATGAAGAAAAGAATAAAGTCAGAGGGGAAGAGATCATCCTGTCCGACGAAGGGGCAAAGGTGGTAACGATGGTAGTGCCCACCAATGAAGAACTGGCAATCGCCAGAGAAACCGTGCGTCTGACAGAAAAATAAGAAACCGTATCCGGCCTGTGATCTGGCAGGCAGGGAAAGCATAAGACAGAGAATACCCGGTTACTTTCAGAGGTAACAGGGGGTTCTCTGTTTTTTTGATGTGAAGAAGGAAAACGATTGACAGTCCATTAATGATAATTTATTATAATTAATATATATTCTCATTAAAAGGAGATCAGGTATGTCAGGTGGGAGAAATACCGTGCAGAAAGAACTGGTATTGCAGACCGTATCTGCAATGCACAGTCATCCTACGGCGGAAGAAGTGCATGATCGGATCATACAAAGTTACCCTTCGATTGGTAAGGCAACTGTGTACAGAAATCTGAATACACTGGCAGAGAACGGAAAAATATGCCGGGTTGCCATGCCGGACGGGGCAGACTGCTATGACCATCGGACCGATGGACATTATCATATCCGCTGCGTTTCCTGCCGGAAGGTATTTGACGCGGGATTTCCCTTTATGCCGGAACTGACAGAACGGGCCGGCAGAGAGGAACCAGGGTTTTTGCTTACAGGCCATACACTGCTCTTTGAGGGGATCTGTCCGGATTGTCAGAGAACGGGCGGATTTTCCGGTATGGGAGAGGAACAGGAAACAAAAGAAAAACAACAATCAAACACAAAAGGAGAGAATACCAATGGCTGATTTGAAGGGAACGAAAACAGAAGCAAATCTGAAAGCAGCATTTGCAGGAGAATCGCAGGCAAGAAATAAATACACTTATTTTGCTTCCAAAGCGAAAAAGGATGGTTATGTACAGATTGCCGCATTATTTGAAGAAACGGCGGCCAATGAAAAAGAGCATGCAAAGATGTGGTATAAGCTGCTCAATGGGGGGATCGGATCTACAGCGGAGAATTTAAAAGAGGCTGCAGAAGGGGAACATTTTGAATGGACGGATATGTATGCCGCATTTGCAAAGGAAGCAAGGGAAGAAGGGTTTGAAGAGATCGCAGCTTTGTTTGAAGGTGTGGGAGCCATTGAGAAGGAACATGAGGAGCGGTACAGAAAACTGATTGCCAATCTGGAAGCAGATGCGGTCTTTTCCAAAGACGGGGATGTCATCTGGCAGTGTGCAAACTGCGGTCACATCTGTGTGGGGAAAAAAGCGCCGGAGATCTGTCCTGTCTGTGCACATCCCCAGGCTTATTTTCAGGTGAAGGCAGAAAACTACTAGGAGGGGCGCTGTATGGCAAAATACAAATGTAGTGTATGTGGTTATCTGTATGATGAAGAAAAAGAGGGGAAGCCTTTTGCGGAGCTGGATGCCTGTCCGGTCTGTAAACAGCCTGCGTCGGCATTTCAGAAACAGGCGGAACTCACCGGGCCGGTATCGGATTACCGTTACATGAAAGAAATACAGGAAATGGCGGCCACCGGAAAGCCGATTATTGAGGCGATGGGAACCAGGATGCCCATGCCGGGCTGGGATGATATCCTGATCCTGGGAGCACAGTTAAATCCGCCGCCGTTAGATGAGCATGCACCGGTGGATATGACGACAATCATCGGCAGACATGCCAAAAAGCCGATGGTACTGGCAGGGCCGGTGTATATTTCCCATATGTCCTTTGGCGCTTTGTCCAAAGAAGTGAAAATCGCACTGGCAAAGGGCAGTGCAGCGGCAGGAACGGCCATGTGCAGCGGGGAGGGAGGTATTCTGCCGGAAGAAAAAGCGGCGGCCGCCAAATATATTTTTGAATATGTGCCCAATCTTTACAGCGTAACGCCGGATAATCTGAAAAGTTCGGATGCTATTGAAATTAAGATAGGACAGGGGACCAAGCCAGGTATGGGCGGTCATCTGCCGGGAGAAAAAGTAACGCCGGAGATTGCCAGAATCAGAAATAAGCCGCTGGGAAAGGATGTGATCAGCCCATCCAAATTCCCGGATATAAATACAAAAGAAGAGCTGAAGGCTTTGGTAGAGCAGCTTCGTTTTGCTTCTGACGGAAGGCCCATAGGAATCAAGATTGCCGCCGGTAAAATTGAGAAGGATCTGGAGTACTGTGTCTTTGCAGGAGCGGATTTTGTGACCATTGACGGCAGAGGGGGAGCCACAGGAGCCAGTCCCCGCCTGGTACGGGATGCCACCAGTGTACCCACCATCTATGCCCTGCACCGGGCAAGAAAGTATCTGGACAGCATGGGTTCTGATATGTCGCTGGTGATAACCGGAGGACTGAGGGTTTCCTCAGACTTTGCCAAAGCGCTGGCTATGGGCGCAGATGCAGTGGCGGTTGCCAGCGCAGCTATGGTGGCGGCGGCCTGCAGACAGTATCGTATCTGCGGCAGCGGGAAATGTCCTGTAGGAGTGGCGACTCAGGATCCGGTGCTGCGGGCGGAGCTGAAAGTGGAAGAGGCCGCCGGAAGAGTTGCCAATTACCTGAAATGCAGCTTTGCGGAGCTGGAGACTTTTGCCAGAATCACAGGGCATGAAAGAGTACATGACCTGAATCCGGAAGATCTGGCGACCATCAGCAGAGAGATTTCAGAATATACAGAAATAGCACATGTTTAAACCCCAAAAGTCCGTTTCTCTGTGAAATGGACTTTTTTGACAGATTCCCCAAATGTGTACAGCAGCGGGATGATTGCAAAAAAGTGGATTCTGGTATATGATAAATACAAATTTGTCTTAAAAAGGAGTGCATTATGCGGATCTGTCTGCCCAAACAGGTGAATACCATACTGGATATCCTGCATACCGCCGGCTATGAGGCGTATGCGGTGGGCGGCTGTGTGCGGGATTCCCTGCTGGGAAAGGAACCGGATGACTGGGACATCACCACTTCGGCCCGGCCTTGTCAGGTGAAAGCACTGTTTCGGCGTACTGTGGATACCGGAATCCGTCATGGCACAGTAACCGTACTGCTACAGGGGGAGAGCTTTGAAGTCACGACTTATCGGATTGACGGCATCTATGAGGATGGCCGCCATCCCAGTGAGGTTACTTTTACCGGGGATTTGAAAGAGGATCTGCGGCGCCGGGATTTTACGATCAATGCAATGGCATACAATGAAACAGAGGGACTTGTGGATGCATTTGGCGGAATACAGGATCTGGAAGAAGGTGTGATCCGCTGTGTCGGGGATGCGGGCGAGCGGTTTGGAGAAGATGCGCTGCGGATGATGCGGGCGGTGCGGTTTTCGGCGCAGCTTGGTTTTACCATAGAGCCCGGGACACAGGCAGCAATCAGGAAACTGGCGCCTGACCTGAGTCAGGTCAGTGCGGAGCGGATTCATACCGAACTGGTAAAATTATTGATTTCCCCCCATCCGGATATGCTGCGGGTGGCCTGGGAGAATGGCATTACGGCACAGGTTTTGCCGGAATTTGACAGGGCCATGCAGATGCCTCAGAATCATCCCCATCATAAATATTCTGTGGGAGAGCATACGCTGCACAGCCTGACGGCCATTGAGCCGGACCGGGTGCTGCGCCTGGTGATGCTGTTTCATGATCTGGGCAAACCGCTCTGCCATACAGTGGATGCGGAAGGAATTGATCATTTCAAAGGGCATGGGGAGATTGGCCGGGAGATTGCGGAAAATGTACTGACCCGTCTGAAATTTGACAATGTGACAAAGGATAAGGTGGCGAAACTGGTACAGTACCACGATTATAACATACCGGAGTCTCCGAAAGGAGTACGGAAGGCAGCTTCCAGAATCGGGCCGGATCTGTTTCCGCTGTTGTTTCCGGTCAAACGGGCGGATATAGCGGCCCAGAGCGGCTACAGGCAGGCAGAAAAGCTGCGGACGCTGGAACATGTGGAAGAGATATACCGGGAGATTCTGGCTTCGGCCCAGTGTCTGACATTGAAAGATCTGGCAGTGAGCGGCAGGGATCTGATCGGGGCCGGTATGAAGCCGGGCCGGGAGATGGGAGAGACATTGGAACGCCTGCTGGCTCTGGTGCTGGAGAATCCGGAATGCAATACAAAAGAATATCTCCTGACACAGATTTAGCGCATTTTTCCGTATACTGACTCATAAGATAGGTAGTGACCAATCTTAGGGGGAATATACGTGAATGACAGAGCAGTCAGCGTGCTTTCAGAATATGATTTTGAAGTAGTCCGGACCTGGAAGGGGAGAGGTTCCATCCTGTTTGAAACACCGGATGGATTGCGGATTTTAAAAGAATACACCGGGTTCACAGACAAACTCATGCTGCAGAATGCATTGCTCACCCATATCAGGGAGAAAAGCGGCCTTATGGTGGAAGAGATTCTTTCCAATAAAGAAGGTGTGCTGTGGACAAAAGACCAGAGCCAGAATGTCTATATCGTAAAGACTTATTTTGGCGGAAGAGAATGCAGTATCCGGGACGGAGAAGAGTGCCGTCAGGCAGCCGGACTGCTGGCCAGGCTGCATAAGGCGATGGTAATGCCGGCTGTTTCCGGACAGGAGGCGCCGATACTGCGGATGGATCGGGAGTATGAAAAGCATAACCGGGAACTGCGGAAGGTCCGCAAGTTTCTGAGAAATAAAAGCCAGAAAAATGATTTTGAAATTTATCTGCTGCGTCATTATGACAGCTTTATGGAAAAAGCGTTTGAGGTGGCGGAGAGATGGAAAGCCAGCCGGATTTCCGAATATTATGAACAGATTGCATCTGATGGGATCTGGTGCCACGGGGATTATCAGTACCACAACCTGCTGCTGGACGGGGATGAAATGTGCGTTATAAACTTTGAAAAATGTGTCTGCGACAGCCAGGTCAGAGATTTGTACCTGTTTCTGCGCAAACTTCTGGAGAAAAATAACTGGTCATCTTCGGTGGGCGACGGTCTGTTAGAAGCCTATCAGAAGGAACGGCCTCTGTCGGAGGAGGAGCTGTGCCAGTTGTATTATCGTCTGGCATATCCGGAAAAATTCTGGAAGATCGTGAATTTTTATTATAATGCGGGAAAAGCATGGATTCCAGGCAGAAATATGGAAAAATTTGATAAACTGCTGAAGCAGGAACGGGATAAGGAGTTGTTTCTGCAAACGATTCTGCCGGGTTAAAGCAGGCAGAAGGGCAAGGCACAAAGGGATGAAAAATGAAAAAACGTGGGAGTATTACACTATTGTTGCTGGTCGGTCTGCTGTGTATGATACTGTCAGCCTGCGGATCGGATCAGGGTGTTCAGATCGGATTTCTGGAAAGCGGAGGGGAAGCTGCGGAAGAAACGGAAAGCGTGGCAGCAGATACAGGATTCCGCATTATGGAACCGGGAGAATATGATTCCAAAGATACCGCCGTGGTTGTCAGAGTGATGGAAAACGAAAAAAAGATCACATTTCTGAACCGGATTGTCAATAAGAATTATACACTGCACTATGACGGTACCACTGTAATTACAGATAAATACGGAGAAGCGATGTCGGCGGCTCAGTTGTCTCCGGGGGATATTGTGGATGTGAATTTTCAGCATATACCTAAAAAATGTGTGTCCATCGCAGTATCTTCTGCTGCATGGGATGTGGATGTGACCACCGGGTTTGAAGTGAATCAGGTCAGGGGACAGATTACATTTAACGGTGAACTGTATACACTTGCAGACCGGATGGTGCTGCTTTCTCAGGGCGAGGAGATCGAGCTGACGGATTTGAATGAAAGGGATGTGCTGTCTGTACAGGGGATTGACAATACGGTTTACAGTATCCTGGTGGACAAAGGGCATGGCTATCTGCGTCTGACAGGAACGGAGTATTTTGTGGACGGCTTTATTGAGGTGGGGCAGGAGATGGTGCAGCGTATTACCGAGGATATGCTGCTGACTGTTCCGGAAGGGGAATATGCGGTAGTCGTCCGAAACGGCAGGCATGGCGGCAGTAAGGATACGGTAATTTACAGAGATGAGGAAACTGTGCTGGATGTATCGGATCTGAAGGGAGAAGAGATCAAAACCGGCAATGTGTTTTTCACGCTGACGCCGGCGGATGCCAATGTATACATTGATGGAGAAAAGATTGATACCTCCACGTATGTGACTTTGGAATATGGGATTCATCAGATGATTGTCAAGGCTTCCGGATATGAGACCATCAGCCAGTATCTGAAGGTGGGGCAGGAAAATGCCAATCTGAATGTAGAGATGGAGCCGGACGGCAGCGGTCAGAGTCTGGATGGAAATACACAGGAGCCGGAAGCGGCGGACGGCGGAATCGGTGAAGAAAACAGTGACGAAGGGGTACGCACCCAAATCGGGGATGCCGCATCGGAAACTGCCGATGACCATAAGGAAGATCAAAAAACAGATACCCGGAAAGACAATACCGGAAGTGGTGACGGTCAGATACCGGACGGGGAAGTGGTCAGCGGAAACGGGACCTGGCGGGTGAAGATCAATGCACCGAAAAATGTGGAGGTGTATCTGGACGGCAGTTATGTGGGACTGACGCCGGTGAGCTTTTCCAAAAAAGAGGGCACTCATGTTATTTCCCTGCGTAAGAACGGATATCAGACAAGAAGCTATACCATACAGGTAGATGACGAGGAAAAAGATATGGAGCTGTCTTTCTCGGAGCTGGTGAAAAAACCGGTGAACGGACTGGGCGGCCTGGATACAACAGGATTAGGAGACGGAACATGGACCAACGATATACTTTCACAGACTTTGTTCAATTGATAGAAAGACTTCGGGGAGAAGGAGGATGCCCCTGGGACAGGGAACAGACACATAACAGTTTAAAGCCCTGTATGACAGAAGAAACTGCAGAGCTGCTGGCCGCAATCCGCATTTATGAAGCCAGCGGCGATGGGGAAAATATGCAGGAGGAGCTGGGCGATATTCTGCTGCAGGTGGTGATGCACAGCGTAATTGCCCAGGAGGAGGGCCTGTTTACCATTGAGGATGTGATTCAGGGGGTATCGGAAAAGATGGTACGGCGTCATCCCCATGTATTTGGCGCCGTGGAGGCAGATACTTCGGAACAGGTGTTATCAAACTGGGAAGAAATCAAGAAAAAGGAAAAAGCAGGGAAGAGCTGGATCCGGTCTCCCCTGCGGGAGATACCGGAAGAACTGCCGGCACTGGCAAGGGCCTGCAAGGTCCTCAAAAAAGCGGACAGGCTCTATGGCCTGGGGGACGGGCCGGAAACCTTCTGGCAGCGGATGGAAGCGGCTCTGGATGGCCTGAAGCAGGCCCGGAGCAGAAAAGAAGCCTCAGAAAGAGAAGGGCTCAATACGGCAGAAGAGACAGAGCAACGGTTTGCGGATGTGCTTTGGCTGCTTTCGGAATTTGCTTACAGAGAGAAGCTGGCGCCGGAGCAGGTGCTGGCGGACAGAATTGCGGAAAATGTGGAGCTTTTCGAGCCGGAGACAGAATAATTTCTTGACAAACATGGTAAATATGTATATAAATATATATAGCGTTTCGGCGAGAAACGCCTGTCACATGAATAAAAGTCATTTAACAGGAGGAATCCATAATGAACAAAACAGAATTGGTTGCGGCTATTGCCGATCAGACAGAACTTTCCAGGAAAGATGCGGAAAAGGCATTAAAGGCTTTTACTGATATCGTTGCAGACGAATTAAAGAAGGGCGAAAAAGTTCAGTTGGTTGGCTTTGGTACATTTGAAGTATCCGAGAGACCCGCAAGGGAAGGAAGAAATCCGCAGACCGGAGAACCGATGCCGATTGCTGCTTCCAAAGCTCCGAAGTTCAAAGCAGGCAAAGCGTTGAAGGATATGGTAAACGCATAAAAGGTAGAGATGGGAGGCGGTTACTTCGGTAGCTGCCTTGTTTTCGCTATCGTGGAAATTCCTGCAAAGCAGGATTCTTTTTCAGGCAGGAAGAGGAAGGAAACGGGCCATGAGACTTGACAAATATTTGAAAGTATCCCGTCTGATCAAGCGGCGTACAGTGGCCAACGAAGCCTGTGATGCGGGCAGAGTTTTGATTAACGACAAACCTGCCAAGGCGTCGGCCAATGTAAAAGAAGGCGATATCCTGACCATCCGGTTCGGTAACAGGGATGTGAAGGTAGAAGTTGTGAATGTACGGGAAACAGTAAAAAAAGAAGAAGCAGCGGAGCTGTTCCGCTATCTGTAAGCATAAGTCCCCATGTTCTTTCATACAATGTATCAGGAAAGACAATGGGGGCTTTTGCATGGAGGATTTGACAAACAGTAAGCAAAAACAGCATAAATGTATGCTGACGAACAGAAATATCTGCAATATGAACGGGGTAGTGGATGTATTGTCCTTTGATGTCAGTGAGATATTGCTGGAAACCGATCAGGGAATGCTGATGATCAAAGGAAACGACCTGCATGTCAACCGGCTGAGTCTGGATAAGGGTGAGGTGGACATAGAAGGCAGGATTGACAGCCTGACTTATTCCGAAAGTGCAGGATATGGAAAATCCGGAGAATCGTTTTTGGCAAAATTATTTAAGTAGGTGACATATGAGTCCTGAAATTGAGCTTGAAATGTATTTTTTGTTCCATTCCTTTCTGATGGGTATACTGATTACAGTCCTGTATGATATACTCCGTATTCTGCGGAGGATACTTCCTCATAATATACTGGCAGTGTCTCTGGAGGATTTCCTGTATTGGATCGTCTGCTCTCTGCTGGTTTTCGTTATGCTGATCCGGGAAAATAACGGCATATTGCGGTGGTTTGCGGTAGCGGGAGCTATGATTGGGATGCTGTTGTATAAAAAAACGCTGGGACGTCTGTTCGTCCGGTATTTTTCTCTGCTTTTACAGAAAATACTACATATTGCAGGCCGGATGGTCAGGATCGTAGTCAAACCGCTACATCTTGTTTTCAGACGGCTGGCATGGGTGCGGAAAAAGTCTGAAAACAGGATGAAACGGAAGGTTTTTGGCGCCAAAAAGAAGTTGACGGAAGGGCGGAAATTGCTTAGAATGGTTCTATACAAAAAATAGGGCAGGGGTTTTGCATATGGTAAAAAGAAGGCTGGCCTTCCGCAGAAAACGTCAGAACAGGCTGGGAATGTTTCTGGTTACCACAGCGGTACTGATGCTGCTTCTGGTGGTAGGCATTAAAAGTATAGAGCTTCAGGAAAAGAAGCGGATTTATGCGGCAAGAGAGATTGCATTGGAGCAGCAGATTGCCGAGGAAGAGAAAAGAGCACAGGAAATTGAAGAATTCCGGAAATATACCAAGACGAAGAAGTATGCGGAGGAAGTGGCGAAGGATAAGCTGGGTCTCGTACATGAAGGAGAGATTATCTTCAAGGAGAAACCATAGATACGGATGGCGATATAAGAGATTGCCGTCCGTATTTTTTGTCTAAAAGTATTGGGAAAACAGACGCCGGTTTGACAAAAACTGTGAAGGGTGTTTGGTATACTGTATTCTTGCAGGGTGGACAGGCAGTCTGCCGGCAAAAGATCTGTGCTATGGCAGGAGGAGTGAAGGGTATGAAAAGAGCAGGGGCGATAAGCGGACAGGCAGAGGGGATTCTGATACCATCTTATGGGAAAAAGAAATTGATGGACTATGCGGATTCTTTTCACGATCTGGCGCAGACGTTTATTTATAAAGAAGCGGCAGGGGCGGGTACGATGCAGGACCGGCAGGCGTATCTGATGAAACGCAGACTGATGGAGGATCGGGCCATTCTGGCAGATAATCTGATGGAGGTGTCCAGAATCATCAGACTTCTGGCCGAGGAATCTTATCCTCTGCAGCCTTTCAGGCCCAGGGAACTGAAACGGATCATCCGTACCTGCAGGAGCCGGGGCGTGATACTCCGTAATCTGTTCCGGACACAGGACCCTGTGTGCGGCATGCGGCTGGCGGCTGAGCTGTGCGTGGCTGAACGGCATGTACTGACGGCGGAGGATGCGGCGGAGATTTTTTCAGAGCTGTTTCACAAACGGCTGTTGCCGGAAAAGGACAGTCTGTTTTTCCTGAAAAAAGAGTTTGAAACCGTGATTTTTGAAGAAGAGGCAGCTTACAATGTGCTGACCGGTGCGGCGAAGGCCACCAGGGAAAATGAAAAAGTATCCGGTGATACCTATTCTTTTCTGGAAAAGGGGAACGGCAATTTTATTATGGCTCTGTCCGACGGCATGGGATCCGGGGAAAAGGCCATGACAGACAGTGAAACGGTCATTGATCTGCTGGAAAAATTTACAGAAGCCGGCTTTTCCAAAGAAACGGCAGCGGAAATGATCAATGGGGTTTTGGTGGCACGGGGAGAAGAGGAAAATATGTCCACACTGGATGTATGTGACATCAATCTGTATACGGGAGTGTGTGAACTGATGAAAATAGGTTCTTCCTGTACTTACATAAAGAGAGACCGGGAAGTGGAACAGATTGATGCGGATACGCTGCCACTGGGAATTTTTCACCGGATTGATGCAGACAGGCAGGAACGCAGGCTGAAGGACGGAGACTTTGTGATTATGGTTTCCGACGGTGTCGTGGATGGCCTGGGTGATGAAGAGATGCTGCGGGATATTCTCAGTCAGATTGATATTCAGAATCCTCAGGAGATGGCCAATTACATGCTGCAACTGGTTTTGCATAAGACGATGGGAAAGGTGCAGGATGATATGACCATACTTACATTGGGCATCTGGGAAAATGCCGGGCCGGAACTGTATCTGTAAACGGCAGGTATGGTTGATTTTTTGCCGGAAATTGAGTATAGTTAGACTATGGTAAAAAGGGTACTTAAATATATCAGAGAAAATCATATGCTGCAGGAAGGCAGTACGGTAGTGGCCGGTATATCGGGAGGGGCGGATTCTGTCTGCCTTCTCTTTATTTTATTAAGAATAAGGGAACAGATGCCGTTTAAACTGATCGCGGTGCATGTCAATCATCAGATTCGTGAGGAAGCCGGTGAGGACGCGGCTTTCGTGGAAGCGCTGTGCAAAAAGTGGAACTGTCCGTTTTATTGTGTGACAGAAGATGTGGAGGAATATGCGCTGGCACATCATATGTCTGCGGAGGAAGCAGGACGTTTTTTGCGGTATCGGGCATTTGAGCAGGTACTGGAGGCAGAGGGGGCTCCGGACGGAAGGATAGCGGTGGCACACAATCAGAACGATAACGCGGAAACGGTGCTGTTTCATCTGATGAGGGGAAGCGGTCTGACGGGCCTGGCCGGAATCCGCCCGGTACGGGGGGCGGTCATCCGGCCGCTTTTATGTATTTCCCGGCCGGAGATAGAGGCTTTTCTTGCCCATAATCAGCTTTCCTATTGTATAGACCGGACGAATAGCGAGGATACTTATACAAGGAATAAAATAAGGCATCATGTGCTTTCTTATGCAGAACAGGAAATCTGCGGCAGAGCGGTGTCCCATATCTATGACACAAGCGTCATAATAAGAGAAACGGACGCGTTTGTCAGACGGTGTACAGAGCAGGCGGCAGAGCGGTGCATGACAGTTTCCGGGCGGGAAATTCTGTTTGGCCTTACGGCTTTTACAAAAGAAGAACCTTTGATACAAAGGCAGCTTTTGCTGATGGCTATCGAGCGGATGACAGAGAGCAGAAAAGATATCTCGGCGGTGCATATCCGGCTGCTGCAGAAATTGTTTTTCAGACAGGGAAACGGCAGTCTGGATTTGCCCTGCGGCCTGAGGGCCTGGCGGGAATACGGTAACGTACGGCTGGCTTATGCGGAAAAGAAGCTGCCGGGAATATCTGCCGTACCACTTCTGATTCCGGGAACGACAAAGTGGGGAGAACAGATACAGGTTCACTGTGAGCTGTTCCCCTGTGAAAAAAGCCAAAATATTCCCGAAAAAACATATACGAAATGGTTTGATTATGATAAAATAGTTAAATCTTTAGTGCTTCGGACCAGACAGACGGGCGATTATCTGCTGACACATGCAGACGGGGGCAGGAAGTCGCTGAAAGCGTATCTGATCGGAGAGAAGATACCCGTCGAAAAGCGGGACCGGACTCTGCTGCTGGCAGACGGCAGCCACATCGTGTGGGTTGTGGGACACAGGATCAGCGGGCACTATAAAATAGACAGACAGACAAAGACTGTATTGCAGATAAAAGTTACAGGAGGAACCACAGATGGCAGAGAAGATTAGAGTACTGTTGACAGAGGAAACGGTGGATGCCCGGATACGGGAGATCGGGGAGCAGATCAGCCGGGATTATGCAGGAAAGCAGGTACATCTTGTATGTGTGTTAAAGGGCGGCAGTTTTTTTATGTGTGAGCTTGCCAAGAGAATTACAGTTCCGGTATCCATGGATTTTATGTCTGTATCCAGTTATGGCAGTGAGACAAAGTCCAGCGGTGTTGTACGCATTGTAAAAGATCTGGATGAACCGTTGAAAGACAAAGAAGTTATTATTATTGAAGATATCGTGGATTCGGGGAGGACGCTGAGCTATCTGATCGAGATGCTGCGGGACCGTCAGCCCAGAAGCCTTTCTCTGTGCACGCTGTTGGATAAGCCGGAGCGGCGGATGGTGGATGTGCATGTGGATTATACGGGATTCAGGATTCCGGATGAATTTGTAGTGGGATATGGTCTGGACTATGATCAAAAATACCGCAATCTGCCATATATTGGTGTAGTAGAATTGGATTAATGGAAGCGGTAATCCGTTTCCGGGAGGAGCAGACTTGAATAAAAACAGCAAAAGCCTGAATATGTACTTTATTGTCATACTGATACTGTTGGGCCTTACTTATTTTATCAGTACGCTGGGCGAGCGGGAAGAGGTGTATACCAAAGCGGAGCTGACGGCGGATCTGAAAGAAAACCGGATCACCCATGCGGAGATTCAGCCCAATCAGGAAACGCCTACCGGCGCTGTCAGAGTGACTCTGTCGGATGGCAGGAGTAAAATATCTTATGTATCGGATGTAAAAGAGATTGAAAAACTGTTGTCTGATTATCAGATTGATCCTGTGATGCGGGACGTACCAAAGGAAAGCTGGTTTATGACCTATATGCTGCCGATGCTGGTGGTGCTGATCATAGGGGGCTTTTTCTTTGTCATGATGAATTCCCAAAATTCCGGTGGTAATGGCAAGATGATGAACTTTGGCAAGAGCAGGGCAAAGCTGTCCCTGGGAGAAGGGAATATCACGCTGAAGGATGTAGCCGGACTGAAAGAAGAAAAAGAAGAACTGGAAGAGGTCATTGAATTTCTCAGGGAACCGGCCAAGTTTACCAGAGTGGGCGCACGGATTCCCAAGGGGATTTTATTGGAGGGCTCACCGGGAACCGGTAAAACGCTGCTGGCCAAAGCCATAGCGGGCGAGGCCAATGTACCGTTTTTCAGTATTTCCGGTTCTGATTTTGTGGAAATGTTTGTCGGTGTGGGCGCTTCCCGTGTCCGGGATCTGTTTCTGAATGCGAAACGCAATGCCCCCTGTATTGTATTTATTGATGAAATTGATGCCGTTGCAAGACGGCGCGGTACAGGTATGGGCGGCGGCCATGATGAAAGAGAGCAGACTCTGAACCAGCTTTTGGTGGAGATGGACGGATTTGGGGTCAATGAAGGGATTATCGTCATGGCAGCCACCAACCGGGTGGATATTCTGGATCCGGCTATCCTGCGTCCGGGACGGTTTGACCGGAAGATCACAGTGGCGGCGCCGGATGTGGGCGGCAGAGAAGATATCCTGAAAGTGCATGCCAAAAACAAGCCTCTGGCAGAGGATGTGGATCTGAAGCAGATCGCACAGACTACGGCGGGATTTACAGGAGCAGACCTGGAGAATCTTCTGAACGAATCGGCCATTATTGCCGCCAAAGAAAACCGGGCCTTTGTCATGCAGGCAGATATCAGGAAGGCATTTATCAAAGTGGGAATCGGTTCCGAAAAGAAGAGCCGGGTGATTTCGGAGAAGGAAAAGAGCATCACTGCTTACCATGAAGCAGGCCACGCCATTTTGTTCCATGTCCTGCCGGATGTGGGGCCGGTATATACCGTTTCCATTATTCCCACCGGAATCGGTGCAGCCGGCTATACCATGCCCCTTCCGGAAAGGGATGAAATGTTTATGACCAGAGGCCGGATGCTGCAGGAGATCATGGTTTCACTGGGCGGTCGGATTGCGGAAGAAATGATTTTTGATGAAATTACCACAGGCGCTTCCAGCGACATTAAAAAGGCGACCAAAGTGGCCAGAAAGATGGTGACAAGGTTTGGCATGTCGGATGAAATCGGACTGATCAACTATGACGACGAAGATGACGAAGTATTTATCGGACGGGACCTGGCACATACCAGAAGCCACAGCGAGTCGGTGGCAAGTGAGATCGACAGAGAAGTAAAACGGATTATTGACGACTGCTATACAAAGGCAAAACAGGTGATTCAGGAGCATAACCAGGTGCTTCATGAATGCGCCAAACTGCTGATAGAGCGGGAAAAGATTTCCAGGGCAGAGTTTGAAGCATTATTTTTGTGCAATACTACCGAAAAAGAACCGCTGAATTTGTAATATTTGTGAATTGCGGGTATGGACTTTTGGGGCTGCCTTTGCTATTATACTACTTGTAACCCCCCCCAATACATTATATAGTTTTTTGCTATACCCCATAAGAAAGAAATACCTTCTCTAAAAAAGACAGCGGATCGAAATGCTGTCTTTTTTACTGCTCAAAATTATGGTATAATATAACAGCCGCAAAGGAAAAACAAGCGGCTGCGGAGCAGACATTTGTTTTTCGTGCGGCGTTAACGAGCAAACGTCCGATGAAATCGGATGAAGAGCGCGAAAGCGCGGGTTTGCGAGTTGAGAAAATGAGGAGACCGCAAAGGAAAAACAAGCGGCTGCGGAGCAGACATTTGTTTTTCGTGCGGCGTTAACGAGCAAACGTCCGATGAAATCGGATGAAGAGCGCGAAAGCGCGGGTTTGCGAGTTGAGAAAATGAGGAGACCGCAAAGGAAAAACAAGCGGCTGCAACAGTAAATTAAATACAGCGAGGTAAAGAAGTATGGAATTAGACCGTTTTCTGAAGGCGCAGCAACAGCATGATTACGTACTGACGATGCGTCCGGTGCTTCGGAAAAAGGCGCTTTTCAGTGATACGACAGGAAATTATGTAATACCGCAGGAGCCGGCACCTTATGATGAAATCACGATTCGGTTTCGCTGTGCTGCCAATAATATTGACAGGGTGTACTTTGTCTGTAAAGGGCAGAAGGAGTTGATGCTGCCGGAGCCTGAGGACTCTTCCGACAGCGAATTTGATTATTATTATATAAAGGTACAGTTGGAAAATGAACTGCTGGCATATTATTTTGAAGTCGTTGCGGGAAAAGTAGATTGCTGCTACGATGTGCGGGGAGCGGTAAAGACAGCGGAAGAGCGTTTTTATTTTCGGATTATTCCGGGTTTCCGGACGCCGGACTGGGCCAAAGGCGCCGTTATGTATCAGATTTTTGTGGACCGTTTCTGCAATGGGGATCCGTCCAATGATGTGCTGACAGGTGAGTACCATTATATCGGGGAGGCCGTGATCCGGGAAACAGACTGGGACGCTTATCCGGACAGCATGGATGTCCGCAAGTTTTATGGCGGTGATCTGCAGGGTGTCATCAATAAACTGGATTATTTGCAGGATCTGGGTGTTGAGGTGATATATCTGAACCCGATTTTTGTATCTCCTTCCAATCATAAATATGATATACAGGATTATGACTATGTGGATCCTCATTTTGGAAAGATTGTGGAAGATGAGGGAGAGCTGCTTGGAGAGGGGCAGTGGGAAAACCGTTTTGCAAGCCGGTATATCAACAGGGTAACAAACCGGAAAAATCTGGAGGCAAGCAATGAACTGTTCCGCAGTCTGGTACAGGAAGCCCATAAACGGAACATTCGGGTAATACTGGACGGGGTATTCAATCACTGCGGTTCTTTTAATAAATGGGTGGACAAAGAGCGGATTTACGAGAATGCAGAAGGCTATGAAAAGGGGGCTTACATTTCGGAGGACAGCCCTTACCGGAACTTTTTCCGTTTTTATCAGTTGGACGAATGGCCATACAATCATACCTATGACGGCTGGTGGGGGCATGATACGCTGCCTAAGCTGAATTATTCGGGTTCCCGGGAGCTGTATGAATATATTTTGAATATCGGGCGCAAGTGGGTGTCGCAGCCTTACTGCGTGGACGGATGGCGTCTGGATGTGGCGGCCGATCTGGGGCACAGTCCGGAAGAAAACCATAGGTTCTGGCAGGATTTCAGAAAGGCGGTAAAGGGAGTGAACCCGGATGCCCTGATTCTGGCAGAGCATTACGGCAATCCGGAAAGCTGGCTGCGGGGAAATGAATGGGATTCTGTGATGAATTATGATGCGTTTATGGAGCCGGTATCCTGGTTTTTGACAGGTATGCAGAAGCACAGCGATGATTACCGGGAAGACCTGCGGGGAAATGCGTTCAGTTTCTGGGAAGCAATGAAACACCACAATGTGGATTTTACCACGCCGTCTTTGCAGGTGGCTATGAATGAGCTGTCCAATCATGATCATTCCCGGTTTCTGACAAGGACGAACAGGAAAGTGGGGCGGACCAATACTCTGGGGCCGAAGGCGGCAGAAGAAGGGGTGGATAAGGCGGTATTCCGGGAAGCGGTGCTGATACAGATGACCTGGACCGGTGCGCCTACCATATATTATGGGGATGAAGCAGGTGTCTGCGGATTTACCGACCCGGATAACAGGCGGACTTATCCCTGGGGACATGAGGACCGGGCTCTGATCGCATTTCATAAGGAGATGATACGGATTCATAAGCAGAATCCGGAGATGAAAACAGGCTCATTGATGGATCTGGGCAGTGATTATAACTTTTTGGCCTATGGACGATTTACAGAAACGGATCAGTCTGTTATGATTGTGAATAACAACGATACGGAAGTGACAAAGGAGATCAGTGTCTGGGAAGCCGGCATTCCCAAAGAAGCCATTGTGAAACAATTGATTCTGACCTCCGAAAAAGGATTTACGGTAGAAGAGCGGTATTATCCGGTGAAGCATGGGAAATTATCCGTCGCTCTGCCGCCCAAAGCAGGCATTGTTTTAAAACATAAGAAAAAAGAGAAAGAGAAAAGAGGTTTTCTGCAGTTTCTATAATGCACAGACAAAAGAGAAAGGGCTCGAACAGACAGTTTGGGCCTTTTTGCTTCATAGGAAAGTCCTTGTCGTTGTAAAGCGTTAAAGTAACGTGTGCTTTTTTAGGAAAACAGGAGGCAGAGAGAAAGGATGGCTGAGATGAAGCTAAGGCGAAAAGAGTTTTTTTATCCCTCTTCCGATGGATATAACCGGATTCATGCAGTAGCATGGTTTCCTGACCGGATAAAGTATTCCTGTCCGAGGGGTATCCTCCAGATCGCGCATGGTATGGTGGAATATGTAAAGCGATATGAGGAGTTTGCCCGTTTCCTGAATGAGAGAGGATTTCTGGTGGTGGGAAATGATCATCTGGGGCATGGAGAATCCGTAAAATGCAGAGAGGACTGGGGATACTTTACCGATGCGGACGGGGATATCTGTGTGGTGAAGGATATGCACAGACTGACAGGAATCATGAAAAAACGATATCCTGAGGCGCCATATTGTCTACTGGGGCACAGTATGGGTTCTTTTCTGTCAAGACGGTATCTGGCAGTTTACGGACGGGAGCTGGACGGGCTGATTCTGCTGGGGACAGGCAATCATCCGGAAGCAGTGGCTTATATGGGCTTGCTGCTGACAAAGCTGATAAAGCGGTGGAAAGGGGAGCGGTACAGAAGCCCTCTGCTGCGGGATATGATGTTTGGCAGCTATAACCGGAGAATCCAAAACCCCCGTTCGGTAAATGACTGGGTATGCTCGGATGAAAAGTGTATGGAGGCGTATAACCGGGATCCGGCCTGTACCTTTCTCTTTACTGTAAACGGGGTGGAGGTTTTGATGAAAACCTTGCTTTTTATCGGAAATAGGAATAACATGAAAGATATCCCAAAGGATGTTCCGATTTTGATGGCTTCGGGCAGGGAGGACCCGGTGGGGAGATATGGAAAAGCAGTCCGGCAGGTATACCGTCTGTACAGACAGGCAGGTGTGCAGGATATCACACTGCGGCTGTTTGATCAGTGCAGACATGAGCTCCACAATGAAATCAATCGGGAAGAGATCTTTGAATGGATTGGAAACTGGCTGGAAATGAGGCTGGCAGTAAATGAGAAAGAGAGAATATAAGTATGTGGTTTGAAGAAGCAGTTATTTATCAGATTTATCCCCTGGGGATGTGCGGTGCTCCGTTGCAGAATGACGGAGTTAGCGAACATCGGATTCTGAGGGTACTGGACTGGGTGGAAGCAATCAAAGCAATGGGGGCAACCTGTGTCCTGTTCAATCCTTTGTTTGAAAGTGATGCCCATGGTTATGATACCAGGGATTATACAAAGATTGATTGTCGTCTGGGAACAAAAGAGGATTTTCAGCAGGTATGTGACGCTCTGCACAGGGCAGGGCTGAAGATTATGCTGGATGGTGTATTCAATCATGCAGGCAGAGGGTTCTGGGCATTTGAGGATGTGCGGCAGAAGAAATGGGACAGCCCGTATAAGGACTGGTTCCGTATTTCCTTTGACGGCAATACCAATTACAATGACGGTTTCTGGTATGAGGGATGGGAAGGCTGCAATGAACTGGTCAAATTAAATGTACAGAATCCGGCAGTCAGAGAGTATCTGTTCGATGCGGTACAAAGCTGGGTGCGTGACTATGACATTGACGGGCTGCGGCTGGATGTGGCTTATTGTCTGGATCTGGGTTTTCTGGAAGCACTGCGGGGACTGGCAGATACGATCAAGCCGGAGTTTGTATTAATGGGAGAGACATTACACGGGGATTATAACCGGTGGATGAATGAACGGGCCTGCCACAGTGTTACCAATTATGAGTGCTATAAGGGTCTGTACTCCAGTTTTAATACAGGGAATATGCATGAGATTTCTTACAGCTTAAACCGTCAGTTTGGTTCGGAGCAGTGGTGTCTTTATACAGGGAAGCATCTGCTCAATTTTGTGGACAACCATGATGTGAGCCGCATTGCCACCATACTGAACGATAAGAAGCATCTGGAGCCGGTGTATGGAATGCTGTTTGGCATGCCGGGCGTACCGGCAGTATATTATGGCAGTGAGTGGGGGATGGAGGGAGATAAGAAAAACGGCGATCCCAGCCTGCGTCCCGCAGTGGAAAAGCCGGAGAGCAATGAGCTGACCAGGTGGATCGCAGCACTGGCAAAGGCACGGAAAGAAAGCAAAGCTCTGTGCTATGGCAGCTATCGTAATATTATGGTTCAGCCAAAGCAGCTTATTTTTGAACGAAAGACAGAGGGGGAAAGAGTTCTGGTAGCCATCAATGCAGATGACAAAACCTGTCATGCGGATTTTAATGCAGAGTCAGGAACGGCATTGGATCTGATTACGGGAGCGGCCCATGATTTTGGCGGCGGCAGCGATCTGCCTCCCTATTCCTGCGCATTCTGGAAAACAGAATAATCTGCGGACAAAAAGCATATTGGGTGGAAATGGAGAAAACAGATGAAGGTATTGAATTTTGGGTCTTTAAACTATGATTATGTATATCGTGTGGATCATGCGGTAACACCGGGAGAAACCATCAGCTCTTTTGGAATGGAAACATTTCTGGGCGGGAAAGGGCTGAATCAGTCAATTTCCCTTGCCAGAGCGGGGGTTCCGGTATTTCACGCAGGCATGGTAGGCGAAGAAGGGGACGGGTTTCTGGAAGCCTGCAGAAAAAGCGGGGTGGATACCACCTGGATCCGACAGATTCCCGGAAAAAGCGGGCATACCATTATACAGCTCGATAAACATGCACAGAACTGCATTTTGCTGTATGGGGGAAGCAACCGGAAGATTACCAGAGAATTTGTGGATGAAGTATTGTCTCATTTTGAGAAAGAGGATATTTTGCTGCTGCAGAATGAGATCAATGAGCTGGATTACATCATTGACAAGGCATATGAAAGAGGGATGCAGATTGCGTTGAATCCCTCCCCCTTCGACAGTGCTCTGGATACATGTGACTTGAAAAAGGTTTCCGTTTTTTTGCTGAATGAAATCGAGGGCGGCCAGATTTCCGGCGAAACAGAGCCGGAGAAGATATTGGATGTGATGATGGAAAAGTTTCCGGACTCCAGAGTCGTACTGACATTGGGATCAGACGGCGTGATGTATCGGGATCGGGAACAGACCTGCAGACAGGGAATCTTTCGTGTGGAGGCGGTGGATACTACCGCAGCAGGAGATACTTTTACCGGCTATTTCATAGCCTCTCTGCTGGAGGATATGCCCATACAGGAAGCACTGGAAATGTGCGCCAGAGCATCTTCTATTACCGTGTCCCGTATGGGGGCTACAGATTCGATTCCCACGATGGATGAGGTGCGGAAGGCGTTGCAAAAGGGCTGAAAAGCCTCTTTACAGTTCCACGCAGACCTGGAAAATATAAAATTTTAAATAATAGGAGCTGTCCGATGCCCAGAGAATGGGATGGTCAGGCGCCTGGGTACGAAATTCCACCTGGCGCAGCCGTCTGTGGGCACAGCGGGCGGCTTCTTTTATGGTATCGGCAAAGAGCTGAGGGTCCATAAAATGTGAACAGGAGCAGGTGACAAGAAATCCGCCGTTTCTGACCAGACGGCAGCCACGCAGATTGATTTCCCGATAGCCCCTGACAGCACTGCGGATGGAATTTCTGGATTTGGTGAACGCAGGCGGATCCAGGATAACCACATCAAAACGCTCTCCGGCCTCCTCCAGAGCCGGCAGCAGATCAAAGACATCGGCTGTCCTGAACTGTACCGTATCCTCCAGATGATTCAGCCGGGCGTTTTCCCGGGCGCACCGGATGGCCGTTTCGGAAGCGTCCACACCCAGCACAGAGGCGGCTCCTGCGATTCCGGCATTCAGGGCAAAGGAGCCTGTATGGGTAAAGCAGTCCAGTACCCTTTTTCCCTTGCAGAATCTGTGGATAGCAGCCCGGTTTTGTTTTTGGTCCAGGAAAAATCCGGTCTTTTGACCATCCTTTACATCCACTGTGTAGAGAACTCCGTTTTCGGTAATTTTTACATTTGTATCAAAAGAGGGGCCGATAAAGCCCTTGTATCGTTCCATCCCTTCCTGCAGCCGGACCTTGGCGTCGCTTCTTTCGTAGATCCCGCGGATAAGAATACCGTCATGTTTCAGGATATCTGTGAGGGCTGACAGGATAAAAAGTTTCCAGCGGTCGATACCCAGTGCCAGAGATTCCACCACCAGGACATCGGAAAATTTATCAATGATAATACCCGGCAGAAAATCCGCTTCACCGAATACGATACGACAGCAGGAGGTATCAATGACTTCTTTGCGGTATGCCCAGGCATCCTGGAGCCGCCGGCGGATCAGATCTTCTGTTACCGGATGGTCCTTATGGCGGGACAGGATGCGGACTGTGATTTTGGAACGGGTATTGAGAAAACCATAACCGAGAAAATAACCGTCAAAGTCCAGGACAGAGACCATATCTCCGTCCTCACAGGTTCCGGTGATCCGGTCAATTTCATTGTCATAAATCCACAGGCCGCCGGATTTCAGGGTCCGTCCCTGGCCTTTTTTTAATGTTACACAGGTATTTTCTGTCATGGCGGGTTTCCTTTCTGTTTTCAGCGGGCGGACAGGGAATGAATCCGTGAAATCCATGTCTCATATTCTGTCTCTGTAAGTTCCCGTTCCATCCGGACATAAGGGTGCAGCGCTGTGTGGGGAACACTCAGAAAAGAAGAATCAAAACTGCGGCTTATCCGGGCATCGGTAAGTACAATGACGGCATGTTCATTGACGCAGGGGATAGATTCCGGAGGCATCTCACCCCAGACCAGATAAGAGAAGATATCCTGAGAAGAGCCGGGAGCGTCCATGTTTTTCAGTAACATTCCATAGTTAAACTCTGTGAAAAAGGTAGTGTAAGAAAGACCCTGTGCGTTTTCAGGATAAGCGCCGTGGGCCAGTTCTGACAATATGGGATCTACAGTAAAACCGGACATGCCGTATTGCCTGCCCATTGTTTCGGCAATCTGCTCTTCCAGAAGGAAAAGCAGATGAAAGCAGTTGTCCAGATCATTGGCCACAGCCAGAAATCCCTGTTTTTTATCAGGATGCAGTACCAGCAGGTTCAGATCGGAGCAGGTATTCTGCATCCGATTGACATAATAGACAGAGTTGAGCCGGGGGCAGGAGGGAGTTTCCTCGGCCAGATAGCGGATTTGTTCTCTCAGATTTTTGCTCCTCAGCAAATAACGCAGTTTTCTGTCTCTTGTGAGAAATGCCATAGATGCAATACAGAGCATTTCCAGTCCGCAGTATGCTCTGAGATAGCGCGGATTTTCCTGATAGAGTGCATACAGATCGGAAGGGAGCTGACAGGTTTCATCCACTTCCGTACTTTTAAGCATTTCATATACGGTTTCACAGGTATCTGCCAGCAATGTGATCACACCCTCGCCGGCAGCGGTATTTTCTTCTTTTTCACAGGCAAAGCCAATAAAGTGAGACAACAGACAGGCCTTGTACAGATCCATATCCTGCAGGGAATCACTGAGCTGCCTGGTGACTTCTAAAAGTGTGCCGTTGTTGATGGCGGACCCGACCATTTTCCCGAACGCAGGCTCCTGATGAAGGAGCTGTTCGTTTCCGATTTCTTCAAAGGCGGTTTCTTTACACAAAAACTCCATTAATTTTTTATCCGGCATATGGTTTTCACTCCTTTTGCAGATTCATCCGCTGATTTTGTGGCTGCCTGATATTGGCATGTTGTATCTTTTATGGTATCACAGAGGAGAAAATTTTTCCATTTGTTTTATGGGAAAGTTGTGACAGGCGGGAGAGAAAAGGTCCGGCAATGCAGAAACAGGGACTGTCTGCATTGCCGGACCCGGTATAAAAGAATGGTGTATTTTCAGGCTGTTGTAATGTCAAGGATCACAGCCTGATAATCTTCAAGAGTGACAGAAGTGTCATTTTCAATCTCCAGAGAAGGATAATTGTTCAGCAGTATGTGTCTGACGGGAGCAGGCAATGTAAGGGTACGGGGTTCTTTCCTGAAATTGGCCAGAACTAGAAGCGTCTGCCCTGTGCCGCGGCGATAGAAGGCCATCAGATTTTCTGCCTCTTCCATAAAAGGCTCCAGTGAGCCATAGACGATGGTATCTGTATAATCCGGATGTTTTCTGAGTGCAATCAGGGCCTGATAAAAGGAAAACAGAGAGTTTTGATCCTGCATCTGGGCCTTTGCATTAATGCGGGTATAGTTGGGATTGACCCGGAGCCAGGGGGTACCGGTGGTAAAGCCTGCATTTTTTCCGGCGTCCCATTGGAAGGGAGTCCGCGCGTTGTCCCGGCTGTAAAATGATACGGCTGACAGAGCATCGGCCTCTGACAGGCCGTTGTGGCGTGCCACCTCATATTCATCCCGTGTACTGACATCATCAATTTCGTCAATAGAAGAAAAGGGCAGATTTTCCATGCCAAGTTCCTGTCCCTGATAAATCCAGGGAAGTCCCCGCAGCATAAAGGAAACGGCTGCCAGCAGCTTTTTGGCGGCATCAGAAAGTTCCTGCGCCGGAATATAGCGGCTGACCCCTCTGGGTTCGTCGTGGTTTTCAATAATATTGGAAAGGTATCCTACATTCTGCATCAGTTTTTGAGAGGTAAAGCAGCAGGATTTATACGCCTGAGGCGTAATATGGCAGGCATCATACCATCCCTTCGGGCTTCCGCCCCATACAGCCGCCCGGAAATCGAACATAGTGGAGAAATAGCCGTTGTCTCCGATAAAATCAGCCAGTTCTTCCTCTTTTACATTGAATACTTCCCCTACCGTAAAGGCATCATATTTCTGAAATACCCGATCCCGCATCTCTCCCAGGAAATCACCGATTCCCACCGCATCGGACAGCATGGTGGTCACTGCCGCAAGACCATCATCCCGGTCCGGAGGATAGCTGTAATCGGCAAATGGCAGCGCTTTTTTGATGTTGATAATAGCATCGATACGGAAGCCGGCCAGCCCCTTGTCCATCCACCAGCACATCATGTTATAGATTTCTTCCCGCAGGGCGGGATTTTCCCAGTTCAGGTCAGGCTGTTTTTTATGGAATGCATGAAGATAATACAAATCAGTGCCGGGTACCGGTTCCCAGACGCTGCCGCCGAAATAACTCCGCCAGTTATTGGGCGGCTGCCCGTTGACGCCTTTTTCAAAATAAAAATAGTCTGCATAAGGCCCGTAAGGATCTTTCAGTGCCTTCTGAAACCATTCATGTTCATCGGAGCAGTGATTGACCACCAGATCCATCAGGATCGAAATCCCTTTTTCTTTGGCTCTGCTGATCAACTCTTCCATGTCTTCCATCGTACCGAAACGGGGATCGATCCGGTAATAGTCGGAAATATCATAGCCCTGATCTGCCAGAGGGGACTGGTAACAGGGAGAAATCCATATAATATCGATACCCAGTTCCTTCAGATAATCCAGCTTGCTGAGAATGCCACGCAGGTCCCCGATGCCGTTCCCTGTGGTATCCAGAAAGCTCTTGGGATAAATCTGATATGCCACCTTGTTATGCCACCATTTTTTTTGCATACAATTTTCCTCCTGTTTCTGTCATAATATTGGGAAATTGAATTTTTACTTTTCTTCATTGTAGCGCGTGTGTCCTGGAACTTCAAAAGTTAAACGCATAACCTGTGACAAAAAATAAAAGAAAAATTTATGCAAATTCACCAGTCATACGATCTGCGGAAGGATTTGGGCCGGTACTGTCCCGCTTTATCAGAGTGACCGGGAGCATAATTTCGGTTTCCATTTCCGGGTTTTCTTTCAGTGCATGGAGTGCATCCAAAGCGATTCTGGCCCGCAGCGCCACATCCTGTCTGACGGAAGTCAGAGTAGGGGAGATCAGAGTGCACATTGGCGTATCATCAAAGCCTGCCACCGAAATATGGCCGGGAACGGAAATGTTCTGTCCGCTCAGAAAATGGATCAGGTCTATGGCATAGTAATCAGAAACGGCAAAAACAGCGGAAAATTCCAGAAGCCGGTCAAAACAGTCCAGATAGAACTGCCGCCGCAGTGTTTTTTTCATGGGAATCAGCATAAACCCGGCACAGCCGGGTGCAAACCCGTCACAAAATCCATGATAACGCTCCGCATCCATACAGTCCTGATTGTCAGAGATACACAGGGCACGTCTGTGGCCCTGCTGACGGAAAAAAGCGCCTACCTGGAAGCCGCCGTCATAATTGTCAATGGTAATGTTATAAATTCGCCGGGCTGTTTCACAGTATCCGTCATAAACCACAAATGGAATGCGCATATGATTTCTCAGATCAGCGTAATTCTGCCGACAGAAACCCAGCAGCACCAGTCCGTCCAGATTCCACATGGAAGCGAATTTTATGATTTCTTCTATATTCCGTGTTTTTTTAATCATCATAAACAGGCCCCGTTTTTCGATTTCTGCGGAAAGATGATTCAAAGAGGCGGCAATGAATACATCTTCCAGGGTATGGGCCTCATATTTTTCGTGGTCATTGACCACCACGCCAATGATACGGGAATCGTTTCTGGCAAGCAGAATACCGGCCATGCTGGGGATATATTGCCTCTCTTCCAGCAAAGCCTGTACTTTCTGTACTGTTCTGTCCGACACT
Source organism: uncultured Clostridia bacterium (assembly GCA_947385955.1). Classification (GTDB taxonomy): domain Bacteria; phylum Bacillota; class Clostridia; order Lachnospirales; family Lachnospiraceae; genus VSOB01. The sequence continues at coordinate 173,287 of CANDNA010000005.1, forward strand.
TTTCCTGTCTTGCCGTGAAGCACATTGGAAACGGTTGCGGTGCTTACCCCCAGTTCTTTTGCAATATCACAGATTCTGACACGATGTTCATTCATTTATACATGCCTCCCTGCCCTTTATCCAATGGGTATCAGTGTGTGGTATATAAGCATACGGATAGAGCCGTTATTAACATACTCATAAAAAACAGGAACATTATACTACAGACGGAGAGGAAAGAATAAAAAAATACAAAAGAAATGCAAAGAGGATGAAACTTTTTAAAACAGGGTAAGGTCTAATCATTATAATACCTTTGATTGACAAGAACACATACAGTCATGACAGAGGAGATTGGGAAGTGAAAATATAACAGAAGGGAGGCAGGGAATTGGACAGGAAGTGGGAAAAGGGCTTTGCAGCAAAGCGCGTGGAGCAGATTTTACTGTCAGAATATCAGCATTATTTCAGGCTGGCCATGAGCTTTGTGCACAATGAAGCGGATGCCGGCGATATTGTACAGAACGGTGCATATAAAGCAATCCGGGGAAGCAGGACACTGAGGCAGGAGGCATATGCGGAGACCTGGATTTACCGGATTATGCTGAATGAAATTTTCCGTTTCTGTAAGGAAGAACGCCATGTATCTCTGGAGGAGGCACCGGAAGGGAACTATGAGGACCGGTATGAAAACTTTGATTTGCAGAGAGCGCTTGACAGTCTGCCGGGCAAGGATAAGGCGGTGGTGGAACTGCGATATTTTGAGGACAGGAAGCTGGAAGAGATTGCAGAGATTTTGCAGGAAAATGTAAGTACGGTCAAAAGCCGTCTTTACCGCAGCATGAAAAAGCTCCGTATCCGTATGGAAGAGCCTGAAGGCAGGAAGGGGAAATAAGATGGAACATAATAATTGGAACGAACTGCGGGAAGCATATGAGAGTGTATCAATGTCAGAAGAGCAGGTACAGGGTATGAAAGAAAAAATTGAGAAAGGGAAAAAGGAACAGCGGCGCAGGAAGGGCTTTGTGAGAACCATGAAATATGTGGCAGCGGCGGCGGTGGTGTTTGTGATCCTTCCCAATACATCGGCAGGCGTGGCACATGCCATGAGCAATATTCCCGTGGTGGGAAAACTGGTGGATGCAGTCACATTCCGTTCCTATCAGTATGAGGACGAGCGGCACAATGCGAATGTGGAAACACCTGAGCTCATCATACAGGAAAAGGAAGGGACAGATGGGAAAAACGGAGAACCGGAACAGAAAGAGGCCCTTCAGAAAACCACAGAGGAAATCAATCAGGAGATCAAAGCAATCACTGACCGGCTCGTACAGGAGTTTGAGGAAAACCTGAAGTTCAGGGAAGGGTATCAGGACATTGTGGTGAAGCATGAAGTGATCCGTTCGGGAGAAACCTATTTTACACTGAAACTGATCTGCTATCAGGCTGCCGGGAGCGGCGCGGAAACGGATTATTTTTATACCATTGATTTGCGCAGCGGGGAGCGGGTGGCATTAAAAGACCTGTTTATGGAAGGTGCAGATTACAGCGGAGTCATTGACGGAGAAATCAGAAAACAGATGCGGGAGCAGATGGACGCGGATGAGAATGTGGTATACTGGCTGGACAACGAGGACATACCCGAGTGGAATTTCCGGGGCATTACGGAGGATACTTCCTTCTATATCAATCAGGATAATCAGGTGGTGATTGCATTTAATGAAGGCGATGTGGCGCCGATGTACATGGGCTGTGTGGAGTTTATGATACCCGAAGAGATTTTGGAAGGAATCAGAAAATAACAGGTATGTTTTTTGGACATTGAAAATTTGAAAAAAATGGTTGACTTTTTGGATGTGGTTTGGTATTATTAATGACGTGCTGATACAGTATAAAATCAGATTACGTCATGCGGGTGTAGTTCAATGGTAGAACACCAGCCTTCCAAGCTGGATACGTGGGTTCGATTCCCATCACCCGCTTTCAAATACCAATTTCATATATGCACGAGTGGCTCAGTGGTGGAGTATCGCCTTGCCAAGGCGAGGGTCGCGGGTTCGAATCCCGTCTCGTGCTTTTGATTAAACATGGAAATGTTGACAGAATCAGCAGTTCCATGTTTTTTTAGGATATAGGAAATTCCTCCGGATTTCCTATATCGCAAAAAGCCCTCCGGGCGGGATCACACTGCGGCGGAGAGGAAATATATCGCTGAAGCGATCCGCCGCAGGAGGGAATCCTGCATGGCAGGATTTTTTTCATGCTGTCATCAGATATAGAAACCGGGATTAATTGGAGGTAAAGTATGACATTGAAAGATATCAGTAACGGGCCGGATTGGGTCATCTGGGCTGCGTTTGTTATTTTGGCGCTGATGAGTATTGTGCTGCTTACCGGTCATGGCGCCGGTTTGATTGCGGGATATAATACGGCAGGAAAAGAAGAAAAAAATAAATATGATGAAAAGAAATTGTGCAGGGTTACCGGAGCCGGTATGTCTGTAATCGCTGTTTTTGTTTTCATCATGGCGATAGGAAATGACAGGTTGCCGGCATGGACTGTCAATATTTTTACAGCGGTTACTTTGGTGGACTGTGTGGTTATGATTGTATTGACGCATACTGTCTGTAAGAAATAACCGGATTTGCCGTTGCTATGTTGCTCACGGGGATTTTTCTGCAAAATAATAGAAAGCACGCTACGCGGACTTTCTATTGTCATAAATAAAATGGAAGCAATGGGGCTCGAACCCATGACCTCTCGCGTGTGAGGCGAACGCTCATCCCGGCTGAGCTATGCTTCCATAACCTGATTATAACACCAATGCAGAGGAAAGGTAAAGAGGAAAATGAAAAATCTGCTGCCATTGAATGTGGTCCGGGAGTGTGGTATGATAAGTCGGATCATAAGAGAAAAAGGATAAAAAGACAGAATGGCAGAAAAAAAACGGAGCTTATATACAGGAGAAGAAAACCGTACCTGGTTTTTAAAGGGGATGCGGGATGGAATCCCCATAGGAATGGGATATTTTGCAGTGGCGTTTGCACTGGGGATCGCGGCCAGAAAGGCGGGGATGAGCGCAGTGCAGGCGGGAATTATGTCGATTACGATGCTGGCTTCCGCGGGGCAGTACGGAGCAATTACTGTGATTGCGGGCGGCGGCGGATATCTGCAGATGGCAGTGACTACGCTGATCGTGAATCTGCGGTATTTGCTGATGTCCTGTGCATTGTCACAGAAGGTGGATCCTGAGTTGGGACTGGGGCATCGCTTTCTGCTTTCCTATCCCATTACGGATGAAATATTCGGCATTGCCATGACGGTTCCGGGCAGGCTGAATCCTTTTTATAATTATGGCGCGGCAATGGTTGCGGCGCCAGGCTGGACGCTGGGGGCCTTTCTGGGAGCGGCGGTGGGAGCGGTGCTGCCCAGGCGGGTGGAAAATGCCCTGAGTGTGGCACTGTACGGTATGTTTCTTGCCATTATCATTCCGGCGGCCAGAAAAAACAGGATTGTGGCAGGGATTGTGGCAGTTTCCATGCTGTGCAGTTTCCTTTTTACCAGAATACCGTTGCTGAAAGACATTTCTTCCGGTATGCAGATTATTTTGCTGACAGTGCTGATTGCAGGAGGGGCGGCCATTCTGTTTCCCATAGACGAAGAAGGGGAAGGGGGCGATGGAAATGCATCATAGCATATCGGTTTATCTTCTGGTAGCGGCAGCGGTCATATATCTGATCCGCATGCTGCCGATGACACTGATCCGCAGGGATCTGAAAAATCCGCTGATCCGGTCTTTTTTATACTATGTGCCTTATGTGACGCTGGCGGTTATGACATTTCCGGCAATTCTCTCCGCCACAGGCAGCAGCCTTTCTGCCTGGGCCGGATTTCTGGCGGGTGTGGCGCTGGCGTATGTGGACGGCAATTTGTTTCGGGTGGCAATCTGCTCCTGCGGTGTGGTTTATCTGATGGAATTGTTTTTTTGCTGATAAAGCGCAGAGAGAAAGGGAATCTCATTGGAAAAAGCATATAAGCTGGAATTTGCAAATGAACAGATACAGGGGCTGGCTGTCAGTTGCTGCGGGTGTTCCAAAACAGAACCTCTTCACAGCTTTGGCCCTGCACTGAAGCCGCATTTTCTCATTCATTATGTACTCAGTGGAAAAGGCAGGTTTTCGGTGGGGAATCAGGAATACAGTCTGGAGGCGGGCAGCGGCTTTCTGATTGAACCGGGAGAACTGGTATTTTATCAGTCGGACGAACAGGAGCCCTGGACCTATGTATGGGTCGGGTTTGGAGGCAGTCAGGCCGGGGAATATGTAAGGAAGATGGGGCTTTCCGGCATGCATCCGGTATTTTGTTCCAATCGGCGGGAAGAATTGTATGCCTGTGTGCGCAATATGATGGAGCACAATACATCCGGGGTGGCAAATGATCTGCGCCGGAACGGGGAACTGGCAATTTTTCTTTCCCTGATTGCCGCAGAGGCTCAGGGCAGGGAAGTGGAGGATGCGGATAAGGCCAATGCTTATGTGAAAAAAGCGGTAAACTTTATTCAGAGCAATTACTGTAATCCTATTAAAGTGACGGATGTGGCGGATTTTGTCTGTGTGAACCGGAGCTATCTGTATACCCTGTTTGAACATTCTCTGGGGATGCCGCCGCAGAAGTTTTTGTCCGCTTATCGGATCACCAAAGCGGCGGAGCTTTTGCAGACCACCGAAATTCCCATTGAGAGCATTGCCCTGTCCTGCGGCTACAATGATGCGCTGGTATTTACCAAAGCCTTCAAGCAGACAAAGGGGATTTCTCCGTCCCGGTATCGGAAGGAATTTCGGGAAAGCGGCAGCAGGCATAAAAAAGAACATTTGCTGCAGATTGAGGATTTCATCAGGCAGAGCGGCAAAAAAGAAGGATAAGCATAAAAACCAGACCGCCAAAGCAGAGTCAGCGGGTCTGGGTCAGGACATATTCAAATTGTGAGGTCAGATAATAGTTGGTGAAAAGTTCGATGGGGATCTCGCTGCCATTACAGATGCCATAAGTCAGCCCCAGAGAATGCAGCAGGGGGGTATCTCTGGCAATCTGCAGATAACCTGCCAGTGTATCATGGGCAGATACTGCTTTCAGCTTCAGAGAAGTGGCAGTGATTTTTACATGATAGCGGGATTCCAGAATCTTATATAAGGAGTTTTCTTTGAAATCACAGGTGTCAATATCGGGAAAAAGCCGATAAGGCAGTGTGGCTGCGGTATGGCAGAGGGGATGTCCATCAGCATAATAGATCCGTTCCATGTGGAAAACAGGATCCGCTTTGGGAAGCCGGAGTTTTTCGGCTTCTTCTTTTGTACAGATTCGCAGTCCGGCAGCCAGTACATCCCGGCTGGGTGTCATGCCGTGGCGGAGGATCTCTTCTGTATAGCTGGAAACAGAGGCCAGTTCCTGCTGCCGGGTGATTTGTTTGACGCAGGTACGTTTTCCCTGCATTTTTTCGATATAGCCCTGATGATATAATTCGTCAATCGCACGCCGGACAGTGACCCGGCTGACCTGGTACAGGCGGATCAGCTCAGACTCGCTGGGCAGTTCCGCACCGGGAGCCAGTGTGCCGGACCGGATTGCGGCAATTAACTCCTGTTCAATGACAGCGTATTTAGGCAATTTTTGATCTGCCTGTTCCTGCATAGATTTCACGCTCCTTTTTCAGCTTTATTATACAGAAAGGAAACCGGAAAGTAAACCTGTTGTAATAAGTTAGGATGCAAATTGGCAGTCTGAATGAATACAGACCTGAAAAAATTGGTGAAACTGCACAAAAAAAGAGTTGTGTTTTTGCGCAGGATTCCATATTGACGATACATGATAAATAACTTATTATAATAAGTGAAAGGAGATAATATTATATGATAGACAAGGTATTGGGCGTTCTGTATGGAATGGCAATCGGGGACGCGATGGGAATGCCGCCGGAGCTGTGGAGCAGGAAACGGATGCTGGAATACTATGGGGAAATTCGGGGGTTTTTAGATGGATGTCCCGAAAATATCATATCTTATCAGTATAAAGCAGGACAGTTTACCGATGACACCGGGCAGGCGCTGACCATATTGGACAGCCTGATGGAAACGGATTTTGTGCCGTCAGTGCAGAATATTGCGGAGCATATCCTTGCCTGGGCAGATCGGGAAAATGCATTTGAGAATAATATTCTGGGCCCTACATCCAAGGTAACACTGGGGCTGTTCCGGGAAGGAAAGAGTGCGAAAGAATATTCGGACGAAGCCCTGTCCAATGGAGCGGCTATGCGGATCGCACCGATAGGAGCGTTATTTGAACCATTCCGGAAAGAAGCGCTGTGCCGTTATGTGGCCGCAGTATCACAGGTGACTCATACCAGCGATGTGACAGTTGCCGGAGCCGCCATGATTGCAATGGCGGTTGCTTCTGCCATACAGTATGGAGACAGGGAACAGATGATTACGGATGCACTTTCGGTGGAGCCGTATGCTATGTCACTGGGGGCTTCTACAGTCAGTCCGTCCCTGGGGGCAAGAACCAGGCTGGGCATAAAACTGGCCCGGACTTACCGGGAAGATCCAAGGGCTTTCCTGGAAAACCTGTATGATCTGGTGGGCGCCGGGGTCAATACCTCCGAATCTGTCCCGGCGGCTCTGGCCATTGCCTACTACAGTTTTGATGTAAAAAAATGTGCGCTGATGTGTGCCAATCTGGGAGGGGATACGGATACCATCGGTGCGATGGCCACGGCCATCTGCGGCGGCGCAGCCGGAATCGAACGGATACCGGCAGAGTATATCGGGATGATACAAAAGGCCAACAGGATAGATATGCGTCCCTATGCAGAGGCGATTCTGGAGAAAAGGGGGAAGATAACAGGATGAGAGACAAATGTCTGGTGATAGGGGCTGCCATGCTGGATATGATTATGGAAATCGAACGGCTGCCCAGAGCGGGAGAAGATGTATATGCAAAAAACCAGTGTATGACGGTGGGAGGCTGTGCTTACAATGCGGCAGACATCCTGAAACATTTTCAGGCGGCGTATACGCTTTTTGCACCGGTGGGTACCGGGATGTATGCCGGATTTATTGAGACAGAGCTGAAAAAAAATGGGCATATAAGCGCCATCAAGTCAGATGAGATGGACAATGGATATTCTCTGTGTCTGGTGGAGGCGGACGGGGAGCGTACCTTTCTGACACTGCCGGGGATTGAATGCAGGTTTGAGAAAGAATGGTTTGACAGGCTGGATGCAGAGGAGTATCATTCTGCCTATGTGAGCGGCTATGAACTGGAAGGAGAGGGAGGCGGGGCCATTCTGGACTTTCTGGAAGCCAATCCTGAGATTTGTGTATATTATGCGCCGGGGCCCAGGATCCTGCATGTTCCGGAGGAGAAAAGAAAGCGGATGCAGGCGTTGTCGCCGATACTTCATCTGAATGAAATGGAGGCGCTTTCCTGTACCGGGAAAACGACTGTACAGGAGGCGGCCGCTCTGCTTGGGCAGGAAACGGGCCAGGCGGTGATCATAACGCTGGGCGCGGAAGGGGCTTATCTTCTGGAACAGGGAGAAGGCAGGGTGATCCCGTCTGTAAAAGCGGACGTAGTGGATACGATAGGAGCCGGGGATTCCCATATCGGTGCAGTGATGGCAATGCGTGCGCTGGGCAGGGATTTTGAAACGGCAGTCCGTACAGCCAACCGGATATCGGCACTGGTGGTAGGCGTAAAAGGCCCCACGTTGACAACAGAGGAATTTGAGAAAGGAGTACGGGAAGAATGAATGTGGTGAAAAAGTTTTTTACGGGATGGAGTAAATTTGAGGTAATCTGGCTTGCGTTATCCACGATTATTATGATTGTACTGAGTATCATCTGGGGTGACAATATACTGGCGCTGATCAGCGGGATCACCGGTATCCTGGGCGTGGTACTGGCGGCAAAGGGAAAAGTGAGCACGTACTTTTTTGCAACCGTCAATGTGGCAATTTATGCATGGCTGACATTTAACAACCATCTGTATGGCGAGTTTATGCTGAATGCATTTTACTATATTCCCATGAATTTTGTGGGATTTTATCTCTGGTCCAGACATAAGGATGAAGAGAGCGGGGATGTAGAAGGGAAATGCCTGACGCCGAAGCAGATTCTCATATTATTGATTGCCGTGGCAGTGATCGTGGTGGCATACTGGCAGATCCTGAGCCATATCGGCGGGCAGTTGGCCCTGATCGACGCCATGTCCACAGTATTTTCAGTGGTGGCCCTGATTATGCAGGTGGCACGTTATGCAGAGCAGTGGCTGTTGTGGATCATTGTCAATGTAGTGTCGGTTATTATGTGGGTGCTTTTGATCGGCAAGGATTCTTCGGCCATGACGATGGTAGTCATGTGGGTGGCTTATCTGTTCAACTCCGTTTACGGCTATTATAACTGGAAAAAGATGGCGGCCAAAAACGTGGAGAATAAATAAACGGAAAACAGGGATGATTTGACAAATCGGAAAAGTCCCGTTATAATGTAAGAAAAATTACAGGGAGAGGTGAAAGGATGAAGAGATAATCTGCTTTTGAAAACATGAAGCTATTGTTTGCAGTGTAAGGACATGCCGGAAGAGATCGGAAAGAAATGGCATGGACGGGAAAAGACACTGCATGGTCATGTTGCCAGAAGTGGATGATGTCTTATCCGCAGCCTCTCTCTTTTTGAATGGGAAAATACAGGGTGACAGCTTTCTGTTATGTCAGGAATATGTGACAGAAAGCATGGACAGCGCCCACGGTATGGGCGGCAGCGATTCAGTGCTTATGTGCGGTTGCCGTACAGAACAGGGGAGAGGATAAGACACGATTCGGATCATTTGGCAGCAAATGGTTCTTTTTTTATGCACATGGGAAGAGGGCTCTTCCCTGCTCAATTGCAGGAACCAGGAATCGGGAGGTTGTTATGTCAAGAATCGATGTCAGTCAACTGACGTTCTGTTATGAAGGGAGTTTTGACAATATATTTGAAGAGGCGTCGTTTTCCATTGATACGGACTGGAAGCTGGGGCTGATTGGGAGAAACGGAAAGGGAAAGACCACCTTTCTGAATCTCCTGCTGGGAAAGTATGCGTATCAGGGAAGCATTACCGGGGATGTGGTATTTGAGTATTTTCCCTGGCAGCTATCGGCGGAGGAGATGCGGATGTGCACAGCGGAGCTGGCGGAACGGATGAAAGCGGGGTGTGAACTCTGGCGAGTGATCTGTGAGCTGGACCGGATGCAGGCAGATGCAGAGGTATTGATGCGTCCCTTTGAAACATTGAGTCATGGGGAGCGGACCAAGGTGATGCTGGCGGTTTTGTTTTCCGGAGAGCATGCATTTTTACTGATTGATGAGCCGACCAACCATCTGGATCAGATATCCCGTGAAACCGTAAAGTCTTATCTGAGACAGAAAAAGGGATTTTTGCTGGTATCTCATGACAGGGATCTGCTGGATGCCTGTATTGACCATGTATTGGTACTGAACCGATGTACCATTGAGGTTCAGAAAGGCAATTTTTCCAGTTGGTGGGAAAATAAGAGCCGCAGGGACAACTTTTCCAGAATGGAAAATGAAAAACATAAAAAAGAAATTCGGAAACTGCAGCAGGCATCCAGGCGTGCAGGGCAATGGGCGGACCAAAATGAGCGCACGAAGATCGGATATGACCCGGTGAAAGAGCATGACCGGCCCACAAGAGCACATATCGGGGCAAAGACCAAAAAGATGCAGAGCCGGGTAAAGCAGATAGAAGGCAGGATAGAGAGAAAAATCGCAGAGAAAGAGGGGCTGCTGCAGGATATGGAAAACGTGGCGGCGCTGAAGCTGTTTCCGCTCCGGCATAAGAAAAAGGTGCTGGTGAGAGCGCAGGATTATGGGCTGGGCTATGGAGAAGGGAAAAATCTGTTTTCCGGGCTCTCTTTTACCCTGGAGGAGGGGGAACGGGTTTTCCTGAACGGAAAAAACGGATGTGGAAAATCCAGCCTGATCCGGGCCATACTCTGTCGGCTCACAGGAGAGGAGGAGGCCCGGAAGAAAGCCATGACAGAACAGGGCGTATTGGAAACGGCTTCCGGTGTGGTGCTGTCTTATGTCAACCAGGATACGGGGCTTTTAAAGGGCAGTGTTGACGTATTCCGTGAAAAGCGGGGACTGGATAAAACGCTGTTTTATGCCGTTCTGCGGCAATTAGGCCTGGAACGGGTTCAGTTTGGCAAGCCGATGGAGGCTTTTTCGGAAGGCCAGAAAAAGAAGGTGCTGCTGGCGGCCAGCCTGGTGACCCCGGCTCATCTGTATATCTGGGATGAGCCTTTGAACTATATAGATGTATTTTCCAGAATCCAGATAGAAGAACTTCTCCTGACCTGCCGGCCGTCCATGCTCATTGTGGAGCATGACAAAAGATTCCGGGAAAAAATCGGCACAAAAGTAATTGACCTGGAAGATATTTAACATTTTCACAGCTTTATGCAACAAAGAAAACAGGCAGAACCGGATAAAGTATGGTAAGATACTTATGAAAGCAATGAGCGGCGCAGCGCCAGAAAGAAAGCGCTGGGGCAGGCACGCTGCAGGACGTGAAAACAACAGAAGGAGATGGGGCTATGAAAGAGAAATTACTGGAGAAATTTAAAGAGCTGTACGGCAGTGCAGACGGCGTATCCGTGTATTTTGCACCGGGGCGGGTGAACATGATCGGCGAGCATACGGACTATAACGGCGGGCATGTGTTTCCCTGTGCCCTGACAATCGGTACCTATATGGCGGTAAAAAAGCGGGAAGATCATAAGCTGCGTTTTTACTCCATGAATTTTGACTCTCTGGGCGTACTGGAATCTTCCATTGATGATATAAAGCCTGAGGATGCGGCAGAATGGACCAATTATCCCAAAGGCGTCATGTGGGCCTTTGCAGGCAGGGGCTTTACGATGGACTGTGGCCTGGACATGGTACTGTATGGCAACATTCCGGCAGGTTCGGGACTTTCTTCCTCTGCCTCTCTGGAAGTGGCAACCGGTTTTATGCTGAAACAGGAATATGGCTTTGATGTCAGCAACATTGACATCGCGCTGATCGGACAATATTCCGAGAACAATTTCAATGGAATGAACTGCGGTATTATGGATCAGTTTGCCTCTGCAATGGGGAAAAAGGACAATGCCATCTTTCTGAACACGGCAGATCTGTCCTATGAATATGCGCCTCTTGTACTGGATGGCGCCAAGATTCTGATTACCAACAGCAATGTGAAGCATAAACTGGTGGATTCCAAATACAATGAACGCCGCAATGAATGTGAAACGGCTCTGAAAGAGCTGCAGGAAGTGATCGGTATTAAGACACTGGGAGATCTGTCCGAAGAACAGTTTGAGACCTATCAGTCAGCGATTAAGGACGAAGTAAGACGTAAACGGGCAAAACATGCGGTCTATGAAAACCAGAGGACGATTCAGGCAGTGGATGCTCTGAAAAAAAATGATATCGGGCTGTTTGGCAGGCTGATGAATGCTTCCCACGTGTCGCTGCGGGATGACTATGAGGTATCCTGTGAGGAAATTGATGTACTGGCGGAAGAAGCCTGGAAGGTGGACGGGGTGATCGGTTCCCGGATTACCGGCGGCGGCTTTGGCGGCTGCACGGTGAGCATTGTAAAAGACGAGGCAGTGGATACCTTTATTTCACAGGTGGGCGCCGCTTATGAAAAGAGAGTGGGAAAGAAAGCAGACTTTTATGTGGTGGACATCGGAAACGGTCCGTCTGTATTATAAGGAGGCAATGAGATGATTCAGGATGCAATCAGAAAGCTGACAGAATATGGCATTGTAACAGGGCTGATAACAGAGGCGGACAGAATCTATACCATCAACAGACTGCTGGAGCTGTTCGATCTGGATGAGCCGGGAGAGATGGGCGGAGAGGACGAAGGTGCAGAAGTAACCACGGAGGATCTGGAGGGGATTCTGGCAGAAATGCTGGACTATGCCCATGAGAGCGGCCTGATGCCGGAGGACGATATCGTCCACAGAGATTTATTTGATACAAAGATTATGGGGATTTTAACGCCAAGACCCAGTGAGGTCATCAGTACATTCCATGCCCTGTATGAAAAATCGCCCCGGCAGGCCACTGATTTTTACTACAAATTCAGTCAGGATACGGATTATATCCGGCGTTACCGGATTGCCAGGGACATGAAATGGACGGCAGAAACAGAGTACGGCAGACTGGACATTACGATCAATCTTTCCAAACCGGAGAAAGACCCGAAAGCCATTGCCGCTGCCCGTCAGGCAAAACAGAGCGGATACCCCAAATGCCTGCTGTGCCGGGAAAATGTGGGATACCGGGGACGGCTGAACCATCCGGCCCGCCAGAACCATCGGGTAATGCCGGTAATCATTCAGGACAGCGACTGGAATATGCAGTATTCCCCGTATGTATATTACAATGAACATTGTATTGTATTTAACGGCGAGCATGTGCCGATGAAAATAGAGCATGGCACTTTCTGCAAACTGCTGGATTTTGTGGAGCAGTTTCCCCATTATTTTGTAGGCTCCAATGCAGATCTGCCCATTGTGGGCGGTTCCATTCTAAGCCATGACCATTTCCAGGGCGGCCACTATGAATTTGCAATGGACAGGGCGCCGGTGGAACGTATCTTTCGGGTAAAAGGATTTGAGGATGTGGAGGCGGGCATCGTAAAATGGCCTATGTCTGTGATCCGGCTGCGCTGCAGCGACAGGAATAAACTGACAGAACTGTCAGATCTGATTCTGGAGCGGTGGCGGGGGTATTCGGATCCGTCTGCCTTTATTTATGCGGAAACAGACGGGGAGCCTCACAATACCATTACTCCCATTGCCCATTATAAAGACGGGAAGTTCCAGCTGGATCTGGTGCTGCGCAATAATATTACCACAAAAGAGCATCCGCTGGGGGTATTCCATCCCCATGCTGCGCTGCACCATATCAAGAAAGAAAACATCGGTCTGATTGAGGTGCTGGGCCTGGCCATACTGCCTTCCCGGCTGAAAGCGGAGATGGAGCTGTTAAAGGATGCGATCCTGCAGGGAAAGGACATCCGCAGTATAGAAGAAATTGAAAAGCATGCCGACTGGGCAGAGGCGTTTTTGAAAGGGTATGAGCAGGTAACAGAAGAAAACGCAGATCAGATCCTGCAGAAAGAAATCGGCCTGGTATTCAGTCAGGTACTGGAGGATGCCGGTGTGTTTAAGCGGGATGAGGCCGGTATGGCGGCATTTGAGCGTTTTACGGACAGTCTGTCCAGGTGAGGGACCTATGAGGGTATTGCTGGCGGCAGTCAATGCCAAATACATACATTCCAATCCTGCCGTGTACAGCCTGCGGGAGTATGCGGCAGGATTTCGGGAGTGGATTGAAATTGCGGAATATACGATCAATCACAGAACGGAAGCAATTCTTGCGG
>CANDNA010000006.1 GCA_947385955.1 uncultured Clostridia bacterium
GCCGTCTCACGCGTCCGAACCCGTTACCCGCACCATCCGGGTATCTGCTGTTTTTGATTCCAGTTCCGCAGATTCCCTCCCTGCGCATCTCTTCCGGAACAGTTCCCGGCCGCTTTCTGCGTCCGCTCTCTGTTCCATGCGCTGTCTTGGTATCTGCTGTTTTTTATTTCTGGGATTCCCGCCGTACCTGACCGATGGTCTTTCCCGCATACTTTTTAAACACCCGGCACAGGTATGCTGCATTGGGGTAGCCGGTCCGGTCTGCAATCTGCTTCAGTGACAGTTTTGTGGTGGCTGCCAGTTTGGCTGCCTCTACGATCCGCAGGCCGGTCAGGTATTCTACAAAGGTGATGCCCAGTTCCTGGCTGATGATGCGGCTTAAATAAAAAGGACTGATCCCGATGGCCTCTGCCACATTGTCCAGGGCGATGTCTTTTACAAAATTCTGCTCCATGTAGTGGATGGCTTCCTCCACGTAAGTGGAAAGGCTGCCGTCTCTGCTCAGGCACAGGATCCGCCCCAGCTGTTCCTGCCAGCATTCCAGGCCGCAGCGGTTTTCTTCCTCTTTCTCCTCCGGCGGCTGGTCATACAGATCTTCCAGGCTTTCCTGATAGGAAAGGGGAAGCTCCTCCAGTTTTTCATAAAAACCGCCCACGCCCGCCCGAAAATGCATTCCGTGCTCCCGGCTCAGCTCTTCCACTGCCAGATAGACCAGATCCCGTGCCCATTCTGCCGTATTTTCCTCCTCAGAGGATGTATTCTGCGCCATCAGGATCAGCACAATGCCGTGTTCCGTTGCATTGACAATGCAGTTGCACAGGCCTTCCAATGCATGGTGCACCGTTTCATTCCAGGCATTTTTCTCCGGCAGCGTCCCACTCTCCTCAAATCCCAGTGGAAGAATGGTGGCAAGCGCCGCGCCACAGAAGCGGATGGCATGCATATCACAGTACATCTGCATACTGCTTTGGGATGGCTCCTTCATCAGAACCGAATATATCATATCACTTTCCAGTACGGAATGCATACCCATCAGCAGAGAATGCATCTGATTTCTGGAGGCCATATCCTCCCGCTCCTTTTCAATGCTTTCACACACCTGTTTTACGGTATTGAGAAAGTTTTCCTTCTTATCCGGCTTCAGCAGGTATGCATCCACTTTCAGATCCAATGCCTGCTTTACATAGTCAAACTCATCATATGCTGTGTTGATGATAAACCTGGTCTTTACCTTTCTCTCATGCAGCAGTTGAATGGCCTGGATTCCGTTCATCCCCGGCATATTCACATCCACAATGGCGATGTCAGGCGAAAGCTGCTCCACGCTGTGGACCAGTTCATATCCGTCATTGACAATCGCTGCAATTTCGATGTCCGGAAATTCCCGTCTGGTAAACAGCTCCAGCCGCTTGCATGCCGCCTTTTCATCGTCTGCTATAATCAGTGTATACATACCTACTCTCCTTTACAGACGTTCTGTCTGGGCACCACGATATGCAGTACTGTCTTTCCCTTGCAGCTATCCACCCAAAAACGTATCTGTCCCTTGTAAAACAGCTTCAGCCTCATATAAATATTCCGGATTCCCACATGGTTGTCCCGCTCATGCTCAAATATGCCGCTCCGGATTTTTTCCAGATATTCCTCCGGAAAGCCGCAGCCGTTGTCCTCGATTTCCATGACCGTAAAGCTGCCCTCGGCCCTGGTCCGGATGATGATTTTTCCTCCGCTGCGCATATGATACAGTCCGTGTTTCAGGGCATTTTCCACAAGAGGCTGCAGAATCATACAGGGCATTTTCTGTCCGCTGCACTGCTCGTCAGTTTCAAAGACAAAAGCGAACCGTTCTTCAAACCGGCATTTCTGAATGTAAATATAATCCTTCACATTCTCCAGCTCCTCTTTCAGGGAAACCGTTTTGGTCAGACGGTCCAGATTGTAGCGCAGGTACTCTGCCGTAATATCAATCAGCATTCTCGTCTGTTCCGCATCCTCTATGACTGCAGAATTGGAAATCATATTTAATGTATTAAACAGAAAATGCGGATTGATCCTTGACTGGAGCAAATCCATCTGGCTGCTTTGCAGTTCATTTTTCAAGCGCAGATTGTCAATCTCCATTTCCCGGATCTGCTCCCGGATCTGGCTGTCCTGCTCCAGCTGCTCCACCTGCTCCTGTATAATATCCAGCAGCTCATTGATCGTATCCGCCAGAATCAGCAGTTCATCATGGGACTTCAGTTCCAGACGTTCCGTATGGTAAAGATTCCCTTTCACACATTCCACAAACTGCGTCAGTTGCCCCAGGCTTTCCGAAATATTTCGGATGATTTTCAGGTTGTGGCGCAGATAAATGATCAGGCCCAGCAAAAGAAGGCCGATCTGCAGAAAGCTGATACTCCGGCTCAGCTTTACCATCTCCTGCTCCCTCTTCTGAGAAACAGTCAGCTCTATGGAATAAATTTCCTTAAAGCTGGTATTGATATAGTCCATCACCTCCTGCGCTGCCTGATACTGCCGGTCGATTTCCTCATTGCTGACTCTGCCCGGATTGTCAGACAGATAAGTTTCCAGCAGCCCGATCAGTGCATCACATTCTTCCAGATAGGTTTCCGTCATACAGGTCAGATCTTTTTTGGAACGGGAATACTCCCGTTCCACCTGTCGGTTGACCACCTCAATCTGACGCCGTATATTTTCCTTTTCAGAGGCATAGCTTTCCATACTGCTTTCCCGCAGATACAGATAGGCATCGTTGATCACCATATTGGAAGTCTCTATTTCCACATACAGTTGATTCAGTTCCAGCAGTTCATTCAGGGTGCTCCGATACCCTCTGGACAGCATCCAGTTCCCGATGGTGGCCGCTGCAAACATAATAATCACGCAGCAGAAAATCACATAATAGCCTTTTTGATATTCCACACTGATGGATTTTTTCCGTTCTCTATTCATAGGCTTCGGCCTCCGGGCTCTCCGAGGTGATCCAGTCCACATCTGTCAGGATCTTCCGGTCCCATACGCCTCCGGATTCGATATACTGCCGTATTTCCCTTACTGCAATCCGTCCCATCATCTCCTGCTGCTGTTTCATCACCCCTTCAAAGGCTCCCAGCCGCAGTCCCTGCAGCGTTTCCTCAGATAAGTCAAACACCACAATATGCTCATATTTTCTGTTCTGCCTGGTCAGTCTGGGCCCCAGCGCCTGGCCGGATGTGCCTTCCACGCACACCAGCGTATCCACCTGCGGATATGCCTTCAGAATGGCATGGTATTTTTCTATCACCCGAAGCCCGTCATACTGATTGTATTCCACACAGGCCACCTGCAGATCCGGATAGTCTGCCAGCACACTGCATATTCCTTCATAGCGCTCTTCCAGATTCGGATAGTTTTTCTCACCGGATAACACGGCGATGGTTCCCTCTCCCTCTGTGATTTCTGCCACAGCCTCTCCCATCTTCTTTCCTGCGGCATAGTTATCCGTACCCACATAGAGATGGGGAAACCCGCCGTCCACATCCGTATCAATCAGGACAATCAGGATTCCCTGCCTCTGCGCTTTTTGCAGGGCTTCCAGATACTTTTCATCCTCTATTCCCTGTACGATCAGGGCATCGGCCTTTGCCGCCGTTTCCTGACGGATCAGCTCCGTCATCTGGGGAACATCATAATTCATACGGGGCAATACGATTTTCACATCCACACCATACTCCAACCCGCCTGCAACGATCCCTTCCCGCGTCTTTGTCCAGTACACATAGTCATCATGGGGCAGCACTGCCGTGACCCGGATCCGCTCCATGCCACCGGTATCCGTCTGCCCTCGCCAAAACCAGAACACCCATGCTCCCACTGCGAACAGCCCTGCAAGAGCTGCCGCAAGCCAGCACCACAGCTTTCTTTTCATACATCGATTGCCCCTTTTTTTGTCCATTATAGGATTTCCGGGATACAGGTGTCAAAACTCATCCATCAATTCTTTCCTGCATATTTCCTTACATCGATGGCTACTGCGATAATGATAATCAGGCCCTTTACCACAAACTGCCAGTAAGAACTCAGACCGATAAAAGTCAGGCCGTAATTGATAATATTAAAGATCAGCACACCTGCAATGACCCCGGGTACGGAACCGATTCCGCCGCTTGCAGAGCATCCGCCCACGATACAGGAAGCGATGGCATCCAATTCATAACTAAGGCCATAGGAACTGGTGGCGCTGCCGGTTCTTGCCGCTTCCAGGCAGCCTGCAAATCCGTACAGGGCGCCTGCCAGCATATAGGTAATCATCAGAATCTTGAATACATTAATTCCCGAAACTTTGGCTGCATTGGCGTTACCGCCCACTGCAAAGATTTCACGTCCCAGACAAGTCCTTGTCTGGATAATCCATACAATAGCACACAGTGCCAGTGCGATAATGACAAGGATGGGAATCCCCATAATCTGTCCTGTGCCCAGATTGCCGAAGGCTTCCTGATAGCCGCCCAGAGGCTGGGAATTGTTGGGCGCTTTATTAAAGTATAGACAGTTCACACCATATGCAATCATCTGCATACCCAAAGTGGCCAGGAATGCCGGAACCTTCAGTTTTGCCACCGCATAGCCGTTGCAGGCGCCTACCAGAAGTCCCACCAGTACGGAAGCCAGTACCGGTACGATCACCGGAAGCTCTCCCATCTCGGGCCAGAATTTATTGGCATAGGCAGCCTGCTGTGCCAGGGAACCGGATACCACTGCCGCAAGGCCTACCACACGTCCGCCTGACAGATCGGCGGAGCCGGATACGATGATAAACATACAGCCCAGCGCCACCAGCATCCTGGTGGAACTCTGGGTCAGAATATCCCGGAACACACGGATGGAAATAAATTTCGGTGAAATAATCGCGATGATAATCACAATTAGCAGCATTATCAGGTACAGGGCATAATTCATCATAAAATCTTTGATTTTACCGTTTTTCAGTTGCATATTCGCTCTCTCCCTTCTCATAGGTACTTGCAAGATACATAATGCGTTCGTCCGATACTTCATCCCGATTCAGGATCCCGGACAGATGCCCTTCACACATAACCATGATCCGGTCAGACATTCCCATCAGCTCCGGCATTTCGGAACTGATCATAATCACACATTTTCCGTTCTGTACCATTTCTTCCATCAGACAGTAAATCTCATATTTCGCACCCACATCAATACCGCGGGTGGGTTCATCCATAATCAGGATATCCGGCTCCAACAGCATCCACCGTCCCAGCAGCGCTTTCTGCTGATTGCCTCCTGACAGATACTGAATCTGTGTTTTCAGCCCCGGTGTCTTGATTGACAGAGATTCCACATATTTCTGTGCGTCCTCTGTCCGGGCCGCATAATTGAGAAATCCTGTTCCTCCTGTATACCGTTTATGGTTTGCCGTCTGATTTGCCAGTACGATGTTCTCTCCCACTGACAGCATGGGAATGATTCCGGTCACACGGCGTTCCTCTGTCAGCAGAGCGATTTTATGCCGGATGGCTTCCTGAGGGCTGCCGATTTTCACCTCTTCCCCGTCGATCCGGACCGTTCCCGACGCAATCGGCCGAAGTCCGAAAATACTTTCCATCAGTTCGGTTCTCTGTGCGCCCACCAGCCCGCCGATCCCCAGTATCTCACCTCTGTGAAGTGCAAAGCTGATATCTGTAAAAGAATGGGGAACCGCAGATGTCAGGTGGGATACTTCCAGGAATACCTCCCCCGGTGTATGCTCCGGTTTCGGGAAGCGGTTGGTCATATCCCGTCCCACCATCTTGCTGACGATGCTGTCCATATCAAGCTCTTTCGTGGGCCAGTTTCCCACCAGCTGCCCGTCCCGCAGCACGGTTACCTCATCTGTGATATCCAGTACCTCTTCAATCTTATGGGATATGTAAATAATGGCAACCCCCTGTGCCGTCAGCTTTTTGATAATGGCAAACAGAAGTTCCGACTCTGTTTCGGTCAGTGAGGAAGTCGGCTCATCCATAATAATTACCTTGGCGCCATAGGAAACGGCTCTGGCAATTTCCAGAAGCTGACAGTGGGATACCGACAGATTGCTCACCTTTTCCTTCGGATCGATGTGGATTCCCAGATCTTCAAACAATTTCTGCGTATCCTGGAACATCTTCCGGTCATCTGCCCAGTGGACACCGGCCACCTTCTTATAGGGGACTCTCCCCACCCATATATTTTCCATGACATTCCTAGTCATAATCGGGTTCAGTTCCTGATGAATCATGGAAATTCCCTGTAACATGGCGGATTTGGGCGTAGGCAGAGACACCACATTGCCGTCAATCCGTATTTCTCCTTCGTCAGGCTGGTACAGACCGAAAGCGCATTTCATCAATGTGGACTTTCCAGCTCCGTTTTCTCCCATCAGCGCATGCACCGTACCTGCCCTCACCGTCAGCGAAGCATCATCCAGTGCTTTCACACCCGGAAAGCTCTTACAGATGTGCTTCATCTCAAGGACATATTTGGTTGCTTCCATAGTAACCCTCCTCTGTATAAAACAAAGGGCTCCGGCGCCGCCAGGCAGTACCGGAGCCTTTCTTATGTTTAAAATGCTGTATCGTTGATATCATAGGTGGCCTGATCCACATTTTCGATCGTAACCGGTGAATAATCCAGCCATACTCTGTGTCCGTCCACGGATACGCCTTCCAGACCAATTGTCTCTGTAGTAACCTCTTCTCCGTTATTGGTCAGATACATGACTTTATAGATTGCTTTTGCCAGTGTAACCGGGTTGTTCATAGCCGTTACCAGAAGTGTGCCGTCCTTGATCGCCTGGCATCCGTTTACGGTAGCATCCACACCGCAAACCGGAAGGTAGCTGTCCTCTCCTGCGAAGAAGCCGCCTGCTTTCAGAGCTTCGATAGCCCCCAGAGCCATATCGTCGTTGCAGGCAATGACTGCATCGATGTCATCACTGTAATTTGCCAGCAGAGCCGCCACTTTTTCCTGCGCGGTAGCACGGCTGTAATCGCAGATGATCTCGCCGCCGATGTTGTTCACTTCTATTCCTGCATCTTCCAGAGCCTGTACGGAATACTGAGAACGTACTGTGGTATCATAATGTCCCTGGATTCCCAGCAGCATCACATAATCCAGCTTGCCGTTTCCGTTGCGGTCTGCTTCCGGATGTGCTTTCCAGTACTCTGCCAGTGCCTCGCCCATAATCGTACCGGACTGGGTAGCGACAGAAGATACACTGTAGAGCTTGTCATTTTTCGCAAAATCCTCGTCTGTAGGGGTATCGGTATTGGCAAAGATACCATAGCAGCCCTCTTCCAGAATCTGATCACAGATTTCAGAAATTGCTCCTGTGTTAATATTGTTCAGTACCAGATAATCCACACCCTGTGTAAAGAAATTGTTCATATTACTGGTCTGTGTACTTACATCATTGGTGCTGTCCGCATCCGTAATGGTAATCGTACCATCGGCTGCCCCGATATTAATCAATGTCTGGCGTGCATTGGAAATAAAGGTATCTGCAAAGTTGTACCAGACAACGCCTGCCACTGCTTCTCCTGCTGCTGCCTTTTCCCCTTCTGCAGGCGCCTCTGCTTCCTGCTCGCCGCCTGCTGCCTTATCTGCCGACTCCTGTGCGGGAGTTCCGGACGCTGCTTCCGGCGCCTGGGAACCGCAGGCTGTCATGGTTACCATACAAATACCCAGTAAAAGTGCCAATGCTTTCTTTTTCATATTCTGCTTTCCTCCTGTTTTTTCTCTTTTGCACAAATTTTTTGTACTTTTCTTACCTTTTTTATTGTATCATCCAAATTTTCTCCCGGATATTCTAAATATTTGTTATTATTTTCTTTGTTTGTCTTTCTTTCGCTCTTTGTTTTTTCACATTTTGCACAATTTCCTTTTCTTGCAAAAATGTGACATCTTTTGCGGAAAACGGTTTGGTTTTATGCCGTTTTTTGCATGAAAAAAAGGAGGCCGACTTCATGGCCTCCTGTATTCCCCTCTTTCTTTTCTTCTCATCTGCCTGCAATATAGGCTTCCACTTCCGCTTTCTCCGGCATCACCTTCAGCGCTCCCCGTCTGGTGGTAATCAGGCTGGAAGCTCCGTTGGCAAACGTAAGCATGGCCTTTAAATCTTCCTCTGTCAGAGACTCCAGGCCGTGTTCCAGCACATAATTTAAAATACATGCACAGAACGTATCCCCGGCGCCTGTTGTCTCGATGGTATCCGGATTCAGGAAAGGCTTCACTTCCACTTTACAGTCTCCGTAATATGCCACACTGCCTTCCTTGCCCAGTGTGGTCAGCAGCAGTCTGATGGAACCGTAATGCTCCCGGATCCACTGAGCGCCTTCCTCCACAGTCTCACATCCGGATACGAATAGTACTTCATCGTCGGAAATCTTCAGAATATCACACCGTTCCATCCCATACAGAATCTGCTCCTTTGCATCCTCCAGGCTCTTCCAGAGAGGCGGACGCAGGTTGGGGTCAAAGGAAATGATAATGCCATTCTCTTTTGCGATCTCAAGCCCTTTTTTGGTAGCCTCCCGCACACCCTCATGGGTCATGGAAAGGGTACCGAAATGAAAAATCTCCGTATCCCGGATGACTTCTTCCTTCACTTCGGATACATCCAGCATCATATCCGCTCCGGGATTTCTGTAAAATGCAAAATCTCTGTCTCCGTCCTCAGCCGTATGTACAAAAGCCAGTGTGGTGCGCACTTCCTCATCCACATACAGGCATTTTGTATCGATGCCCAGCTCATCCAGTACCTGCCTGAGCATCACTCCGAACTGGTCCTTCCCCACCTTTCCCATAAAGGCTGTTTTCTTGCCCAGCTTATTCAGCATAGCCAGTACGTTGCAGGGCGCACCGCCGGGATTGGCTTCAAACATGGGATTGCCCTGACTGCTCCGTGCATTTTCCGTAAAATCAATCAAAAGTTCCCCCAATGCCAATACATCATATTTTTTTGCTGCCATTCTTTTCTCCTCCCGCTGTTTTATTTTCCGATGTCTTTCTTTTTATTATATCTTCTTTTATTTCCGGAAACAAGTACCAACCATCTACCTGCGCAGATACTTTCCGATCTGTCTCTGCAGGATGCGCATGGAGTTATCAATATTGTCATCATCTTCTATGATCCGGTTGATCTCATTGTCCGCCATTGCAATGGCATCGGCATACTTGGGAAATTTAGGGGTCACCACACCGTTTTCGATCACATCGCTGACCAGGTTATTGTCAATAAACTTTTCATTTTTCTCCATATCGGCCTGTAGGATTTCTCCTGTCTCTCTGGAAGTGGTTACTTCCCGAAGCACGGACACCCCCTGGGAATACCGGAACAGATCCATCTGGATTTCTTCATCATAAGTCAGCAGCTTTAAAAATTCCCATGCCAGCTGTTCTTCTTCCGTATGATTGCTGATTCCCATCAGGAGCGTATTGATCATGGAGGTATTGCCCCCTTCCGGGCCTGCCGGCAGTGTGATACAGTCCCACTGGAATTTTGTATATTTCTTGATCTTATAAGGATAGGTTTTATAGGTCCTGTATTCCGTAAAAGGCAGCGGCATAAACGCCACATTCCCACTGTCAAAATCGTCCTTCGACACCTTCTGTCTCTGATTCAGGTCGGTAATCTGCTTGGTAAAGCGCACCGCCTCCGTCACCCGCTCATCGTTAAAATAACTCTCTGTTCCGTTTTCATCAAAGAGCTCGGCGCCATTGGAATAGACTGCTTCTGTCCATCCGTAATTGTAAGTGCCGAACTGATCCAGCAGGCCGTCCCCGTCCCGGTCTTTGGTGATCTGCCTGCAGATCTGATACAGATCGTCCCAGGTCCAGTCATTGTCCGGTACGGACAGCCCTTCCCGGTTCAGCAGCGACTTATTGACAAACATCAGGGTCGGTACCGTTTCATAAGGCAGGGCATACTGCCGTCCTCCATACTGTCCCGCCTGCAGCGCCGTACTGTAATAGCTCTCTTTCTGAAAGTCCTGGTCTGCCATCATCAGCGGCTCCAGATCTTTCATGATACCGATTTCCGCAAACTGATTGAAATCTTCTCCCAGTACCATAAACACATCCGGCTCTCTGCCCCGGAGTACCTGCCTGGAAAACCACTCAGAATAGTCCTCTTTCCGGATGCCGCTGTAATAATGTACCTTTACATTGGTATGCTCTGCCTCAAACTTTTCCACAGCCTTGTCTATGATCACATAGCTGTTGGCATTGGCCACATCCCAGTTGCTTCCTGCAAAGATGCCCACCTCCAGCACCACCACCCGGTTACTCTGATAAATCAGGCCGCCTGCCAGCAATGCCAGAATGCCAAACAGGCCTGCCGCTATGCTGATTTTCTTTTTCCTGCTCATATATGCTCCGGCTTTCTCTTGCTGACTCCGGTCTGTACTGCCCAGATAGCAAGCTGTGTCCGATCCCGCAGTCCCAGTTTATTCAAAATGGTACTTAAATAGTTCCGCACGGTCCCTTCCGAAAGGTTCAGATTGCCCGCCACTTCCTTATTGGAAGCGCCGAACTCCACCTGTTCTATGATCTTCCACTCCGTCTTTGTCAGTTCTTTTTCCCGCTGCTCTTCCACCTGTATGGAAAAATCCGCTTTCGCCATCTGCGAAAAGAGCTTTACCACCTTGGTGGCAATATCGGGATTGATCATGGCCCGTCCGCTGTAAACCGTATGGATGGCCTCCGCCAGCTCATCCATAGAAACCCCCTTCAGCAGATAACCGCTGGCCCCGAATTTCAAGGCATTGTATACATACTCATCATCGTCAAATGTGGTCAGGATGATGATTTTCACCTCCGGATAATTTTCTTTGATGATTTTGGTACACTGTACACCGTCCATTTTGGGCATACGGATATCCATCAGAATCACATCCGGCATTTCCCTGCGGATGCTCTGGATTACCTCCTGTCCGTTGGCCGCCGTATCCGTGACCAGCATTTCTTCCTTTGTATTCAATACGATCCGAAGGCTCTGCCGGATCAGCTCCTGATCGTCCGCAATCAATACTTTAATCATACTCTTCCCCCCATCTGATGGGTATTCTGGCAATCACGCTGAATCCGTTCTCACTCTTAAATTCCACGGTACCGTTCAGCATGCCGATACGCTCCATAATATGCTTTGTCCCAAATCCGTTCTTGATCTCACTACAGCCGATGCCGTTGTCATTGATGGTCAGCACAGCCGTATCCTCCTGCCGCTCCATCACGATCCGCACCCGGCTTGCCTTGCCGTGACGCATGGCATTGGTCAGGCTTTCCTGAATCACCCGGTATATGGCGCTTTCTTCATCCTGGTCAAATTTCAGTGGTTTGATCCGGCAGTCAAAGAAAATCTGCATATCCGTCACCGACTTCATATCCGTGATCATCTTGGTAATAGAAGATTCCAGCCCCAGACGCTCCAGTGCATCCGGTTTCAGCTCGTTGACAGAACGCCGGATATCCAGCAGGCCGTTTCTTGCCACCGCAGAAATACGCTCCAGATGGTTCTTTGCCTCCCTGGGCGCCAGCTCCACCATTGCAATGCAGGCATCAATGCCCACCGAAATGCCGGTCAGTGTATGCCCAAGTGTATCATGAATCTCTCTGGCCAGCCGGTTCCGCTCTCTGGTTTCCCCCATACGCTCCGTAATTTTAGCATATTCCTTCAACTGATGATTGGCGTTTTCCAGATCCTGATTGGTTTTCCGGATCTCCTCATACAGCAGATTGACCTCATCAATGGTCCCCCGTTGCTGCTGGATCATCAGAATACAGTAAATAATAAAGAGGATAATATTCAGTGAATTCAGCAGATTATAAGCGCCCAGAAGATACTGCTGCACCGATGCATCATAAAAATTAAAATAATCATTGATGGAATACAGATCAAAATTGATGGAAAGCAGCTTGGAATCAGTCAGCAGGAAACTGATCAGAGCAAGGCAGATCACCAGATACTTCCCCTTGTCTCCTTTGGCATGGTACATCACACCGGTGAACACAAGAAAAAACAGGCCGTTATAGTTAAAATTCATCACACCCACAATGACTGCACTGATCATAAATTCCAGCACCAAAAGCAGGTAAATTCTTCCGGTCTGATTCACATACCGTTCCTGTGCGATAAAAACAGCCACCAAAATAAGATACAGCGCTGTCACCACAATTACATTCATCCGGGGCTGCACCGGAATGGCATGCACCGTATCCAGAAAATCTCTTGCTTCATAGCGGGAACAGATCCATTCTGTCGTCGCTGCCACCGAGACTGTCGTGAAAAGCACTCCAATAAAATTCACTGCCATCATAAGGACTCTGATATCCCGTAATTTTACCTGCTGCATCGTATCTTCCACTCCTTACTGCCACCCGGCCAGGTCAAACTGATCGATGTTATCCCTGGTAATCATGGTAACCGGTACGATCACCAGATTTTCCACCTCGTTTCCGTCCAGATAATCATATGCCATAGAAACCGCCTTATCGGCAATGACGAGAGGCTGCTGTGCACTGCTGCCTTCCATATACCCTTCCTTAATCATTACCTTCCCGTCCGGCGAACCGTCGATTCCATAAATCAGGATCCCGTCCTGCATCTGGTTCATCTGCAGTGCTGCCAGGGCTCCCAGAGCAGTGGGGTCATTTCCTCCCAGCACCACATCAAAATCCTGTGCATTGCTGCCGGATCTGAGCAGCTCCTGCATCACATCCATAGAGATTTCCAGCTCTCCCTTTCCGTGCAGCCAGGCGACGACCTGATACTCTCCCCTTCCTTCTATGGTATCCAGAAATCCTGCCACCCTGTCGTCTATGGATTTGGTACCGGGACTGTCAATGACAACGATACCGGCACGGCTTCTCTTCTTCATCATATCCAGCGCACACTGTACCCCTGCATCATAATTGTCCGAAAGAATGGAAAACGCCACATACTCGTCATCATATACATTGGTATCTATGACAAAAACAGGAACCCGGGCCTCCTTGCAGGCAATCAGGGCCGGTCTGACCGTTTCCCAGTTCACCGGATTTAAAAAAAGGCCGGTAATCCCTTCGTCCAGCATGTCCATAATCTGCTCGTTCTGTTTTTCCTGATCCTGAGCCGGGTCCCGGTAAATCAGAATATCCCCGTTGGCTTCCACGATTTCCTCAATTTCCGCATTCATATCCTGAAAATAAGGATTGTTCATGGTCATATAGGTGGCGCCGAACTTCTGCTGCTCTCTTTCTGCCGCATCCCTCTCCCACCCGCCTGCACATCCATGCAAAAAGACCGATACCATCAGCCCTGCCGCACAGAGCCCGTATAGAATTTTCTGCTTTCCCTGCCATCTGCCTTGCATCGGACATTCTCCCGTTTTTCATGTTATGAAAGACACCCGGCATCCCACAGTCGGATGCCAGGTGTCAGTTGTATTGTCTGTATATTCCGTATTGTTTATAACTTGGATTTTTTATTTCTGATGTAGTCCAGATATACTGCCAGAAGGATAACACATCCTTTTACCACATACTGCCAGAAGGAATTGACGTTCATCAGATTCAGACCATTGTTCAGCACACCGATGATCAGACCGCCGATGATGGTACCGCCGATCTTACCGGAACCGCCGGCCATACTGGTACCGCCTACCACAACTGCCGCAATGGCATCCATCTCTGCACCGTCGCCTGCCGTAGGCTGTCCGGAATACATACGGGAAGCCAGTACGATACCTGCCAGACCTGCCATAATGCCGGAATAGGTATGTACCAGGAATTTTACCTTTGCCACACTGATGCCGGAAAACTCTGCTGCCTGGGCATTGCCGCCCACTGCATACAGATGGCGGCCCAGCTTTGTCTTATTCATAATGATTGCCGTTACCAGAAGAACAATCACAAGAAGGACTACCGGGGTGGGAACCGGACCGATATAGCCTGCACCTACGAACTGCCACTCCTTTGTTACCACACGCACCGGAGAACCGCCCGTATATACATAGGCAAGCCCCTTTGCAACGTTCATCGTAGCCAGCGTCACAATAAAAGGCGGAATGGTGGTACTGGAAATCACATAACCGTTAAACATACCCACTACCAGACCTACCAGCACACCGCACAGCAGCGCTACAGCCAGAGGCAGATTATATCTGGATACACAGCCTGCAGCCACGCAGCCGGACATGGCAATGATGGAACCTACCGAAAGATCGATGCCGCCCAGTATGATAACCATCGTCATACCACAGGCCAGATACAGGTTGGTGGAAATCTGACGAAGTACATTAAATACGTTTTTCTGTGTTAAAAAGGAACTGCTGGTAAGCGGATTCACCGCCAGGAAAATACACAGTACCAGAAGTGCCACGATAATACCCAAATTTTCTTTGAAATATATTTTTGCCGCTTTTGAAAATCTTGAACCTGCAGTGTTCGAAACTGCAGCGGTTTTTTCTTCAGCCATAGATGTTCTCCTCCTTCTCTGTTCTCTAATTTGCCGCCAGCTTCATAATGGCTTCCTGAGATACCTCATCCCTTGACAGGCAGCCCGTAATATTGCCCTCGTTCATTACATAGATACGGTCACTCATATTGATAATTTCCGGCAGCTCCGAAGAAATCATAATGATGGACATGCCTTTCTTTACCAGTTCATTCATAATCGCATAAATCTCCGACTTGGCGCCTACGTCCACGCCTCTGGTAGGCTCATCCAGAATCAGGATTTTCGGATTGGTGGCAAGCCATCTTCCGATAATTACCTTCTGCTGATTCCCGCCGGAAAGATTTCCGATCAACTGCTCCTGTGTCGGGGTTTTGGTAGACAACATATCAATATATTTCTGTGTGATCTCCTCTTCTTTTGCACCATCCACAAAAATACCCTTAATAAATTCTCCCAGCACCTCTATGGTTGAATTATATCTTACACTCTGTACTTTGTACAGGCCTTCCAGTTTCCGATCCTCCGGTACCAGCGCCAGCCCATATTTCATTGCCTCAATGGGATTATGAATCTGTACCTTGCTGCCTTCTATTTCAATATCGCCCTTGTAATTTTTAGTCAGGCCAAAGAGGCATTTCATTACCTCGCTCCGGCCTGCGCCTACCAGTCCGGCAAAGCCCACGATCTCACCTTTTCTGACTTCAAAGCTGGCATCCTTTGCCATCCTGCCGTCGGATATATGATCACAGCGCAGAACCACATCGCCCGGTTTCAGAAAATCTCTCGTATAATAATTTGTCAGCTCACGGCCAACCATCATGGCAATCAGTTCATCCTTTGTGGTTTCCTTCACCACTCTGGTTCCCACGTATTCCCCGTCACGCATAACCGTTACCCTGTCGCAGATCTGCTCCAGCTCGCTCATCTTATGCGATATGTAAATGATACCTACGCCTTTGGCCGTAAGACTCCGCATGGTCTCAAACAAAAATTCCACTTCTTTGTCGGAAATCGAAGATGTCGGTTCATCCATAACCAGAATTTTGGAATTGAATGAAATGGCTTTTACGATCTCCACCATCTGCTGCTGGGCAATCGTCAGACTTCCTACAAGTGTATCCGCAGAAATATGCATATCATTGGCATCCAGCAGAGCCTGTGCATCGTCAGTCATCTTTTTGGAATCCACGAACCTGCCCTTCATCGGCTCTCTGCCAAGAAATATATTTTCTGCCACTGTCATATAGGGAACCAGGACCAGCTCCTGATGGATAATCGCCACACCGTTTTCATGAGATGCCCTGACACTGTCAATGGTTACTTTTTTTCCCTCAATGAAGATTTCTCCTTCTTCCGCTATATAGATACCGCCCAGAACCTTGATTAATGTCGATTTCCCGGCTCCGTTCTCCCCCAAAAGCGCATGCACTTCTCCCGCCTTTACCGTAAGGCTTACATTATTCAGCGCAAGCACGCCCGGAAACCGTTTGTGAATCCCTTTCATTTCCAGTAAGTATTCTTCAGCCAAACCCTATCACCTTCCTTTATCTGTCCTCTCCATTACCTAAAAAAATAGGCCACATAGATGCACGCATTTATATGGCCTATGCACTTCTTTCTGTTATTGCCCCGTCAGGGGAGTCCCGCACTCAATCTGACAGCCGTGCAGGTCCTGCAAAACAATACTGTTTCACAGATTCAGCTTACTGCCATCCGTCTGTGCCGTAGTCCGCTACGTTATCAGCAGTGATCAGGAAAGTCTCAACAGGATATCTGTCGTCTACTTCTTCGCCTGCCAGATAATTGTACATAATTTCCACAGATTTCTTAGCAATGCTGATAGGAGACTGTGCGCCGGTACCTTCAATCAGAGATTCACCGGATGCAAGCTCTGCCTTGATGTCAGGAGAACCATCCACACCATAGATCAGGCAGTCTGTTAAGCCTGCTGCATTGGCTGCTGCAAGAGCGCCCAGAGCTGTCGGGTCATTTCCGCCAAAGATTGCCACTACGTCGCCGTGTGCCTGAAGCAGGTCTTCTGCGATACCCATAGATACTTCCAGGTTACCCTTTGCATCCTGCTGTGCTACGATTTCAAAGCCTTTGCCTTCAATGGCATCCAAAAAGCCGTTGGTTCTGTCTACAACAGAGTTCATGGTCGGGGAATCCAATACGATGATCGGGCCGCCGTCAGGACATTTTGCAACAAGATCTTCGCCGCAAACCTTACCTGCATTGTAGTTATCGGAACCTGCATAGGAAACCAGATAGCTCATATCTGCAACTTCCGTATCAAATCCGATGATCGGAATGCCTGCTTCCTTCAGCATATCCAGTGCAGGAAGAATACCTTCTGCCTCTGCAGGATTCAGGAACATAGCGTCGATTCCCTGAGAAATCAGATCTTCGATACCGCTGATCTGACGGGTTACATCATTAGCCGGGTCAAAGGATACCAGTGTATCGCCGTTTGCTTCCACTTCTTCACGAATTGTCTGTTCCAGAATAACAAAGAACGGATTGGAACCATCCATACAGGTATAACCGAATTTATATCCGCCTTCCGGTCTTTCTCCCACTGCTGCCTCTGCCTCTTCCACTGCATCCGTTGCTGCGTCTGCTGCTGCATCTGCTGTCGCATCAGACTCTGCAGGAGCTGACTCAGCAGGTGCGGTTGCTTCTGTTCCTCCGGAATTGCCGCAGCCTACCAGCATGGAAACTGCCATTGCAGTACAAAGAAATACGCTTAAAACTTTTTTCTTCATTTTCTTTTCCTCCCTGAAAGTTTTATTGTTTTGTACATGTTTATCATACCGTCCTTTTCCGTTTCCGGCACCTGCTTTATGTAACAACTTTTATATGACATTTGTCATATTTTTTACCCGGTAACATGATAAATGTCATTTCTCACATACTTCCCGCCAAAAAGCCTGACTCCTTTGTACACTTTGTACAATCCGCCAATCCGCGATACGCCCCCTTGTCTTGACAAATCTTCCCGCCAACTATAGAATAAAATAACTCGGCATACAGAATCACACTCATTTCATTTTTTAATAAGGAGAATCGTATGGACCATAAAACAATGTATCAACTGACCTACGGCCTGTTTGTCTTAACTTCTGCCTCTGAAGGCAGGGACAGCGGCTGTATTATCAACACGGCAGCCCAGGTGACCAGCGACCCCAACCGTATCAGCATCACCGTCAACAAAATGAATTTTACCCACGATCTGGTAAAGCAGAGCGGAACATTCAACATCTCCATTCTGAGTGAAAAAGCCGGCTTTGAAACATTCCGTCATTTCGGTTTCCAGTCAGGCCGGGAAGCGGATAAATTTTCAGGCTATGCAGACTGTAAGCGTTCCGCCAACGGCCTGTACTATATTACAGCCGGTACCAACGGCTACATCAGTGCAACCGTAGAGCAGACCCTGGATCTGGGAAGCCATACCCTGTTTATCGCTTCGGTGGATGATATGGAGCTTCTCTCGGATGTACCTTCGGCTACCTATGCCTATTACCAGTCCTCCATTAAGCCAAAGCCGGAAAAAACGGCCCCGGCTGGAAAAACAGTATGGCGCTGTACGGTCTGCGGATATATCTATGAAGGGGAAGAACTTCCCGCGGATTTTATCTGTCCTCTGTGCAAACATCCCGCATCTGATTTTGAAAAAATCACGCAGTAAATTGTAATTTCCTGTCTCATGAAAAAGAATCCTGCCTTGCAGGATTCCCCGCCTGCGGCGGATCGCTTCAGCGATATATTTCCTCTCCGCCGCAGGGCGATCCCGCCCGGAGGGCTTTTTGTGAGACAGGAAATCCGGAGGAATTTCCTGTCTCAGAACAAAGCGGACAAGTCCGCATCAGCTCCCTAAATCCCTCATTCATGAGGGACTTGGCTGCTTTGCTGCGCCGAGCACAATTGCGAAGCAATATTTTCCTCTTGTGCGAGTGCGCATAATTATTTTTATCTTATAGGAAATTCATGTACTTTAACACTTCACAGTAGCACGGTCTTTCCTATAAGATAAAAAATGGCCGGCGTGGCATCTGCCACGCCGGTCATATATGATTTTCTGAACAGATTAATTCTTTCCGCCCTTCTTGGATACTACGTCAAAGATTACGGCTGCCAGAAGTACCAGACCTTTTACCACTCTCTGATAGTTGGCATCCACACCCATGATGCTCATGCCCAGGTTGATCACACCCATCAGAACCGCACCTACGATAACGCCGGGAACGGTACCCACGCCGCCGTATGCGGAAGCGCCGCCGATAAAGCAGGAGCCGATCGCATCCATCTCATAGTTTTGTCCGTAAGTAGGCTGTGCACTTGTCATACGTGCGATGGTCAGCATACCTGCCAGAGCAGCCAGAAAGCCCATATTGGTATAAGCGATAAAATAAACACGCTCTGTATTGATACCGGAAAGTTTGGTCGCCTTCTCATTGCCGCCCACTGCATAGAAATAACGTCCTGTTGTTGTTTTGGAAGTAATATACCCGTAGATAAACACCACTACCATAACCCAGAGCAATGCTGTCGGGATCCCTTTATACTGTGCCAGCTTGTAAGTAAAGGCCAGAATCACCAGACAGATCACCACCAGCTTTGTCACTGCAGGAGCCAGTGCCTCCATTTCATAGCCTTTTTTGGCTCTTGCCATACGTCCTCTTAACACAATCACCACATAAATGGCACATGCCAGTACGCCTGCCACCATACAGGTAATGTTCATGCCTTCTCCGCCGCCCAGGAAATCCGGTATGTAACAGTCTGCGCCGCCGCCGAACAGCTTGACAAAAAATTCATTGGTAATGGAAACCGTCATACCCTGCAGTACTACGTTGCTCAGGCCTCTGAATACAAGCATACCGGAAAGGGTGGTAATAAACGGCGGTACATGTACATAGGCAATCCAGAATGCCTGCCATGCACCGATGGCCGTACCTACCAGCACCATGACCAGGATGGAAACCCATACATTCACGCCTTTGTTTTCCATCAGGGTTGCACCTACAGCGCCTACAAAGCAGACAATTGAACCTACGGAAAGGTCAATGTTACCACCGGTCAGGATACATAACAGCATACCGGTTGCAAGCACAAACACGTAGGCATTCTGTGCGATCAGGTTACTGACATTCTGGGGAAGCAGGATCTTTCCGCCGGTTCTCCAGGTGAAGAACAAAGTAACCAGTAATAACGCAATAATCATTGTATATTTTTTGACACCTGCCATAACTTTCGCTTTATCCATCGTTTACGCTCCTTTATTGCTAGATTTTAAAATGTATGACATGATAACTTCCTGAGAGGCTTCGCTTCTGTCCAGCTCGCCTACCATCCTGCCTTCATTCATCACATAAATACGGTCACACATGCCGAGTACTTCAGGAAGCTCCGAAGAAATCATAATCACCGATTTGCCTTCTGCAACCAACTGATTGATGATGCAGTAAATTTCGTATTTAGCGCCTACATCAATACCTCTGGTCGGCTCATCCAGAATCAGCACATCCGGATCCGCAAACATCCACTTGGCAAGCAATACCTTCTGCTGGTTGCCGCCGCTTAAGTTGCCCACATTCTGTTCCACTGTGGGACACTTGGTATGGAGCTTTTCTTTATAATCCACTGCGATCCCGTATTCCTTATCCTTGTCAATCACCGTATGGGTGCTGACTGCATCCAGATTGGCCATTGTGGTATTGATCTTGATGGGATTGGTCAGAATCAGGCCGTTGCCCTTCCGGTCCTCCGTCACATATGCCAGCTTATTGTTAATGGCTTCCCTGACACTGCGCAGATGTACTTCTTTGCCGTCAATAAAAAGCTGTCCGCTGATGTTGGTTCCGTAACTCTTTCCGAAAATACTCATGGCCAGCTCGGTCCTGCCGGCGCCCATCAGTCCGGAAATTCCTACGACTTCTCCCCGTCTTACATTCATGCTGACATTGTCAACCACTTTACGTTCCGTATAAAGCGGATGATATACATTCCAGTTTCTGACCTCCATCAGGATATCTCCGATTTTTACGTTTTCACGCTTCGGGAAACGGTCTGTCAGATCACGGCCCACCATACCTTTGATGATACGGTCCTCTGTAATCGCATCTGTCTTTTTATCCATTGTCTCAATGGTAGAGCCATCCCGGATTACAGTAATTTTATCTGCCACATAAGAAACCTCATTTAATTTATGAGATATGATAATCGAAGTCATGCCTTCCCGTTTAAACTGAAGCATCAGTTCCAGCAGTGCCTGGGAATCCGATTCATTCAGGGAAGAAGTGGGCTCATCCAGAATCAGAAGCCGCACCTTTTTGGCCAGCGCTTTTGCAATTTCCACCAACTGCTGTTTGCCCACACCGATGTCCTTGATCAGTGTTCTGGAAGATTCCTTCAGGCCCACAGTCTTTAACAGTTCATCCGCCTTGCCATATGTTTCATTCCAGTCCAGTGCAAATTTATGTCCCCGCTCATTCCCCAGGAACATATTCTCGCCAATTGTCATATAAGGGATCAAAGCCAGCTCCTGATGAATAATAACAATTCCCTTTTCCTCACTGTCTTTGATCTTATTGAATTTACAAACCTCTCCGTCATAGATGATATCCCCCTCATAAGAGCCATAAGGATAGATACCGCTTAATACATTCATCAGCGTGGATTTCCCCGCGCCGTTCTCACCTACCAGAGCGTGGATTTCTCCCTCCTCAACCTTTAAATTCACATTATCAAGGGCTTTTACGCCAGGGAATGTTTTGGTGATATTTTTCATTTCCAGTAATATTTTCGCCAACTGTATCCCTCCAACCATAGTATAGATTCAGGCGGGAGCTTATGTCCCGCCTGTAAATTGTCTGTTTTGTTTCCAATACAGTCTTACTGTAAATCTGCCTCTGTATAGTATCCGGAGTCGATCAACAGCTCTTTGTAGTTGTTAACGTCTGCGAATACGGGCTCGCAAAGGTAAGAAGGAATTACGCCTGTTCCGTTGTCATAGCTCTCGGTATCATTGACAGGTGCTTCTCCACCCTTCATGATAGCGTCTACCATCTTAACCACCTGGGTAGCCAGATCACGTGTATCTTTGAATACGGACATGGACTGCTTTCCTGCAATCATGTTCTTCACGCTGGCAATATCACAGTCCTGACCTGTCAGTACAGGATACTCGCCTGTGTAGTTAGCTGCCAGAGAGTTTGCAACACCCAGTGCCGTGGAGTCATTGGATGCCAGTACTGCATGCAGTGTTGTTCCGTCAGAGTAGTTGGATGCGATGATGGCATCGAATCTGGACTGTGCTGCTTCTGTTGCCCAGTTAGCGGTTGCACACTCTTCGAAAGAAACCTGACCGGATTTTACAACCAGTTTGCCGGAATCAATGTACGGCTGAAGAACATCCATAGCGCCGCCGAAGAAGAATCTTGCATTGTTGTCACCCGGGTCACCTGTGATCAGCTCGATGTTGAACGGTCCTTCTGCATTTTCCAGATCAAGGGCATCCCTGATGTACTCGCCCTGAACGGTACCAACCATGTAGTTATCAAATGTTGCATAATAAGAAACAGCGTCAGAATTCATAATCAGACGGTCATATGCGATAACCGGAACGCCTGCTTCCTTTGCCTGTGCCAGAACGGTTCCAAGAGAATCCCCGTCAATGGAAGCGATTACCAGCAGCTTGCAGCCGTTGGAAATCATGTTCTCAATCTGAGAAACCTGTGTCTGGATGTCGTTTGCCGCATACTGCAGATCCACTTCATAGCCGGCTTCTTTTAACTGTGCTTCCATATTGGAGCCGTCCTGATTCCATCTCTGCAGATCCTTGGTGGGCATTGCCACACCGATGAGTCCGCCCTCTCCTGCAGGTGCTGCTGCACTTTCGCCTTCTGCTGCATCTTCAGCAGGTGCTGCTTCTTCTGCCGGCGCCTCTGATTCTGCCGGTGTCTCAGCAGCGGGTGCATCTGAAGCACTGTTGCCGCAGCCTACCAACATGGTAGCAATCATTGCCACGCTTAAAAGAGCGCTTAAAACTTTTCTTTTCATGTTTTTGTTTCCTCCCTGTAATATTTTGTAACTCCTTGCTACATATAAAATATAGCACAATCAGAATAGTAATTGTTTGCGAATTTCTGTACATTTTTAACCTGGATTTCCCAAAAAATAAGGTGCACTAGCATTTTTTTGTTTTTGGAAATGCTATGCACCTTAAATTTGTCCTGTTATTGTCCGTCCTGCTCCGTCCGCCCGATGCCTGGTATATTCAGATACACATCCTCTTTCAAATGAAATCCGCTGTTGATAATCACTTCATCCATATTGTCCCGGTAGACGCTCACCGGCTCCAGCGCCACATAAGGCACCTGGTAGCTGCCGTCATCAATCGTACTGTCTGCCTCCACTTCCCTGCCTTCTCCCAGTGCGATGGCACACTGGGCCGCCTTCTGGGCCAGCTTTTCCACCGGTTTGTATACCGTCATAATCTGTGTACCCTGTACGATCCGCTGGCATGCGGCCAGATCCGCATCCTGCCCTACCACACTGATCTTTCCGGCCAGACGTTTTTCGGAAAGGGCGCGCACCACTGCCGTGGCAATATCGTCATTGCCGCACATAATGGCATCCGCCCGGTTCACCATATCCACATGGTCATAAATATAATCCGCTCCCAGCTCCGCCTTCCAGCCGTCCGCATGCATCCTGTCCAGGATTTCGATATGATGCCTGCGCATCACCTTCTCAAACCCTTTTTCCACCAGGGATACATTGTTATCTGCCAGAGGCCCGCACAGCATCAGCACACTGTGGATCTCCTCCCCGCTGTCCACAATCCCCCGGGCCATCATCTCTCCCACCGCTTCATTGTCAAAAGAAATATACAGATCCACATCACTGTTTTTAATCAGGCGGTCATAGGCAATGATTTTAATGCCTGCATTTTTTGCTTTCTGTACCACTTCGCTCAGGCTGTCGGAATCGATGCAGATAATGACAATGACATCCATCTCCTTGTCAATAAAATATTCAATCTGGGAAATCTGCTCTTCTATACTGCCGTTGGCATTCTGTACATTGACCTCAGCCCCCATTTCCTTAGCCGTGGAAACAAAGACATCCCGATCCCGCTGCCATCTTTCGATGACAAAGGAGTCAAAGCTCATACCGATCTGGAGCCGGTCCGTTTCCTCTGTTTTTTCCTCTGCGGCCCTTTCTTCGCTTCCCGTACATCCTCCCAGAAACAACAGGCCCAAAACCAGGGCAGCACACAGTATCCATCGCTTCATTCTATTTTTTCTCCTTGTATTCCGTGGGCGTTACTCCGGTATGCTTCTTAAAAATACGGCTGAAATAATTGGGATCCGAATATCCGATCTCACTGCAGATCTCCTTCATGGACATATTACTGCCTGCAAGCAGCTCTCTTGCCTTATTCATACGGATCTCCGTCACATATTCCACAAAATTCCGCCCTGTTTCCTCCTTGAAAATCTTGCTGAAATAATAGGGGCTGATGTCCACCGACCGGGAAACTTCATCCAGGGAGATATCCTTTTTATGATAATGGCTGTCAATATAGCTTCTTGCCTTTTCCACCACACTCACCGACTGAGGCTCTTTTTTCACTGCCACATTCTGACAGGCATTCTCCATCTTATCCACAAACCAGGCTCTGATCTCATCCAGATTTTTCAGTTCCAGCAGGGTGGGAAGATAGTCCCTGCGGCTTCTGAAATGATAGATCCGGCCGCCGCTCTCATAAAAAATGCGCTCTGCCCACAGCACAAACTCCATGCATTTGAGCTTGATGTCCATAATATACGCGCCGTGATTTTCCTCCATCCAGTCAAAAAAACGGTTGGCCTCCGCTACGACACCGTTCACATCCCCCTTTTCCGTCAGCTCAAACAACATCTTTTCAATATCTGCCGGATAATTTTCCTCATACAGCACCCCCACCGGCGCATCATCCACATGGGCTACTCTGCTGGTGGTCTGTACCAGTGCATTGAGGGCTTCATTATAAGACTCTGCCGACTCATGAATCGGCTTCACACTGCCGATGCCCACCCGGAATGTCACCTCCGTCCTGGCTTTGAGCTTCCGCGCCAGCTCCCTGGCTTTCTCAATCAGCAGAATCCTTTCGTTGTATTCTATTTTGGGCGCACTGCAGGGGACAAACACGGCAATTTTATTGGCCATCACGGACCCGATCATCCCCGGCAGATAGGCTCCCGTGATCTCCCGGATCTCCCGATAGGCGTTCTGCACCCGGATACTGGCGCCCACTGCATTGGTCATATGATTGCCTTCCTGTGTTTCACCGCAGACAAGCACTGCCATATAGGCATGCTCCTCCTGAATGCCAAGAAGGTTTTTAAAATTTTCGATGTCCTCTTCAAAAGGTTCATGAAACAGCAGGTTCTGAATCAGGCCATTTTCAATAATGGGAATGACCGACTCCATCTTTTCCCGGATCAGCAGATCCTGGCTTCTTTTTTCCCGTTCCTGGTCAATCATACTCATGGCGCGCCGCAGGACCTGTACGATTTTTTCCCGTTCCACCGGTTTGTTCAGATATTCCAGCACTCCCATGTTGATCGCTTCTTTGGCATAATCGAATTTATCATAGGCAGACATCACGATAAAAACCGTATGCACATTGGTGGCTCTGATTTCCCGCATGGCATCGATCCCGTTAATACCCGGCATCTGGATGTCCATAATGGCAATATCCGGCCGGAAACTCTCCGCCAGTTCGATTACACTTCTGCCGGTCTTGGCAGATTCAATCATACAGTCCCCTGCAAATTCTTTTTCTATAATAAACTTCAGAGAATCGATGACAATCCCCTCATCGTCTGCCAGCATGATCTTATACATCTTCGTACTCCCCTTCTCTGACCGGAATATAGATCAGTACTTCTGTTCCCTTATTCTCTCCCTCACTGAGAATAGATATGACATCTGTGTCATTTAGAAACAGCCGCAGACGGCCGATTACATTGTCCAGGCCGATGCCGTTTGAATCTCTGGACAGGTCCGCAGCCCGTAGCTGGCTCTTCATAATCTTGTCAATCTTTTCTCCGGAAATACCGATGCCGTTGTCCTTTACGCTGATGCACACCGTATCATGTACCCGGTAAACAGACAAAACGATTTCTCCCTCCCAGTCAATGTTGCGGATCCCGTAGCTTACACTGTTCTCCACAATCGGCTGCAGGATCATACTGGGAACCTGGATATCCAGCAGACTCGCATCCACCTCCTTGCGGAAATGGATGTCGCCGGAAAACCGTACATTCAGAATGTAAATATAGGTATCCACCAGGGCAATTTCCTCCCCGAGCGTTACCGTATCGTTGTTTTTCTTTACATTATACCGGAAAAAATCCGCCACGTTCTGCACATACCGGTACGTCCGGTCGGCCCCTTCCATCATGGCAAGCTGTGCCCCTGCGTTTAAGGTATTGAACAGGAAATGCGGATTGATCTGAGCCTGCAGATATTTGATCTGGGCATCCTTC
Organism: uncultured Clostridia bacterium; assembly: GCA_947385955.1. GTDB lineage: Bacteria > Bacillota > Clostridia > Lachnospirales > Lachnospiraceae > VSOB01. The sequence continues at coordinate 25,999 of CANDNA010000006.1, forward strand.
AGATGGGTTTCCATCATCAATTCCTTTTCCTTCATGGCATTTTCCGTTTCCAGGCTCTTTTTCAGCCGCTCTATATATTCCCGGATGCTGACCACCATCTGGTTAAAGGCAGTACTCACCACCCCCACCTCGTCCTGTGTGGTCACCGGCAGAAGTTCCACCTCCAGATTTCCCCTGGCCACCTGATCCGCCGTACCTGCCAGTTTCTGCAGCGGACTGGTGATGGTTCCCGTGAGCAGAATGATCAGGACCAGATTACACACACCGACCAGAATCAGTGCCACCACATTGATCCATTCCAGATAATGTATGGACACTGACAGTGCCTGATAGCTGCTGGAATTGATCCGGAACTGCTCATTGTTCAGACTGTAAATGTAAGTACTGATATACCCGTACATTTCTGTGGCTTTTTCATAACGGGCTTTCACCTTTTCCACATTCCCGCCCCGTTTGGCATCAATCGTCTGTCCGGTCAGTTCCAGATATTCTCCCGACATACTTCTGATGTTTTTTTCCATAATCATCAGATCATTGCCGTATACCTGATCGTTTAACTGGGACACCAGCACGGAATAATCCTGCTCGTTCCGGTAATAATTTTCCATCGCGTCACTGGTACGGGTGTTCAGATAATCTGTCATGCTCGTCTGCACACGGGAAAGGGTATCTGCCAGCTCATTGAGACTGATGTTACTGACATAGACCTCATCCAGCCGGTTCATCATATGATTCACATTGACATACATAAACAGATTGAGAAACAAAATAATGGAAGTGGTAATAATAAACACCAGCATCATCCGGGTCCGGATGGAAAGTTTACGGAGCCTGTTCACTGTTCCCACCTCCCAGATATTCTTTCACATTCTGTATGGTAATCAGATTGGTGCCCACGCTGAAATATTCGCTGACATAGCCGTTTTTCCGGTATTCATCCAGCGCCCTCACGCAGTACTGGCCCATCTCCTTTGTATCAATGGAAATGGTGGAACGTACCACATTGCGCTCAATCGCCCGCAGGATAGATTCTGAATCATAATATCCGATAATATCAATCTCCCCTACCTTATTATAGTCCACCACCGCCTGATACACACAGGAGGTGGAAATCTCATCCAGACAGATAATCACATCCGGAAGCTGCTCTTCCATAAAAATATCCCGGATGGATTCCTCCGCATCAAACGCCCCCTTATTTTCCACAGCGGCAGCCCGCACCCCGATACTCCCGCTTCCTTCCTCGGCCAGCGTTTCCTGTATCCCGGAAAAAATAATATTCTGGCTGCTATCCTGCACCTCGGCGCTCATCAGCACCAGTACATCCTTTACTTCCTTTTCCCGGATGGAAAGGACCTGTCTGCCGTATTCCCGTCCCAGATTATAATTGCTTACGCCCACAAAACTCTTCCGGCTTCCCTGGCTGCTGTCCTCCAGTACTGTCACCACAGGAATCCCCTTCTCTTCGGCTTCCCTCAAATACCCGATGGTCATCAGGGATTCATCCGCCTCCAGTATGATGCCGTCTGCTCCGGAAGCAATGCCGATTTTCAAAAGCTCTTCTTTGGAATATCCGGTACTCAGGTTTTCTCCCAGCAGCTCCACATAAGCATCCTTTTTCCTTCCTTCTGCCCTGGCGCTCTCATAGACCGACTGCCAGAACGCAGACGAATGATCCGATACAATCATCACATAGTAGGACTCATACCGCTCATAATCCGTCTGTTCCAGAAGCTGGGCACTTTGCAGCATATTTTCCCGGAAAAACACCATACTTCCCATTGTAATCAGCAGAATCAGACCGGTCAGACAGATACATCCCAGGACAATTTTCCTGCCGCTGCTTACCGGTCCCTGTATTTTCTCCTGTCTTTCTTTTTTCTCCCGCTCCATCCGCTGTGCCCTACATCCTATCCATTGTCTTTTTTCCTGTCCTTCGGTTTGCCGCCCTTTTCATCCTGCTCCTCCCGGATGCTGTCTATTACCTTTTCAATCAGCAGCTTTTTCACATACACATCAAAGCTCAGGTAACAGATAAACGCAAACTTCCGCAAAAAGTCCTGCTGCCCATTGGGCGCATCGGAAAAAGACTTTTCTGCATTCTGATACGTCCTGTATACATCTTTTTTCAGGTGCTCCACCTGTTCTTCCTGCAGACTGAATACTTCATTATAAATTCCTTCCAGATCCGGCCCGCCCTTCTTCCCGGCGCCAAAATACTGCTGGGTAATCGGATGCAGCAGGGTCTGTATATCCGTAATGGAAAGAATATTTTTATAATAGTAAATAAAAATCAGGAGCAGCATATGCTCTTTGGAATATTTCTTTTTCACCGGCGGCGGCAGCAGATCATTTTTGGCATAATTGTTTATCATGGTTTTGGTCAGTATCTTGTCATGCTCCGGATCCCGGGTGGTGTTTTTCAGTTTTTTATCCATAAAAGTCGTGACCTGATCCATATACAGGTCAATACCCGGAATGTCCTCCGATCGGATGTATCCGATCCTGTCAAAGCTGGCCATTATACTGTTCAGTAAATCTTTCGTATCCAATGTCATCTGCCATACCCCTTTCCCGGAGAAAATCTGTCTGTACCCGACACAAAATTCTTATTCTGTATCCTATAGTATATAGTTTTCAGGACTACATGACAAGAGATTCTTTTATCCCCTCCCTTTACTTTATAACTTTAATATGATAAAATTTCAAAGATTGCGAAATGCATGGGAACGTTTCCCAACCGGATTATAAAAGGAGGAACCATGAACAAGAAAATCCAAACAGAGGCCGTGGAACATTTATTTGACGCCATCCTCTGCCTGCAGTCAAAGGAAGAATGCTACCGTTTTTTTGAAGATCTGTGTACCGTCAACGAACTGCTTTCTCTGTCCCAGCGGTTTGAAGTGGCTGCCATGCTGCGCAGGCACAGAACCTATCTGGACATTGCAGAAAAGACAGGAGCTTCCACCGCTACCATCAGCCGTGTCAACCGTTCCCTGAACTATGGAAATGACGGTTATGAACTGATTTTCAACAGACTTGCCGAAGAAAAAAAGGATTCCTGACCACTTGCAGGAATCCTTTTTTCTCACGCTGGTACGAAAATATATGTAGCTATTCTCCGGCTGCTCTTCCTTCTTCTGCCGCTTTTACCTCATCTGCCACTCTCGGCCTGACGGATTTGGGATATTCTCCCGGCTCCGCTGCCTTGGGCCTGGGGCTCTTACGGTATTCAGCCCCCGGACTGCTGCTGACCGGCGCCTCAGCCGCCTTCAGAGGAGCTTCGCTCTCCGGCCTGGGTGCTTCATCTCCCATGAAGCACTGGCCGAAGAATACTGCATTCTCATCTATTACCAGTTTCTTGGTATGCAGATTGCCGGTTACTTTACCGGTAGCGGAAATGGTAATCTTATCTGTGGCAATCAGGTCCCCCTCCACAGTACCGCCAATCATAATGTTAGCGGCATGTACATTGCCCACGATCTTTCCGGTCAGTCCAAGTACCAGGACGGTGTCAATCTTTACATCCCCTTTGATCAGTCCGTCCACTCTTGTGGTTTCCTTGGCCTGCAGGGTGCCTTCAAATACGGCATCCTGCCCGATAATGCTTTTGATTTTCGCAAATTGTGTGTCGTTGCTGTCTTTCTTTTTTAACATAATTCCCCTCCTATCCGTATACTTCCAACAGATCCAAAGGATCTATCAATGTCCCTTCCTGCGTGATCTGGTAGCCGAACCTCTCATCCGGAGACTGCATTTCATATAAGGTGGCGCCAAGTTCCACTTCCTCTCCCGCTGTCACTGCCGGGCTTGAGGCTGACCGGTAAATAGATGTATAACCATTCTGATGATCAATCGTGACCCTGTATCCGTAAAGCGGGTCGTCCTCTACGGAAGCTACCACACCGTCTGCTGCCGCAATCACTTTCGTGCCTGCGGACGCGGAAAATACTACGATCGGATCCTGTTCGGCCATAATCTGTGCGTCTGTCCCGCCTTCTTCTCCTTCGGCGTTTTCCCCTTCCGCATTTGCCTCTCCTCCTGTCTCTGCCGTCATCTCAGAGCTTTTCAATATTACTGCTGCTCCTGCCAGCGGAAAATCATTGGGGATTCGTTTGGCTTCTTCTTCTTCCTCCTGTGCTTTCTGCGTTTCTGCATTTTGTGTTACTGTATCACTTAAAATAGCAACCTTGTCAGACAATTCTGCGTTATCTGTTGTGAGTTCCTGATTTTGCTGTGTCAGCTCCTCTATCTGTGCCTGCAGTTCCTCTTCCCGGCCTGTGACCTTGCGCAGCGCCGACCAATGATACACGGCTGCGCCGATGGATACTGTCAGGATCACAACCACCAGGCCAAGAATCGTTGTCAGCAGTCCCTGCTTCAGATAAAAAGGATGACTTCCGCCATACGGCGAATCAGAAACGATCATAACCGTATAACTAACTCTTTTCTTATGCTTTCCGGACTCCACTCATTTTCACCTCCGTATGAATGATTCTAACATATAATTTTCATTTTGTAAAATTTTTCTGACACAACTGTTATATATTAAATTTTTGGAAAGATTTTTTTCGTTCTTTACTTTTGTTTCTTCATATGCTATTCTAGTTGTGTTGCAAAGCGACAATCTAATTTTTTTGGAGGTATCCTAGATGAACAAAGGTACGGTAAAGTGGTTCAACAACCAAAAAGGTTACGGATTCATTTCTGACGAGCAGGGGAATGACGTATTCGTGCACTACACAGGATTAAACATGGAAGGCTTCAAGTCTCTTGAGGAAGGTGCTTCCGTTGAATTCGAAGTAGTAAACGGCGAAAAAGGCCCTCAGGCAGTTAACGTAACCAAGTTATAAGAGATTTCTTATAGCGCACTCTATAATCGGTTTTTCGATGTGCCTTTTCTTATATAAATTGACCGGCAAATTCATTTTATTTTAGAAAGTCGCAATATTGTTTTAACGATTATAAGAAGAACCAGTCTCATCGGCTGGTTCTTCTTTTTCACACAGGAGGACAACTATGAAAAAAAGACTTGCAGTCATCTCTATCACCGCAGCGCTTTTGGCATCGGTTACAGCCTGCGGCAGCCAGCCTGCAAAAACACAGCCGGCGGCAGAGAATGCAGCAGGCGATCCCGCTTCTACAGAGCCTGCCGGTATTTTGGAACAGACCTCTCCTGCAGGTACAGACAGCTCCGGCACGCCGGTGCCGGTGTCCCCGCAGGCCGGTCAGACTCCCGATGCGGCGGAAACCGAAAGCGCCCAGGATCCGGAACTGACCGCCGACTCCATCGGACCGGTCAGCTTTACCCCCAATGAAAAAGGGTATTCTATGGTCTATGGCAGCAATACGCTCCACGCATATTTCAAACGTCTGAATGTAATACCCGGAAACGGTAAAATGACAGTCAAAAGAACAGCCGATGACTCTGTGATAGAGGAAATCGACCTGAAAGATACCAGTAAATGCAGCATTGCCCAGCCGGATACTACCTTCGACCTGCTGGGATGGAGCGGAGGGACCCACCTGACCATCCGGTTACAGGATACCCCCGCCAGTGGGGAAGCCTACTATATCACTCTGGAAGAGGGCGCTTTCACCTCTCAGGACGGGACAATCCGCTCCAAAGCCATCACCGATCCATCCGTCTGGAGTTTCGGTGTGGCTCCTTACGGTGTGATTCCCAAACTCCCAAACGGTTCGCAGGTCCTGGTAGGAGATGTGCTTTCTGCCGATGTACTGGTCCGTCAGCCGGCGGTTCTGGCAAGAGTGGAAAACTATGATGAAAACCGGGTCCGCTTTAACGAAAAAGAATTTGTGCAGGATGCAAAGCTGGAAATCAAGATTTACCAGATCGGAGAAGATCCCTTCACTGTCACCTTCTATGATGATGACGACAATCCGATCGGCAGCATTACCCTTTCCTACACAGCTTCCATGCCGCCCCAGCCGGAAGAAGAAGCGCCCAAAAAATCCATTACCAATCTATAATAATCAGGGGGAATTACTCCTGACTGTGGCTGATGACCTCCAGTATCCGGTCCAGCTCCATACTTCCCCCAAACAAATCCAGGGCACTGCCGATGGTCACATCCACCCGACCGTGTCCTGCTTTTTTTAACAGTCTCAAATCCTCATAGCTGTGCACCCCGCCGGCGTAAGTAACAGGAATCCGTTCAAACTCACCCAGCAGCTCTGCAAGTTCCGTTTCGATCCCTTCCGCCTTTCCTTCCACATCCACTGCATGAATCAGAAATTCACTGCAATAGCCGGAAAAAAATTCCAGGGCCTCCGAATCCAATACCACATCCGTATAGTTCTGCCAGCGGTCGGTCACAATATAGTAACGTCCCTCCTTTTTCCGGCAGCTCAGATCCAGCACCAGATGCTCCTTACCGGCTTCCCGGCAGATCCGCTCCAGATGGGCATACTCTATCTGCCCGTTCCGGAATACATAGGAGGTCACAATCACATGAGAAGCCCCTGCCTCCAGATACAGGGCTGCATTTTCAGCACAGATCCCGCCGCCCGCCTGCAGCCCGCCCGGATATGCCGCCAGAGCCTTCAGCGCCTGTTTCTGTGTTTCTTCAAAATAAGCGCTGCCCTCCCGGTTCAGCAGGATCACATGTCCCCCGAAAAGCCCTCTGCTTCGGTACAGATCCGCAAAATAAGCCGCATCCTGCCTGGAGGTGAAATTTTCCTGTGCAAAATCACCCGCATCCCGCAGGCTGGAGCCTACAATCTGTTTTACCTTCCCATTGTGAATATCTATACACGGCCTGAAACGCATGGCTGCCTCCTTTTATTTTTGCATTCAAATTGTTTTTATGTATAATATTTTTGTTGCGGAACATACTACCAATAAAGAGTTCTTCTGCGGACTCTCCGCGCACGAGCGGTATCGTCCTGCGGCTGTTCATTACCGCAAGCTGCGCACCACCAAAAAGAAAAGGAGCGAGATTATGAAAAAGTTTGCAAGAATGCTGTCTCTTTCTCTGATTCTTGTAATGCTCTGTGCAGCACTCACTGCCTGCGGCAGCAAGAACAATGACCAGACCGGGACAACAGACAACACTACCAATGAAAGTACAAACGGTACCACGGCAGATAATACAGACAATGCCAATGATGCCGGAAACACCGGTGCAGATGCAGAAAATGGTACCGGCAGCAATACAGACAACGGCGCCAATAACAACCAGAACACCACAAACGGTACCGGGACAGGAACAGATACCAATACAAATAACACAAATTCCGATACCACCGCAGATACCAATACAGGAAACGGCGGCAATGAAACAGCCATTGACGATGCCGGCAATGCTGTAGGAGATGTCGTAGATGATCTGGCTGACGGTGTATCCGATGCAGCCGACGGCGTATCTGATGTAACCAACGATGTGGTCGGTTCCAACAATACACCATAATCCGACTGCGGCAAAGCGGCATATGCCGGTTCGCCGCAGTTACATACCTGATGTTCTGTCTTTATTTTACCCGTTCTATAATACTGCCATCCTGATATGCCTGCAGAAGCAGTTCCAGATGGCGGATACTTTCCATAATCTCCGTTCCGATGTCCGTATCTGCAACCCGCAGACGGTTCACGGCTGTCTCTATCACAATGGAATCCGAAAAAATATCCGATTCCTTCTGGATCGCATCCTCTTTAGACTCAAAAGTCTCATGGGCAACCAGCCGCATACCATGAGAATTGGCAATTAATGTATAGCCGGCAATCCCCGTTTTGCTCTGGTAGGCTTTGGAAAACCCTCCGTCTATAATCAGCAGCTTACCGCCGCACCGCATGGGTGTCTCCCCTTTTTTCAGTTCCACCGGTACATGTCCGTTTACAATATGGCTCCTGGTTTCATCCAGCCCAAATTCCCGCAGGATCTGATTCAAGATCTCTTCCCTGTCGTTCAGACGGTAATAGCTGTTCTTTACTTCTGTATGGGTTTCCTTATCTGCCACAAAATACCGTTCAAAGGTAGCCATCTTGTCTTTGCCAAATACCGGTGAATTGGGGCCGGCCCAGATATACCAGATCATATCCTGGCCCTTACGCTTTTCGGAGACATTGTGCCGGTTATAAAATCCCTTTCTTGCATAATGCTCCAGCACATCATACAGTGCCTTTCCTCCGTATGCTTTTCCGTCAATTTCCAGCGTTTTAAAATTTCCCTGCTCATCCATCGGAACACAGCCATGATACAGCAGATTGGAATTGTATACTTTATACAGGCCGCCCTTGGAAAACAGAAAGCGGATATGCCTCTGGAGCTTCTCACAATGTACAAAGGCCTGCCGCAGACGCTCCATCAGCTGGGATTCTTCCGGTGTGAGCTTATAGGGATTGTCCGGATTGACTGTGGGAAAGTCCGTATCCCTCATGGCATAGGATTTGCCGCCTATCAGGACTGTCCGGTTTTCATAATCAATTTTATCCAGCAGCAGCCTGTCATCCATATGAAATTCCGGATGGCGTTTGATAACCTGGCCTTCCAGCTTAAACTGCAGAACCGCCATTGCCTTATGCATCTTCATATCCATCCGCAGGTCTTTGGTGTTGTAGTCCGTATTATACTTAATGGCAAATACACTACAGTCCGTATCCTTATAGGTTTCCATTGCAAAGGTCACCAACGGAATCAGATTGATGCCGTATCCGTCCTCCAGGGTATCCAGATTGCCATAGCGGGCTGCCATACGGATCACGGTGGCAATACAGGCCAGATGACCGCTGGCCGCTCCCATCCAGACAATATCATGGTTGCCCCACTGAATGTCTATGCTGTGATATTCCTGCAGGGTATCCATAATAATGTGGGGGCCCGGCCCCCTGTCATAGATGTCTCCCACAATATGCAGATGGTCAATCACCAGTCTCTGAATCAGCTCACTCAGTGCAATGATAAAACCGGGGGCACTGCCGATCCGGATAATTGTATGGATGATCTCATTATAATAGGCTTCCTTATCCTGCACTTCCGCCTTTTCCGTAATCAATTCTTCTATAATATATGCAAAATCCTTTGGCAGCGCTTTTCTCACCTTGGAACGGGTATACTTGGAAGCCACACGTTTGGTAATCTGTACCAGCCTGTGCAGCGTAATTTTATACCAGTCCTCGATATTGTCCTCCTGCTGCATCACCAGTTCCAGCTTTTCCTGAGGATAATAGATCAGCGTGGCAAGGCTTTTTTTATCTCTGCTGCTCAGCGTATTGCCGAACTCCTCATCAATTTTATATTTTACCGACCCGGAACCGTTTTTCAGCACATGGTGAAACTGCTCATACTCTCCGTGAATATCCGTCAGGAAATGCTCGGTTCCTTTGGGAAGATTCAAAATAGCCTGCAAATTGATGATCTCTGTAGATGCCGCCGCTATTGTGGGATACTGTCTTGCCAATGTTTTTAAATACATCAGCTCCATCTCTGTGAGACTTGCTCCTGTTTTTTCATTGTCCATACTCTCTCTCCCAATGCTTCCTGCCCAAAGTCTATCTGCCTTCTATCACATCGCTCATCTGATAATAACCTGCCGGTTTTCCAGCCAGATATTTTGCCGCCTGAATCGCACCTTTGGCAAAGACTTCTCTGGAATATGCCCTGTGAGAAAAGGTAATCACCTCATCTGTACCGGCAAAAATCACATCATGATCCCCTACAATCGTGCCGCCCCGTACCGCCGATATCCCGATTTCTTTTTGAGGCCGCTGCTCTCTTCGTCCGCTTCTGTCATACACATAGGTATAGGCCTGATCCAGCGCCCCATTCAGAGAATCCGCCAGAGCCAGAGCCGTACCACTGGGTGCATCCAGTTTCTGATTGTGATGCTTCTCCACGATCTCCATATCAAATCCGGCTGCCGCCAGTACAGGCGCTGCCTCTGCAAGCAGTTTCTGCAGCAGATTGATACCGATGGACATATTGGCAGATTTCAGTATGGCCACTTTCCCGGCTGCCTCCTCTGTTTTTTTCAACTGTTCCTCACTGAGTCCTGTTGTACACAGTACACAGGGAACTTTTTTATTCACACAAAATGCAAGCAGTTCATCCACTGCCCCTGCAGAGGCAAAGTCAATCACTGCGTCCGCTTCCACATCACAGTCTCCGATCCGGTCAAACACAGGAAATACATTTGTGATATGATGGGAAGCATCCACTCCTGCCACCACTTCCAGCTCCGGGTCCGCAGCCGCCATCCTGGTAATAAACTGTCCCATACGGCCATTACAGCCATGTACAATAATTCTGATCATATGATAAGCTCCTTTTTGTCATATATAATTGAAATGTGCCCCGGTACGATAACCGACCGGAGCACCCTTTGATACAAATTCTGATTGTTCTTACATAGCCGCAGCAATCAACACAACATAGATAAAAATATATGCTATCGTCAGCAGCAGCCCGATTACAGATAAAATAATGCCTGCAATCGCCATCCCCTTCTGCGGATTCTTCTGTGCAATATTGATGATACCCAGAACAATCCCCACGATGGCAACAAAAAATGTGATAAAAGACCAGAAACCAAGCACCGAGAGAATACCGCAGACAAGACTGCCCACTGCTTTACCGCCGCTTTTTTCCGGGATAGCATTGGAAACTATCACCGGACCGTTATAGCTGTTAGGCGCATAGCTGTTATAGCCGGCGCCGCCATTGTTCTGGCCTGGATTTTCTTTTTCGTTCATATACTACCCTCTGTCTGATTTTACATCATACTTGTAGCGCCTACCAGCAGCATGTTCAGCACAAAAAAAACTGCTGCAATGACCAGGAAACCAACAAATGCAATAATTACCTTTGTATTGTTTTTCTGAAGTGCTGCGGATATGTATACCGTACTCAGTACAGCACCGATTGCCAGGCAGAGCAGCCCGCCGAAGAACCAGCCTCCGATCACACTGATTGCAACCAGCACCCATACCCATGCAGGAATGCTTGTCATGGGTTCATAAGCGGAACCGTCATCCTGATAAGTCCCGTTTACTGCCAGTCTGCTCTTATTGCCGATCATAACCACGTGACAGTTAGCGCCCGGGAAGTCTACAGAATAATCCACCAGATTGATAAACCAATTGCTGGATTTCACTCTGTAAGTATTGGTGTCCACCGAAATTTCCGGACCGCCGAATGCTCTTGTCCTGCATCTGATTGTGTGACTCATTCCGTTGCTGTCAGAAATCGTCCATGAATTACTAGCCATCTCACTCTTTCTCCTTTTCCTCATTAAAATTACGGTACAAAGCAAAGCTGCTTTCCCGCTCTGTATCTGCAAAACCCTTTACTCCCATCACTTTGGTCCCGCATACAGTATAACTTCATCTATTTTACAAAAAGCAGCCTGCTTTGTCAATATATTCAGCCTTTTCCAATGCCAAATTCTTTCATGGCTTTTTCCAGTTTTTCCGCATGTGCCGGTTCCATTTCAGACAGCGGCATCCTGAGTATTCCTTCATCCCTTCCCTGCAGCTTCAACGCCATCTTGACCGGAATCGGGTTCACTTCACAAAACAGGGCATCCACCAGTGGAATGGCATCCAACTGGATCTTCAGGCTGCCTGCCAGGTCTCCTTCAAAAAATCTGGCACACATATCATGGGTCTGTCTGGGCGCCACATTGGAAAGCACGGAAATCACCCCAAGTCCGCCCAGGGCAAGCAGCGGAACCACCTGATCATCATTGCCGGAGTACAGTTCCACACATCCGTCCGCCAGAGACATCAGTCTGGCAACCTGGGAAATATTGCCGGAAGCCTCTTTCACTCCCACAATATTCTCTACCTCCCGGCAGAGTCTGACTACTGTCTCAGGTGCAATATTCGTACCTGTCCGGCTGGGTACATTGTAGAGAATCATGGGCAGAGAAACCGAATTTGCAATGGTTTTGTAGTGATAATACAAACCGTTCTGTGTGGCCTTATTATAATAGGGCGATACCACCAGCAGGCCGTCCACACCGGCCTTTTCCGCCTCCTGGGAAAGATATACTGCCGTTTCCGTACAGTTGGAACCTGTACCGCCAATCACCGGAATCCGGCCATTTACCTGCTTTACGCAATACCGGATCACATCCAGATGCTCTTCATGGCTGAGTGTAGAGGACTCTCCTGTTGTCCCGCATACAATGATCGCATCTGTACCATTGGCGATCTGATATTCCAGCAGTTCTGCAAACCTTTCATAATTGACCGAACCGTCCTGATGAAACGGCGTGACAATCGCTACGCCTGCGCCTTTGAATAATGCCATATTCTTTACCTCCTTATGTTGATTATCTTTTCACAGGGAAACAATTCACTTTAACGCTTTACAGCAGTAAGGGCTTTCCTATGAAAAAAAAGCTGACTCAACAGCATACAGATGAGCCAGCTCAAACTTCTGTCTTTACGATAGCGCCCCATCTGTAATCAGATGACAGTCATACATCTCTTAAATGTATGCCCAAGATAAAATCCTCATGGAAATCCCATCTTTCGGCATATTCCCCTTTCACTGCCCCTCACCTGTGCCTGACACATCAGAAAAGCTACTTATGAAATACGCAACCTCTATCTTTCTTTTCGTGAATATATTTATCATAGCAGACAACACCCCGGCTGTCAACGATGTCATGCCTTAAAATAATCCCTGCGCCTTTTAAAAGTCCGCACCAATCCGGCACACCTCATCCGCCAGCCTGCCAACACAGTCATACAGTCTGGCCCCGGTGAGAACCACTGCCATTTCCCCGGTCTTTTCTTCCAGAATAGAAAGCATTTCCTCCTCTGTGATAATGCCCCTGTCCAAAAGTTCCAGCACGCCGTCCAGAATCAGCAGATCACATTCCCCTGTACGCAGCACCTTTCTGGCATAGTGCAGACCGTTTTTGATGTTCTGTATCTCTTCCTTTTGATGTTCCGGAGACAACTCACCAAACTCCTCTCCCGACTTCTCAAATCTGAAAAACCGGATCTCCGGTTCAAGCCGTTTCAGAAAGACGCTGTCCTTTAACCGCCGTCCCTTCATAAAACGGATCACCATTACCTGCTTTCCCTCATCGGCAGCCAACAGTGCTTTTCCAAGCACAAACATAGTTGTTTCCGCTCCCTTGCCGACGCAGATGCCTGTTTTCTTTCCCTGCTCCATGTATTCCTCCTGTAAGCAGACACTTTCTCTGCTGCATATTGCCTGTATTTCATGAAGCATAGCATAGATAACAGTGGAACGCAAGTAAGTTACTGATTTTTATAATATGCTGCCCGTTTATGCCTCCTCTTCTTCCTCTCCCGCCAGCTCCAGTTTGCTCACGGATACCTCATAGGCAATCCTTTTTTCTGTCATCTCTTCCGAAATCTTTTTCATATATTCCCTGCTCTGAATCCTGCCCCAGACAAGACATCTGGAACCCACGGTAAAGCTGCTGACATATCTGGCATTTCTGCCCCAGCAGATGCATGGTATGTAATCGGATTTTCCGTAGGGCCTGTTGACCGCAAGCAGCAAATCCGCAATTTCCCTGCCAAGAGGAGTTTTCCGGTAAACCGGCTCTTTGCAGATATAACCATCCAGAAAGATCTGATTGGTCTTTGCACTCTCCTCAATCACATCCATAAATTCAATTTCCCTGGCAAATACAGAAAGCACCAGCTTGTTTTTCTTTTCCTCATGTCTGTTATAAGAACGAAACTGTCCCGTCACGCACAGATTTCTGCCTTTGTAGTCCTCGCTTACATCCAGCAGCCGTTCCGATACCATAACCGGAATCACATCGTAAGATTCGCTGAGGCGGGCCACTTCCACATCCACCATATAGAAACCTTCCCCAAATATTTCATGACTGAATGTAAAATCCCCAATCACTTCACCCATGATTGTCACCTGGTTGTTTTCAATTACCTTATCTGTCATCTTTGTTCTCCCTTCTTACGTTTAAGAATTTTTTCCAGTAATGTACTACTATGTATATGATATTTTTTACAGCTTAGAACCGTTATCGACCGCAGGATTCGACACTGCCTGTCGCCTGTCGTCAGTTTGCGTCAGGGCCGCCGCTCTGCCCGGTGATCCTGCTTCCTTTCTTTTCGCATACTTGCAACTTTTTTCCTGTAATGCTATAATGTGCGGATGTATAAGTATGTCCCTGGGACATCAGGAGGAGATTATGAAACAGACAAGAAATGACGTAAGAAACGTAGCTATTATTGCCCATGTGGATCATGGCAAAACCACACTTGTAGACGAGCTTTTAAAACAGAGCGGTGTTTTCCGGGAAAACCAGGAAGTGGCAGAACGGGTTATGGATTCCGGCGATATTGAACGGGAACGCGGCATCACCATCCTTTCCAAAAATACGGCTGTTATGTATAAAGGGACAAAAATCAACATTATCGACACCCCCGGACATGCGGACTTCGGCGGGGAAGTGGAACGTGTCCTGAAAATGGTAAACGGTGTCATCCTGGTGGTAGACGCTTTTGAAGGAGTTATGCCCCAGACCCGCTTTGTCCTGAAAAAGGCGCTGGAATTAAACCACCCTGTCATCGTCTGCATCAATAAGATTGACCGTCCGGAGGCGCGTCCGGAAGAAATCATAGATGAAGTGCTGGAACTGTTTATCGATCTGGAAGCCAATGAAAAGCAGCTTGACTGCCCGTTTGTCTTTGCTTCCGCCAAAGAGGGGACTGCCACACTGGACCTGGACAATGAAAACGGCAATATGAGCCCGCTTTTTGAAACCATCCTGAATTATATCCCCGCTCCGGTAGGGGATCCGGATGCCGGAACCCAGGTGCTGATCAGTACCATTGACTACAATGAATACGTGGGGCGCATCGGCGTGGGAAAGGTGGACAACGGCTCTGTCTGCGTGGGACAGGAAGTGGTCATCGTCAATCATCATGAACCGGACAAGCAGCAGAAAGTCAAAATCAGCAAGCTGTATGAATTTGACGGCCTGAATAAAGTGGAAGTGAAGGAAGCAAAGTTTGGCTCTATTACGGCAATTTCCGGTATTTCCGATATCCGTATCGGAGATACGCTCTGCTCCCCGGAACAGCCAAAACCCATCCCCTTCCAGAAAATTTCCGAACCTACCATTGCCATGCAGTTCAATGTGAACGACTCCCCGCTGGCAGGTCAGGAAGGCAAATACGTTACCAGCCGTCATCTGCGGGACAGACTGATGCGGGAGCTGAATACGGATGTCTCCCTCCGGGTGGAGGAAACGGATACCACGGAGAGCTTCAAGGTATCCGGACGGGGTGAACTCCATCTGTCCGTCCTGATTGAAAATATGCGCCGGGAAGGTTATGAATTTTCGGTCAGCAAGGCGGAAGTCCTTTATCATCTGGATGAAAACGGCAAGAAGCAGGAGCCTATGGAACAGGTCTATGTGGATGTGCCCGAAGAATTTTCCGGAACTGTCATTGAAAAGCTGAGTATCCGAAAAGGAGAACTGGTGAATATGAAACCACTGACCGGAGGCTACACCCGTCTGGAATTTTCCATTCCCGCCAGGGGCCTGATCGGATACCGGGGGGAATTTCTCACCGATACAAAGGGAAACGGTATTATGAATTCCGTCTTTGCAGGCTATGGTCCCTATAAGGGTGACATCCAGTACCGGAAACAGGGTTCCCTGATTGCTTTCGAAGCCGGGGAAGCCATCACCTATGGCCTCTACAACGCCCAGGAAAGGGGGACTCTCTTCATCGGGCCGGGAGAAAAAGTATACGCCGGCATGGTCATCGGCCAGAACGGCCGCGGAGAGGATATCGAGCTCAACGTATGCAAGACAAAGCATCTGACCAACACCCGCTCTTCCAGCGCGGACGAAGCGCTCCGCCTGACCCCTCCCAGAATCCTGAGCCTGGAGCAGGCGCTGGAATTTATCGATACGGATGAACTGCTGGAAATTACACCGGACAGCCTGCGGATCCGCAAAAAGATTCTGGACCCTACGCTGAGGAAACGGTCTGCCATGAAAAAACAGGCATAACTGCATTTGCGTATTTTCTATTGCTTTATCACATACAGGAGGATTGTCATATGATCTATACAGCCGCTGAAAACCGTTATCAGACTATGGAGTATGTACGCTGCGGCAGCAGCGGTCTGAAACTGCCGGCTCTTTCCCTGGGATTCTGGCACAATTTCGGTATACACAATGATTACGGGGTCATGAAGCAACTCTGCTTCACCGCATTTGACAATGGCATCACCCATTTTGACCTGGCCAATAACTATGGCCCGGAATACGGCCGCGCAGAACAGAATTTCGGACAGATTTTCAAAGAAGCCTTCCGCCCCTACCGGGATGAACTGCTGATCAGTACCAAGGCCGGATATGACATGTGGGACGGCCCTTACGGTAACTGGGGCAGCCGCAAATATCTGCTGTCCAGCCTGGATCAGAGCCTGACACGTATGGGCCTGGATTATGTGGATATTTTCTATCATCACAGAATGGACCCCCAGACCCCGCTGGAAGAAACGATGGGCGCTCTGGATCAGGCTGTCAAAAGCGGGAAGGCACTGTACGCCGGCATTTCCAATTATGACGGGCCGACCATGCAGAAAGCATCTGCCATCCTCCGGGATCTGCACTGTCCTTTCGTGATCAATCAGAACCGCTATTCTATCCTGGATAGGACGATAGAAGAAAACGGATTGAAACAGACAGCCTGCACGGACGGAAAAGGCATCATCGCCTTCAGCCCGCTGGCCCAGGGACTTCTTACCGACAAATATCTGCATGGCATCCCCAAAGACAGCCGTATCGCAAAAGACGGCCGTTATCTGCACAAAGAAGCGCTGTCAGAAGAAACGCTCCGTAAAATACAGGCGCTGAATCATCTGGCTGCCCAACGGGGAGAGACATTGGCCCAGATGGCACTGAGCTGGGTGTTAAAGGATGCACAGATTACAAGCGTTCTGATCGGCGCGTCCAGGCCGGAGCAGATACTGGAAAATCTGAAAATACTGGGACACTGTGAATTTTCAGAAGAAGAACTGAAGGAAATCGACCGGATCACTGCATGAAACCGTCATGACCATCCGGGAAATCAGAAAAATCCCGATGCAGGAAAAAGCCGGCACAGAATCTTTATAGAAAGATATAAAAGAAAGATCTGGCGAAAAGCTGCGGAAAATTGTACTGTTCCGTTGGCTTTTCGCTCTTTTTATAGCATGTAATTAAAATATCACATCTTTTCTCTCCTGTAAAGGAGAAAAAATTAACCTTTTCCGTCCCTTCCATATCGTATCGGTTCCGACATATGTACATTAAAAAAGGAAATCGCCGGTCCCATACCAAAAGCAGACACCAGTGTGCCCACACCCACCACTGCGCCCAGCCCAAACCCGATGGCTGCCGCGATCAGATCGCAGGTCACTCTGACAAGAAAAAATTTCCACTGTTTTCTCTGCGAAATACACAGCGCTATGGCATCATAAGTGGATACTCCCAGGTCTCCCACATAATACAGCGAAGATGCCATACACAGCAGCACCACGCCTGCAATCAGCAGTACCGCCCTTGCCGGGACAGAATCCGCAAACGGCGGCCTGTTCCACAGCCAGGTGGAGAAATCCACCATATACCCCAGCAGAAAAATATTGATAAAAGTACCCAGCCCGATCTTTTTCCGGTCTGCCAGGAATACCCCCACCAGCATCAGCAGATTCAGCAGCATATAAAACGTGCCAAAGGAAATGGAGGTATGCCTGCAGACACCATGTGCAAATACCTGAAACGGGTCCATACCAAAAGCGGATGCATTGAACATTCCCACTGCAAACCCGCTTAGCAGCACACCTGCTGCCGTCATCACAATGCGTTTTTTCATTTTCCCGTTTCCTCCCTGTGAAAGCACCGGATACATGCTATGGTCTTTTCCAGATCTTCCTGACTGTGGGCTGCCGATACAAACATAGCTTCAAACCGGGAAGGCGCCACATAAATGCCATGCTCCAGCATATGCCCGAAATAAGCCGTATAAGCCTCTGCATCAGACAGCGCCGCACTTTCATAATCCCGCACCGGCCGGTCCGTAAAAAACGGGCTGAGAAGCGAACCGATCTGATTCACCCGGATTCCTTTACAGCCGCGGAAAGCGTCTGCCAGAAGCGCCGCCTTTTCTCCGATCTCCCTGTAAATTTCCGGATGCTCCATCAAAACAGACAATGTGGCAATCCCTGCCGTGGTGGCGATGGGATTGCCGGACAGCGTACCGGCCTGGTACACACTGCCCAAAGGCGCCACACAGTCCATAATTTCTTTTCTGCCCCCATAGACGGCAAGCGGCATTCCCCCGCCCACAATCTTTCCGAGTGTGGTCAGATCCGGCCTCACTCCATAATATTCCTGTGCACCGCCCAGGCCCAGACGGAACCCGGTGATGACTTCATCAAACAAAAGCAGACTTCCGTACTGCTCCGTGATCTCCCGCAAAAATGCCAAAAAGCCTTCTTCCGGCAGTACCACTCCCATATTGGCCGCCACCGGTTCCACGATCAGACAGGCGATCTGATCCCCAAAGGCCCGGAAAATATCCGTTACCGACTGCCTGTCATTGTAGGATGCCACCAGCGTATGCTCTGTATAAGAGGCAGGTACGCCCCCGCTGTCCGGCACGCCGCCTGTCATTGCCCCGCTTCCCGCCTTTACCAGCAGGCCGTCAGAATGCCCGTGATAGCATCCCCTGAACTTGACGATCTTATCCCTGCCTGTATAGCCTCTGGCTGCCCGGACGGCGCTCATCACAGCCTCTGTACCGGAACTGACCATTCTGACTTTTTCCATAGACGGCATACAGTCGCGGATCAGCCCTGCAAGGTGCACCTCCTTTTCTGTAGGCGCTCCAAAAGTCAGCCCCTCCGTCACAGCCTTTTGCACCTGTTCCACCACTGCCGGATGGGCATGCCCCAATATGCCCGGTCCCCAGGAACAGACATAATCAATCCATTCATTTCCGTCCGCATCCAAAAGCCGGTCACCCTTTGCACTTCTGATAAACAGCGGGGTACGCCCCACACTGCGAAATGCCCGGACAGGACTGTTCACGCCTCCGGGCATCAGGGTACACGCTTCCTGATACAACGCCTCCGATTGTTTTATATTCACGTTTCCTTCCTCCATGCGTCACTGTAAAATACCACAACAGAGTAAGCGTATCACATGTCCGGATGGAATACAAGCGGTAACGGCTGCGCCATGATTCGGTTTTGGATGAACTCCGTACTGTTTGGTATATCAAAATTCCAGGCTGTCTGAATTCAGAAGAAAATACCTCCATCACTCCCTGTTTTTATACAAATGCACATTTTTAAGTAATTCAGGAGTAAAACGGAAAACTGTATGTTATTTCTCAGTTTCCAATCTGCTGTAGAACCCATCCGATATCCCCGTCAATACAAATAGACTGCCCCGCAATCTCCTTCGGACAGAACGCCTCCCCATAATTGATACAGGCATATACCGCCCCCGGATTCTCCACTGTCATCTGCCAGAACGGGTACTTGATAATGCCCGGCGTGTTGCTGCCCACACCCAGTTCCAGGTACAAAATATGCCCCTCTCTGTGCCGGTGCAAAAAATCCCGGTATCTCCCGGCCGCCCGATGCCATCCTTCGTCCTCTGCAAAAGTATGATCTGCCCTGAGGTTCATGCTCATAGGTTCTTTACACTTCGGACAATATGGCACAAGAGCAGATGGAACCGCCATTTCAGGAGACATATTTTCCGGAAGAAGTAATATACCATCAGGAGCAATACCATAGCCCTGCGCTTCAACCATTTTCCGAATAACGGCTTCATTATCGTAGGTATCCTGATGGCATGGCCTGCTGCACTGAAATAACCCATAATCCCCCTGTGTATAGAATAGCCGGTCCTGCCTGAATCCGGCCTTTTGGAAGCAATGGTCCACATTCGTTGTCAGCACAAAATACTCTTTGTCCCGAACCAGATCATGCAGTTTATGGTAGACCTGTTTTGGCGCATCCATATACCGGTTGATATAAATATACCGGCTCCAGTATGCCCAATATTCTTCCGGTGTATCATAGGGATAAAATCCGCCTGAATACATATCCCTGAAGTGATACTTCCCGGCAAAATCCTGAAAGTATCTGTCAAAACGTTCCCCTGTATAAACAAAACCGGCAGATGTGGACAGACCCGCCCCTGCACCAATCAGAACCGCATCTGCATGGTGTAGCGCTTCCCGCAGCCTGTCTGTTTTTTTTGCCATGCTGTCTGTTTCAGACAGATTTAAGCTGCTGCCGATAGATTTCATAGTCGCTGTCTTTAAAAACATTAAAAACCACCTCCGGACTGTTTGGGTTTTCTTTCAGAAAACTACGGACTGTTTCAATGGCAATCGCCGCTGCCTCCTTCCCCGGAAAATGAAATTCCCCGGTGGAAATACAGCAGAAAGCAATGCTTTTCATCTGATATGCCGCTGCAAGTTCCAGACAGGAATGATAACACTGTGCCAGCAGCATACGGTCTTTTTCTGTCACTGCCCCATACACAATCGGGCCGACTGTGTGCAGGACATAGCGGCAGGGAAGATTGTATGCTCCGGTGACTTTTGCCCCGCCTGTCGGCTCCGGCATGTTCTGCCGTTCCATTATGCGGGAACATTCCAGACGAAGCTGTACCCCCGCAGCAGAATGGATGGCATTGTCAATGCATCCGTGGCAGGGGACAAAGCATCCCAGCAGGGCACTGTTGGCCGCATTGACGATGCCGTCCACAGACAATCTGGTAATATCCCCCTGCCATAAACGGATTCCCGGCTCTGCCCGGGGCAGGTCCTGCAGAGACACCACACCTTTCTCTGCCAGTTCCTGCTGCAAACAGGCATCCTGCACGGCCAGAAATTCTTCCGAAACAGGCCCTGCGGGGCGGATATTCATCAGAGAACGCAGCAGATGCCTCTGCTCTGCATCCCCGGCAGGAATTTGAAGTTCTGTTTTTTTCAGTCTGTCTCCTTCCCGGAGCAGATACCCGATCAGAAAAATACGCCTTCCGGTCTGTGTCATAACATCCTTCCTTTCACTGCTTTGCCACTACAGAAATCCTCTGCTGAATGTGATTTCCCGTTATGGCTTCCTCTACCATCGCCACTGCATAATCGGCATAACTGATTACACTTTCCCCTTTTTCATTCAACGTCAGCTCCTCACCGCCCAGAATATAGCTTCCGGTCCTGATGCCGTCCGCCGGAAAATCCGGCCCATCCATTACCTGCATCGTATGTTCCTGGTTGACATACAGGCTTCCGGCGCCTCCCACCATAAGCAGTCTTGTTTCCCTGCCGCTTACAAGATCGCAGAGATATTTCAGAGAAGCGCTGTGCTGCGGCAGTGTTTCCGGCGTCCATGCGCCAAACGCATCAATAACAACCGCAATTTTCATAGTGATTTACCTCCCTGTTTTGAATGAGTCCTGCTTTAATGTGATTTGCGGATTGCTTTTTTCCGCTTGCAGGATTATCATATACCCATAGGGAAGAAACGTAAAGTAAGCACTTTATTGTGCTGTAGTTACCAAAAAGAAACTATTGTGAAAAACGGGGGATTTTTATGGAAAAAAGATTGCCTGCCTGTCCGGTGGAAACCACTTTAATGCTGATCAGCGATCGCTGGAAGGTACTGATTATCCGGGACTTGCTGGAAGGCACAAAGCGGTTCGGAGAATTGAAAAAATCAGTGGGAAACATATCTCAGAAAGTATTGACTGCAAATCTGCGTTCTATGGAGGAAAGCGGGCTGCTCACCCGCAGAGTCTATGCGGAGGTGCCCCCACGGGTGGAATATACGCTGACAGAAACAGGATACAGCCTGAAACCCATCCTGGACGCCATGTTTTCATGGGGAACCGAATATAAAAAGAAAAACGGCCGGCCCGTTATGTAGATCATGTTTTCAGAAACACGAAATCGAATGGGGACTTACATAAGAGCAGAACACAGGCGGCCATTTCTGATCAACGCTTCCAGCGTTGTCGAAAAAGAAATGCCGCAATTGTTTAATTTGACCGGACTCATACTGATGTCTCTGGGATTGTCCGAAAACGCCGTTTCATTTCTGCGAAGCCTGCCTGCATCCCATCCCAGGGCCCTGAACACAGCCTCCGCCGTTTCATACGTACTCCTGTCGTTGGAAGAGCCAAAGTTATAAATGCCGCCTTTGAGTTCCATTGCTTTTTCAAGGTTTCTGACCGCTTCCTTTACATCAGTGATGCCCCGGATATCATGAACCGGATACGTAAGCTCCTCTCCGCTTTGCCGCCTGAAGAGCAAGGTGCGGAAAAAATCACTGTGCTCATTTGGACAAAGAGTCCTGGTATCATACATCCATGAAAGCCGCAGCATGACACATTCCGGATTTTGTCTCAGACATATCTCCTCGGCTTCTTTCTTTTCTTTTCCATACACCGTACATGGCTCTGTCTCTTCCTCTTCCTGATGCTGTCCCGTTGCAGCTTTCCCAAAGTAAACCTGATCAGAGCTGCAGATCAGGCATTTGGCATGAAACCTGGCAGATGCCGCCGCTATATAGCAGCTTCCGTTCACATTGATCTGCCAGGATCTTTCCGGCTCTTTCTCACACATTCCCACATCGGAAACCGCGGCGGTATGTATGACAAAATCCGGCCTGAACTCCTCAAACAATGCAAATATCTGCTCCCTGTCAGTTATATCCATCCGGGCATGTGTGGCAGCACAGATATGATAAGTGTCATTATAATACGATGCAATCCTGCTTCCGAAAAAACCGGAAGCGCCTGTTATCAATAATTTTTTCATTGCCTGTCCACTCTTTTCCAGTATCGGTTCAATGCCCGAAGGGCTCCTGGCGGATACTATGACAAAAGGGATCCCTTTTTTTCAGGTCCCTGACAGCCTGCAAGGTTAAAGCTGTTATTTTATGATCTGTATTCAACAGCGTGCCATCCACATCACTGAAAACGATTCTCTCCATTTTATATCAAAGCCTCCGCCTTTGTTCATCCGCCCTTTCGGCATCGCCCACAAACAGCCGGAAAGTCCTCTATATGAGCGATGCCACAATACGGTTTCAGGAAATTCCTTCACGCTTCCCTTCAAAAAAAGAGTCGATATTTTTCTTGATCTCTGCCGGTTTCGCACTTTTCAGCATATAGCCTGCCGGTTTCAGAGGAATAATCTTGCTGACACTTGATTTGTCAACCCTGCCGGTCAGAAAAATCACCGGGACATCCGCAAACTCAGTCTCGGAGCGGATCATTTCCAGTACCTGTGCACCGTCACAGACCGGCATATTATAATCCAGCAAAACCAGATCCGGCTCTTCCAGCGTCATGCACCGGATTGCAGCTACACCGGATTTGGCCAGGGTGACCTGATAGTCTTTCTCCAGCAGCCTCTTCAAAGCCTGCAGGACAACATCGGAATCATCCACCACAAGCAGTTTCTTTTTTCTGCTGTTGTTTGCCTCCTCATTTTTCAGCAGATACTTCTGTATTTCTTCCATTGCATTTTCTGCTTTGAGAGAAGGCTCACCCATCCCCTTCCCCTTTCTGGGGGTCATGGCACAATAGGCAAAATACCCTGCTCCTGTATCAAATAACAGACTGTGCTGGGGAAGCTGTCTTTCAAAAGTACGCTCAAACTGCTCGAAGGTCAGCAGATTTTCCCCTCGTACACTGCGTTTTTCATTGTCCGGAAAATACTCCTTGATACGCTCTACAAATTGTCTTGCCGTATATCTGGCCGCATTCATCAGCATAACATCCAGTTTTTCCGATTCATTGCCGATAATTTTCCCTACTGTATTCAACAGAAGCTTTTCTTCAAATACCAGGATGATTTCCTGCTGCTCCCCGCTTTCCGTCACATACAAAAGACGGTAATAAATACCGTTTCCAAATTTCTCCCCGCCATAGCATTCGCTGACAATCCGTGCTTCCAGACAAAACATGTCTTTTAAAAGCCGTATAATCACCTGTCGTAACACAATGCGCTCTTCCTCCGGCAGAAGATTCACCCATTTGTTGGTTCCGCCTTCTCTCACAATGGCCTGATCTTCCGTCAGTGTATGTCCGATCAGCCATCCTGCACAGACACCCAGAAAATGGTCAATGGCATCTTTGTCATAACGGGTCTGCTCCAGTTCCTTTTCCAGTGCCGGAAGCATCCGCAGGCGGAAATCCTCATGAAGATGCCTGTGTATATCCAGGTCTTTATAATAAATGGTGGCCATATAGGCTTCTTCTTCCGCAAAATGTTTCAGTGCATGGTCTTTAAAGTATTTAATGACCTCCTGGCACACCCACGGACTCTTGTCCTCCTGATCACTGAACGCAAACAGCCTGTTCATAATGGTAAAAAGTTTTTTATGCTCCCTGTCAATAAAGTCTACGCCTATATTAAATCTGTTCTCCCATACCAGTTGATTTCCCATACTGTCCCTCCTCTTTTTGATATAGTTTAAATACTGCATATCCTCTATATCTCATACTATCGTTCCTTATTTGATTCTTATCGTATTATATGGCTTATACGAATGGATTGCACCTGTCCTATCCGGATACAGATCCAATCTGTGCAAAAAATATGTATTTAAAATAAGCAGGACGATAAGCCGGGTTATGTCGTGAATGATCATCTATCCAGGACTATTGTCGCCAATAGCCTCCAGCGACCCACCTGAAAGCAGGCCGGGCCGGCCTGTCGCTTTCGTTTCGGTCTTGCTTCGGATGGGGTTTACATATGCCCCTGCCGTTACCGGCAGGGCGGTAGTCTCTTACACTGCCCTTCCAACCTTACCAGATTTCCTGGCGGTATATTTCTGTTGCACTGTCCTTGGAGTCGCCTCCACCGGATGTTATCCGGCATCCTGCCCTGTGAAGCCCGGACTTTCCTCACCTGCTGCCTTTCGGCAATTGCAGCCGCGATCATTTGTCCTACTTATTTTATTATCATAACAACTGTTCCCGAAACATTATACGTGAAATACACTGCCTCCCACAAATTCCCGGACAATAGAGTTTTTCGGCAGTTCTTCGCTGCTGACTCCCAGAAAATATTCCAGGAATTTCAAAAGCCTTTTGGCCTCATAATATTCCGGCTCTCCCGGCTGTATGCTGAACAAAAGCGGCTCGGCAAACTGCTTCAGCACAGCCAGCTCATAGATCAGCACCGAATTGAAGGTGGCATCCGCACTTTCCTGGAAAGGAAAGATATTTTCTTCCTCACCCCTGCGCACAGACTGCCACATAGCCAGTGTCCGCTGGGCAGAAGTGCCTCTCGTCCTGGCGTCCCGCACCAGCCTGCGCAGCAGCCGTCCGTCTGTCGTGGGAATCCGGTTGTGCTCATCCACATTCAGGCTGGTCAGTGCACTGATGTAGATCTTATATTTGCTTTTGCCAGGAAGGGAAAAGGACATTTTATCGTTCAGGCTGTGGATGCCTTCAATCACAAGAATATCATCCTTGCCCAATGTTTTAAAATTCCCCTTGTATTCCCGCTTGCCGGTTTTGAAATTAAAGGCGGGAATTTCCACTGTCTTGCCTGCCAGCAGCGCACCCATATCTTCATTGAACTTCGCCACATCAATGGCTTCCAGACATTCAAAATTATAATTGCCATTCTCGTCTTTGGGAGTCAGTTCCCTGTCAATAAAGTAATCGTCCACGGCAATGGGATGAGGCTTCATACCATAGGAACGAAGCTGTACTGACAGTCTGTGGGCAAACGTGGTCTTACCGGAAGAGGACGGGCCTGCAATCATGACAAACTTAATGCCTCCACGGCCGGCAATATCCTGGGCAATTTCCGCAATACGACGTTCCTGCAGAGCCTCCTGCACCAGAATCAGCTCCGAAATACCGCCGGCGCAGATCTGGTCATTCAGATCTCCCACCGTATCGATGTCCATCATCTCTCCCCAGACAGTAGACTGCTGCAATGTCCGAAACAGCTTATCTCTCGGGACAAAATAATCCAGCGTCTTGGGCGCATGCCGGTCAGGCAGAAGCAGCATCAGGCCGCCTTCATAGGAAATCACCTTAAAATATTTTACATATCCGGTGGACGGCAGCATATATCCGTAATAGTAATCATAATACTCTCCCATCCGGTACACGTTGATGGTGGAGCTTCTTCTGTACCGGAACAGCTTCCTCTTATCCTTCATACCATACCGGTCAAACAGCTCCAGCGCTTCTTCGATGGGATACGTTTTCTTCTCGATGGGCAGATTTGCCATAACAAGCTGCTGCATCCGTACATTCAGACGCTCCATCAGCGTTTCGTCCACCCTGAGCTTTCCCCGCAGGCTGCAATAGTATCCCTGTCCGATGGCAAACTCCACTTTAATCCGCTCGATGTTCTCCTTCTCTTCCACATCATACAGCGCTTTGATCAAAAGCATGATGGCAGTCCGTACATATGCCTTATGCCCGGCAGAATTTTTCAGGGTGATAAACTCCAGTACACAGTCCTTTTCCGCCCGTTTCATCAGCTCTGTGATCTTTCCGTTTACAATCACCAGCGCTATCGTATCTTCATACTGCTCCTGATAGGCTTCCGCTATCTTTTCATAAGTAATACCCGATTCATACTGCCTTGTTTCCCCATTGATGGTAACTTTTATCATACCCAACCTCCCAATTTACAGTATCCAGAACGGATTCTTTTCCCCGGCCCGCCAGACGTTCAGTTCCTTCCATTCCTGTTTCAGATATGCCTCCATATAAGGCAGGAAAATCTGCTCCAGACCGTAGTGCCCCGCATCCACCACACACAGCCCCATCGCCATCCCATCGATCCCGTCATGGTGATCAATGTCTCCGGTAATCAGTACATCCGCTCCCAGCTCCACTGATTTTCCGATCACACTCTTACCGGAACCGGGACAGATGGCTGTCAAAGATACTCTCTGCTCTCCTTCTCCAAATATCTTCACGGATTCCAGGTGAAAGGCCTTTTTGATCTGCTCACCCAAAACCTTAAGGGAGACAGTCTCCGGCAGTCTTCCCAGCCTGCCGATCCCCTCCTGTCTTTCCCCGTCTTCAAAAGTCACATCCAGAACCCGGCGCTCCTTCAGGCCGATCCTGTCTGCCGCCGCATCTGCCATACTCAATACGTCAAAATTGGTATGCATGGCATAACAGCAAATATCCGCCCCTAACAGTTTGATCAGCCGCCTGCCGATAAAATCCCCGTCATTGATCTGCTTTCTGGCAGAAAAGATCAATGGATGATGTGTCAGCAGCAAATCCGCTCCCCGGCGCACTGCCTCTTCCACCACAGAATCTGTAGCATCCAGCGCCAGCAGTACATTTCTGATCTCCTTATCCGCTCTGCCTGCCAGCAGACCCACATTATCCCAGTTTTCCGCAAACGAACGGGGCCATGTCGTTTCCAGTCCTCTGACCAATTCCTTACATTGCATATGTACACTCCTGCTGTTTTTATTTACTCTGTTTTTGCCCGCAAAAATCTCCGGTGCCCTCACTTTTGGTCAAAACAGGACAGTGCAAAATCCCTGACCTGTGCTGACCGTGAAAGCTCCGCCAGACGCCTGTCATTGGCAGCAGACCCATTTCCCGCCTGTGTCAGAATCCGGCGGCCAATTGCCGTTTCCCGCTCCTGCTCCCATAACAGATATTGATACAATATTTTATGGCGTTTTTGCAGCAGCTTTGGGCCATACCTGTCATATGCCTGCTGACGCACGCTCTCCGTTGTTTCCCCGTCCATGCAGACAGGAACGGACGCCTTCCACTCTGCCCTGATCATCGGATAGTATTTTCCGTCCTCATACACCATGTTTTCCTGCGAAATCCCAAATCCCGACCTGCGCAGAAATGCCCTGACCTGCCCGATATCCGACTGGGGCTGCAGGATCACCTCTCTCATTGCCTGTACCTTCTCCCGGCCTTCTGCCAGAATCCTCATAACCAGCCTGCCGCCCATACCTGCCAGGATCAGGCAGTCTGCTTCTCCCCATTCCAGCGCCTCCACGCCGTCCGAACGTCTTGTCTCTATGTATTCCTCCAAAGCAAAGGCTCTGATATGCTCCCTGGCCCGTTCCAGCGGCCCGGCATTCACATCCATAGCGATCACTTTGGCACAGATTTGATTCTGCACCAGGTAGATCGGCACATATCCGTGATCGCAGCCCACATCACATACCACGGTTCCGGGGGAGACCAGATCCGCCACTGCCTTCAGTCTGTTTGATAATTCCACGGTTCCCTCTAATCCAGATAGTCCTTCAGCTTGCGGCTCCTGCTGGGATGACGCAGCTTTCTCAGCGCCTTCGCCTCAATCTGCCTGATTCGTTCACGGGTTACATTAAATTCCTTCCCCACTTCTTCCAGTGTACGGGCCCGCCCGTCATCCAGCCCGAAACGAAGCCTGAGTACCTTCTGCTCCCGCTCTGTCAGAGTTCCCAGCACTTCCACCAACTGTTCCTTCAAAAGAGTAAAGGCGGCCGCATCCGACGGTACAGGCACATTGTCATCCTGGATAAAATCTCCCAGATGACTGTCCTCCTCCTCTCCGATAGGGGTTTCCAGAGAAACCGGCTCCTGTGAAATCTTTAAGATTTCCCGTACCCTGTCCTCCGGCATGTTCATCTCCTCCGCAATCTCTTCCGGCGTGGGTTCTCTTCCCAGTTCCTGCAAAAGCTGCCTGCTGACACGAATCAGTTTATTGATCGTTTCTACCATATGCACCGGAATCCGTATGGTTCTTGCCTGATCGGCAATGGCCCTCGTAATGGCCTGACGGATCCACCAGGTGGCATAGGTGGAAAACTTATACCCTTTCCGGTAATCGAATTTTTCCACAGCTTTGATCAGGCCCATATTGCCCTCCTGGATCAGATCCAAAAACAGCATCCCTCTGCCCACATAACGCTTTGCAATACTGACCACAAGCCGCAGATTGGCTTCTGCAAGACGTTTTTTAGCCTCTGCATCCCCCAGTTCCATCCGTTTGGCCAGCTCAATCTCTTCTTCCGCATTCAGAAGCGGCACCTTCCCGATCTCCTTCAGATACATCCTGACAGGGTCTTCTATGCTCACCCCATCCGGTACGGACAAATCAATGTTTTCCACATTGACTTCGTCCTCTTCCGCCAGAATGATCTCTTCCTCATCCACATCATCGTCCTCGGTAATGCGCAGTACATCCACATGATTCTGTTCCAACATCTCTATGATTTGCTCAAACTGCTCTTCTTCCAGAGTCAGATCATTAAAAAAATCATTGATCTCCTGATATTCCAGAACATTTTTCTTCTTTTTGGCAATGTTCAAGAGCTCTTTCATCTTCTCGTCAAACTTTGCCCTTGTGTTTTCGTCCATTCAGTGGTCCATCCTTCCATAACTTGTTATTTATTTTTACCTTAATCCAGGGAAATATGCGTATTTTTCAGTTCTTCCAGGGCCTTTTTCCCCTCAATGACCCTGCGCAGCGCATCCATATCGTTTCCCGCCTGCCCACTGTCATATTCATAACTGTATGTTTTTACACTTACCAGGATATCATGGAACGCCCTTTCACGCTCCTTTCGGGTCTGTTCCAGTACCGGCAGTTTCGTATGAAACAGAGCCGCCGCCTCCCGCTGCTGCTCCTCATCCTCAAACTGGCTGATCACAGACGCAGGCTCAAAGCGGCCCTCTTCCAGCGCTTCAAACATCCGCTCTGCCACCTGTCTGTACAACTCTATCGTAAAATCCCGGGGACTGATATAACGCTTTATCTTCTGATACAGACCGGTTTCCTCACTCAGCCAGGTAATCAGAAGCCGCTGCGCCCTCCTGGCGCCGTCCTCCGGGGTATTTTTTTTCTGAATGCCTGATTTGGGCCGGACAATCTCCTTTGTCAGCCCTTCCTTTGCCGCATAAGTGCCCACCAGCCTGCGCAGATTTTCAAAGCCGATCCGGTATTTCTCCGCTGTGGCTTCTATATAATTTTCCCGTTCCACTGCCTCGGAAAAATGACAGAGCTTTCTGGCTGCTTCCTGCTGAAAGCGGGTCCGTCCGTCCGGGTCTGCCAGATCGTACTCCCGCTCCAGAATCCGCAGCTCAAAGAAAAAGCTGTTTTCCGCCTGTTCCATCCGCTTTGTGAACGCTTCCGCACCCAGGTTTTTGATAAACTCATCCGGGTCCTTGTACGGCTCCAGGCGGATCACTCTTCCTGTAAGTCCCGACTCCCGCAGGATGCCGATTGCCCGCAGCGCCGCTTTTACTCCCGCGCCGTCGCTGTCATAGGACAGCAGTACCTGATCGGTATATCTGCGGATCAGCGCTGCCTGTCCCTGGGTAAAAGCCGTACCAAGAGAGGCAACCGCCTGGGAAAATCCGGCCTGATGCATAGCGATTACATCCATATATCCTTCACACAGAATCATATTGGCCGCTCTGGAACTCCGGGCAAAATTCAGACCATACAGATTCCGGCTCTTATCAAAGACCGGTGTTTCCGGGGAGTTAAGATATTTGGGGTTCCCGTCCCCCATCACCCTTCCTCCGAATCCGATCACCCGGTGATTGCTGTCCTGTATGGGAAACATCACCCGGTTCCAGAACTTATCCTGGGTCCCGTATTTTTCACTGATGGTACAAAGCCCGGCCTCCTGAAGCAGTTCATCCGGATATCCTCTGTGTTTTAAATAGCCGGTCAGATCATCGCTGTACTTGCTGGCATAGCCAAGCCCGAATTTTTTTATGGTTTCTTCTCTGAGCTGACGCCCCAGAAGATACTGCAGCCCCTGTTCTCCTTCTTTTTTCCGGAGCAGATAATAAAAATATCTGGCCGCTTCCTTGTTCACTGCCAGCAGCCTGGCCCTGCGGCTCTCCTTCTGCTTCATCTCCTCCGACCACTCAGCCTCCGGCAGCGGTATGCCGGCACGTTCGGCCAGCGTCTGAACCGCTTCCGGAAATGAAGCATGTTCATATTCCATCAAAAACGTAAAGACATTCCCTCCGGCTCCGCATCCGAAACAATAATACATCTGTTTGCTCCGGGATACCGAAAAGGAGGGGGATTTTTCATTGTGAAACGGGCACAGGCCAAAATGGCTGCTGCCCTTTCTCTGAAGCCGGACATAGCCTGAAATCACATCCACAATATCATTTTTCATACGGATTTCTTCCACAAGCTCTTCCGGATAGTACATGGTTTCCCTTTCTTCTGACCGGGCGGGCCCATCCGGGGCCGCCCGTCTGATACAGTCCCGGCTCAGCCCCGCCAGCATCTGGGAATATAGATTTCCTCATACTTGGCAATGGCAAACCGGTCCGTCATAGCCCCGATATAATCACAAAGCACCTTTTCCTTAGGCTCTCCCCGATCCATCAGTACATGATAATCTCTGGGAAGCAGCTCCTGGTGCCTTCCATAATAGTCATACAATGTCTCAATTAATGTTTCCGCCTTCTTTTCATCTCCTTTGGCGGCAGGATTGGTATACAAATGTTCAAACAAAAAACGCCGAAGGCTCTGCATAGCCTGTCCCACAGGCTCCGACATGCGGATATCATTCACGTCTGCACTGTTTGTCACCAGATCATGAATAAAACGATCCAGGCGCCTGCCCAGCG
Organism: uncultured Clostridia bacterium; assembly: GCA_947385955.1. Taxonomy (GTDB): domain Bacteria; phylum Bacillota; class Clostridia; order Lachnospirales; family Lachnospiraceae; genus VSOB01. The sequence goes on from CANDNA010000006.1 coordinate 57,607, forward strand.
TTTCTCCGATCACTTCCGTAATCTCTTTCGGGATATCCTCTTCCTTCAGGATACCGGCCCGTATGGCATCATCCATATCATGATGGATATAGGCAATCTTATCTGAAATACGGACAATCTTCCCTTCCAGCGTAGAAGGCATCCCCATCGTCTGATGATTTCGGATACCGTCACATACCTCAAAGGTCAGATTCAGTCCCTGTCCCTCCTTCTCCAGCAGCTCCACGATACGGACACTCTGCTCGCTGTGGCAGAACCCATAAGGACACACTTTATTCAATGCCCGTTCTCCTGCATGTCCAAACGGCGTATGGCCCAGGTCATGGCCAAGCGCAATGGCTTCCACCAAATCCTCATTGAGCCGCAGCGCCTTTGCAATCGTCCTGGCATTCTGGGATACTTCAAGAGTATGGGTCAGCCTGGTCCGGTAGTGATCTCCCGCAGGCGTAAGAAAAACCTGGGTCTTATCTTTCAGCCGCCGGAACGATTTACTATGTAATATCCTGTCTCTGTCCCGCTGGAATACCGGGCGGATATCGCAGGCCTCTTCCGGACGCCTGCGTCCCTTCGAATCCATGCTGAATGCAGCATATGGGCTTAAATATTCCTTTTCACGGAGCTCCAGACTTTCCCGAATCGTCATATTGCATTCCCCTCCGTTTTATTATTCGATACCTGTCCCCGGATTTCCTTTTTTTATTTCAGGAAAATTCCACAGCCCTGTGCTGTTTCCCTGATATGGCTTTCCTTCGGCAGCCTGTTTCCGGACCGCTCCGGTACCGCACAGAAAAAGCCGTGTACATTCCGTACACGGCCCAAACTTCTTATCATTTCCTCAGAAAAAGCTGTTCATAAAATTCCCGGAGGAATATACATTGTTATAACTGCCTCTGTTGGTATAGAGCGAACTCCTGTTAGCTTCTGACTGTGCAGTATAATTGATCATAGACGCTCTGGAGGACACGCTGCCGGCAAACGAAGAATTGCCATTGAACATCGTCTTAACAGTAGTCATATCAGCCGCCTTAAACGCTTTCTCATCAATACTCAGCTTATCATCAGAACCAATGGAAATGCCAATCTTATTCAGCATCTTTTCATATGCCTGCGTACCGCTCACCATATTGGAAACCTGGTTCTGTACCTTCCCGGAAACCGATTTGGAACCGGAATCCACAAGATTGTTGTAGCTTTCCGTAAACTTTTTCACTGCCTTGTAAATCGCATCGGTATCGTATCCCCTGGTGGTGGTTTCTGTACCATCCTCGTTCTTGGTGGTAATATCCTTTTCCTTAAATACGGAATCCGAACCTCTGGACATCAACGCCTCTGCAGACTCTGTCAGTGACTTGGCATCTGATTGGGTCTTGCTCAGCTTCTTCGCATTCTCGGACTGAACAGCCTTGGCTGCTTTTTTGCTGCTTTCCGTATCCTTTGTACCCTTTGCAGTGGCTGTCTGTTTTGCATAATATGCCTTTACGACCTTATAATATGTCCCGCTCTTGATATTGTTGTATTCGGAAAGCAGGGAATAGATCCCGTTGCCTGATGAAGAATTGTTGTTATTAAATAAAAATGAATAGCTCATGCCCTCACTCCTTTGATACTGGCGGCATCCGTGCCTCTGGTTTGTAAACTCCTTACTTACTGTTATTATATAATAAATATCGGCACGGTTTCAAGATATTTTAAGAAAAAAACTGGAAAATACGGCCATTTTTGTTACTGCTCATATCTGCTCCCAATTTCCGGCAGATTTCCTACCATAATACAGTCATACCGCTCTGCATTGATTACCCGTTCCATTGCTTCCACCGGCGTACAGTTCACATGCTCCAGTATCTGCTGAAACACACTGACAGACTGGCCGCTGGCAAGCTGTACACCACGGCGGCTTCTGTCCGCATGGAAAATATCATGCCGGCTGTTTACATTCCAGAAAATAATATTGGGAATCACATAGCCTGCCCGGTTAAACCGCTCTGCCATATTGTCATAAAAGCTCCATTCCCGGTTGCCGCAGAAATCAATTTCCATATCGGATATCACCACAATCGCTCCCGGCATCTCTTCCTGCGGGATACGTGCCCGGACCGCCACATTCAGTACCAGTTCAAAAGCCGCCTCCAGATTGGTATTCATTCCCCAGGGTGCACGCATGGTATTCTGTACCTTCTGGTACAGTGTTTCACCCCGCAGTTCCATAATAAACGGTTTTTCACTGAATGTCATAAACATATTCCGGTATGCGCCTGTATTTCTCTCGGCAAAATAAATTGCCAGCCCCACGGAAGTCGCCAGCGGCCTGCCTCCTGCACAGGTCATGGAACCGGAGGTATCTGCCATAACCAGTACATTGGCGCCTTCTTTCACAAAATCCGGAAGTGCTCTCCACTGTGCTTCCAGTGTCCGGTCCTCCTGCCAGTTTTTCATGTATTCGCCCACAATGTCATAGGGGTAGAGTACATCTGCATGAATCTTTGCCGTCCCGCTTTCCACCTCGTCCAGATAACGGCCAAAGCCATCCTGGTCATGCTTCATAAACGCCTTCCGGTAAATCTTCATGGCTCTTCCCGGAACCGCACTGTAAGAAATCTCATCCCATCTGTTGGCTGACATCAATGCTTCCACAATGCCGATCTGCTTTCTCATCCTGCGGACGATTCTTTTAAAAGAATATACGGAATATCCCAGCTTCTGTGCCGTCAAAATGCCAAGCCTGCGCGTTTCTTTCGAACTGGCATCGGCTGTTTTGATCCATTTTGCCAGAAGCGAAATGGCATTTCCCTGTTCCAGATTCTCCAGATCCTCTTCAAATTGCTTTTTCATGGCATCCCACATATCATTTTCCAGCCGGGTACCGATCAGCACATACAGATCGTCATAGCGGCCAAACACACCGATCAGATCCAGATTCGGCCTGACAGCTTCCGGATGATGATCCGCCGCATACCGCAGCAATGTACGGAAAGTCTTTCTCTCTCCCAGGCCTCCCCGGATGTCTCTGGCATAAAACAAAATTTTGGTGGTGAAGAGCGGGTCCTGACCGTATGCCTCGGCAAACAATGTGTGGATCCGCTCATCATCCGCTTCCCTCAGAGAGCCTATCGTGCTGAAAAGATCCAGCCGCGCATCTCTGGTCGTGTTCAGGGCCACCGCCCTGTTTTCGGTACGGACAAATCTGCCCGTAGTTCTCAGTGCATCTGCAAAACTCATACTCCCCTCCCCCTTTTCATGGGCCATGACATACCCCCTCCGTCTGTACATACAGCAGAGCAGGAAACCGTCATGGATTCCCATACATTTTTATCTTTTGCTGATCTGCATAATACGGACCATGACGATGCGAAGGGCTCGAACCTCCGATCTGTACCCGGGATCCAGCTCTGCTGTTCGTACCACCGGCATGATACGATATTGGCAGGTACTGTGCTTCCTCTGCACCACATCGCCATAATTGAGTGAGGGACGGAATCGAACCGCCGACATCGCCATTCAAAGTGGTTGGATGATTGCTGTCAGAATCACAGACATGATTCCTGTTCCGTGCTCTGCCACTGAGCTACCTCACTCATAACCGGCGGGCAGGATTCGAACCTGCAACAGGGCGGTCCCTCTGTACATTCATTGCTGTCAGCTTCACAGACATGAAGCATTTTACACATACCGCTGCGTCTGTCATTCCGCCACCGCCGGATCCATCGGCCTGCAGGGAAATTTTCCCTGTCAGGCTATTTTTATTATACGCCCCCAAAAATATGAATACAATAGAACGAAAGTATAAAAAAGAGATCTGTTAACGGGGTTTATGCACTTTTTCTTGCATCATACAGGCGCCTGCTGCTATAATAATGACCGCAAATCAAAGCAGGAAGGAGCATGTGGGATGATACAGGAAACCGAAAGACTGTATCTGCGGGAAATGAAACAGACTGATTTTGACGCATTGTGTCAGATATTGCAGGATGAAGAAACCATGTACGCCTATGAAGGGGCATTCAGCAATACAGAAGTGCAGGAATGGCTGGACCGGCAGATTGCCCGTTACCGGAAATGGGGATTTGGCCTGTGGGCGGTGATTCTGAAAGAAACGGATGAGCTGATCGGACAGTGCGGACTTACCATGCAGCCGTGGAAAGGCCGGGAGGTATTGGAAATCGGCTACCTCTTCCGGCGGCGCTGCTGGCACTTGGGATATGCCACAGAAGCCGCCGGAGCGTGTAAAAGATATGCATTTGAAACCTTACATGCGGATGAGGTCTGTTCCATCATCAGAGATACCAACATCCCTTCTCAGAAGGTGGCCGCCAGAAATGGCATGACAGCAGCAGACCACTCCGTAAAACATTACCGGGGTGTGGATATGCCCCATGATCGTTACGTGGTAACACGCTGAATCGGATTTTGGGCAGATGTCCCTCTTTGGGCGCTGCCTTTTCAGGAAAGCTGCGCGGCTTTCTTCTCGTCCGCAAGCGCCTCGGTCTCTCTGCCCAGCTTATGCAGAGTCACTGCACGGTTTTCGTAATATTTTGCCTTTGACGGATCCAGCTCTATGGCTTTTGTTTCATCCTGTAAGGCTTTTTGGTATTGCTTCATGGTAAACAGCGTAGCTGCACGGCTGATGTAATATTCCGGGTTAGCGTCATTGAGTTTTATCGCCCTTGTCTTGCTCTGCAGGGCTTCCTCATATCTTCCCAGCTCATGCAGTGTAACACCCAGAGCTTTGGGATATTCCGGATTATCAGGCTCCAGAAGGATTGCCTTTTCCTGATCCTCCAATGCCTCTTCATACCGTTTCATTTCGTGCAGCGTGATACCTCTGCTCTCATAATATTGAGGATTGGAGCCGTCCAGTACGATCGCCTCTGTCTTATCCCGCAGGGCTTCCTCATATCGCTTCATCGCATGTAAGGTAATGCCCCGGCTGAGATAATATTCCGGATTATGAGCCTCCAGTTCGATGGACTTGTTATCATCCTGCAGCGCCTCCTCATACCGTTTCATTTCATAAAGCGTGGCACTCCGGCTGTTATAATATTCCCCATTATCAGGCTCCAGCTCAATGGATCTGTCGTCATCCTGCAGCGCCTCTTCATACCGTTTCAGCTTATACAGGGCAACGCTCCGCCTCTGGTAGTACTCCGCATTGTCCGGCACAAGAGAAATCACTTCCGTATAGAGTGCAACCGCCTTTTCCTGAGCGCCGTTCATGGCTTCTTTCCGGGCCTGGGACAGAAGTTTTTCAACCAGGGCAGGCCCTTCTGCCGGCCTGCCGGGACGCTGCCTGTCGTACCGCTCCATTGCATCCACAAATCTCAGCACATCACTTTTGGCATCTTCGGAAAGCGGTTTCTCATCCTGGGGGTCTTTCCTGACCTCATATTTATTTCTGATCTCCTCAAAACTTTTCCGGTATAAATCGCACCGCTTTTCGGCCTGTTCCTGTACGTACTGACAGGGATCCCCAAATCCGGCCTCTTTGGAAAACCGCTCTCCGATCTGAAACATCACTTCGTCAAAGCCCAGGATTCTGACCAGATAGCCATTCTGTCTGGAGACAATCTCTTTGATCTGATCCGACGGTTCTCCCAAATGACACCAGTAGATTCCGTTCAATTCGATTTCTTCCAGCAGAGACATAAAGGTACGGTCTCCGCCGGCATAGCCCACCACAATGGGTATGTATCTTGACAGGGCGCTGCGCAGCGGTTTTTCCCATTCAGCTTTTAACTCTGCCATATCCTCTTTGCGGTTCAGAGGCTGGAACAGAAGATCCCGATGTATTTTGGCAATGACCGGATGCCTGGCATCGTTTGCAATATAGGATGCCAGGCTCTCATGTCCGACTACAAGAGGATGCCGGAATGTATAGGTATAGAGGGCATCCTCAATCAGGGAATCAAAGTTGGTGGTAATCACCAGCCTGTTCTGGGTATTGGATAAAAGCATCGCCAGAGGATAATACCCATAACTGGGGTATTTCTCTTCCATCTCTCTTTCCAGATAGGCATATGCCACATTGGGCTTTCCGGCAAAACGCAAATCAAACAGGGTAAAATAATCATCGTTTTTTAAAACATGGTCTTTCTCAAAAACAGGGGCATAGTCTTTTTTCTCCAGTCCAAGTTCCTGTGCGCAGTCCTCTACATACCCACTCCCCTTATCCCGCAGATACCCCAGCCATTCCCGCATCATTTCTTCCCCGGTACGGATACCGGATGCCCTGGATGCCCCGGCGCCAAGCACAAAACAATACCGCTGGCCGGCATCATAGCCTTCATAGATATGATCCAGGAACCGCTCCTCCTGCATCCTTTTTGCTTCTCTCTTTTCTGACATGTCATACGCTCCTATCTGTTCCGCTCTCTTACAGGTTTTCCAAAACACCTTTTATCGTATATAAGAATAAGATGTATCTTTTAAAAATGCCCGCCTGGCTCTGCGCCGCTCCCTGCCCGATGCATGGGGAGAGAAAAAGGCGTCCCGGAAAATCCACATGGTTTCGTGCATATGTAAAGGCAGGGTGGGATTTCTTTTCTGCCAGTTGTATTTCACTGCACCGCCGGTGCCGTGCATGGCCTGATCCAACTCGCAGACAAACCCGTAAATCTCATCCGCAGTGTATTGGTAATTGGTCTGAAAATCCCGGAAATACTGGAAAATATAACCTTCTTCCATAGCAGGCGCACTCAGGAAAACCTCATATACAGGCAGGGTGATGCGGCGTACGACGGCATCCCGATACCTGTTCCTGCGCCTCAGAGAATCCGTCCAGAAATCAATCTGCGAATCCAGATGACAGATTCCTCTGATCCTGTCATACCCAATCTCCAAAACGCCGTCTACAAATCTGCAGAGTTCATACAGACACTGCTCCGGGCGGCCCATGCGCATAACCGCATCTGCCGGGACAGGCGGCATATAATACCTGTGTTTCAGATATTCCCTGATTTCCGGATCATAAAATCCATACCTGTCCAGCACCGGAAGTGTTTCCTTTTCAAAAACGGATACCACTTCGTCAAATAAAAAAGCAAGCAGCTCCTGCTTTGCCTGATTGTACTCATAAATAAAAATCCACAGTGCTGCAAAGCCGCTGCCAAATACCCCGGAAGCCAGCGTAAAAAGAAAAGCGGTGATTCCCCTGTCCCTTCCATACCAGCAGATCAGCATACTCACCAGGCTGGCCAAAACCATAAAAACCGAAATATTAACAGCATTCTTCTTTACAGTCATCTCTGCACTCCTGTCTCTTTTTACGTAAGGTGCGGTCATTTATGACGAAAAAGAATCCTGCAAAGCAGGATTCCCCGCCTGCGGCGGATCGCTTCAGCGATTTATTTCCTCTCCGCCGCAGTGCGATCCCGCCCGGAGGGCTTTTTGTGATACAGGAAATCCGGAGGAATTTCCTGTATCACAAAAACAGGCTCATGTATAGCTATCATACATGAGCCTGCCTGCTTCACTGCAGGAAAAGGGACTTGAACCCTCATGAGCGCAATGCTCACACGGACCTGAACCGTGCGCGTCTGCCAATTCCGCCATTCCTGCCCACCGTGCGGGAGATGGGACTTGAACCCACACGCCTATACGGGCACAAGATCCTTAGTCTTGCCTGTCTGCCAATTCCAGCACTCCCGCATGTCGTGCCGCAAGTAGTATACTATCACCTTCTTGCTCTAAAGTCAATACCTGAATATAAAAAATTTGTCAAAATTTTAATCCTGGTATACCAGCGCATAGGCGGCTGTACAATCTGTCTCAAACTGTACCTTATTGCCCCTCTCTTCCAGATTTTCCAAAACAGCCGCCTGCCCTTTGTAAACACGCAGCATTTTAAACGTCCGCCCTGTTTTCTGATACTGGGCCGGGATATCAAACAAAAGCCGGACAGGACGGTCCAACTGCTCCAGAGGCCTTCCCGCATGAGCAAAGGAAATATTATACATGCCAATATACTGATATTCCCCTCTCACGCTGTCAAAGGCTTCCCTGCACTGCCTGCCCTGTACGACCTGGCTGGTGGTGATGCTGACCGCATCTATTTTATATCCCGGAGCAAAGACACAGACGCTGTTGGACCAGTTGACCTGCGGCACATCTTCCTCATCATTGTCGCCCCGCTTTACGAAATGGGCCACCACTGTATGGTCATAATATCCCGGAGAAAACGCATAATACGAACTTTTGGTCACAATTACCCCATTATCGGTAAAATATGCAAAAGAATATCCGCTGTTGGGAACTGCCGACACCACAATGCTGTCAGAATCCGATGCATACATACTATTGGTAAAAGTAACGCCGTTACACAGGGAAGAGATACTTCCCATCGTATAATCCTCTGTATAGGCCGCAATCGCTCTGGAAGCCGCTGTGATCTCCTCTGCCCCGGCAGTCAGCCCATAGCTGCTAAAAAGAACCGCTGTCCCAATATACAGAGCCGCTGTTTTCCCATACCGCCGTTTTTTCATGCCCCATCCCCCTTTTCTCCATACCTGCCTGCAATGCAGCCGGGAATCTATAACAGATACGGCAGCGCCCTGATGTATTTCTCCTTCAGTTTCTCTGTTAAAGTTTCTGTCTGCGCCAGATGATCTTTCATATCCGCCAGCTTTACCCAATACACTTCCGGCCATCCGGCCGCACTGTCCCTGATCTGCCTGATATATGTGACATACTCCACACCTTCAGGCCGGGTCAGTATCTGCAGCCCCCTGCGTAACCGTTCATCCTCCACATCTCCCGGATACTCTGTATCTTCCAGAAGATCATGCATCAGAGCCAGTGCAATGCACCTTTCCCGGAATTCCTCCGGAATCAGGGGATTTTCTCTCACATAGCCGGCCACCCTGACCGCATGGTCATAAGTCCCGGGCTGATAATAGCGTTTTGCTGCCTGCTTCGCATATTCCACCAGATTCATTGCCGATGCCCTCTTCTTTCGTTCCGTCTGTTCTTATCATACCATATCCGTCCAGACTTTTCTATCTGTTTTCCCTGATGTTCTGCCTGTGACTGCCGCCCCCCTACGCGGCTTTCCGTATGTACTTTATGGTAAAACCCTGCCCAGAAATGCAAATGCATTTTCTCCCAGCAGCCTTCTGAGCTGTCCCTTTTCCACACCCGCTTCCAGAAAAGCAGCGGTCAGTAAAGCCAGCTCCCCATGATCTGCCAGTGCATCGTATCCCCGGTCTTCCCCGGCTTCCAGTTCCCTTCTTGCCAGTTCATAATGATGGCACAGATCCAGCCCCAGGCAGACATGCTCTCCGCCCGCCTGCTCCAGCAGATACATCCCATGCTGTCTGAGCCATTCCAGATGCCTGCCGCCGCGCCAGCTCCCGGTCAGCAGGCTGCAGGCGTTCAGCCCTATGATGCCTCCCCGGTCCGACAGCAGGTCAATCTGCCCGTTCGTCAGATTACGATAGTGAAAATATACTTCTCTTGCATTGGAATGTGTGGCCAGCATGGGAATTTCCGCTTCTGTCAGCACCGTTTCCATCCCTTCATCATTCAGATGGCTGATGTCCAGAAACATCCCCAGCTCTCCCATCTTCTCAATGACACAGCGTCCCGCTTCGGTCAGATCCCCGCTTACCGGCTTGTTTTCCGAAGCCCTGCAGCAGCCACTGGCAAGCAGGTTGCGTCTGCTCCAGACCAGGGAGGCTCCCGTCACCCCCAGTTCCGAAAAGAGATCCAGCAGCCCTGCGTCCGTTCCGAGAAAATCCAGTCCCTCCAGATACAAAAGGACGCCTATGGATTCTCCGGCGCAGGCTCTGTCCAGATCCGCTTTCCTGCGTACCAGATGCGCCTTCCCCTCCAGGCTTCGCAGCTCCTGTTTCAGAGCCTCAATCTGCAGCAGCGCATTTCTCAGGCCGCTCTCCGGCAGACAGGTATCCTCCAGATAAACCGCCGCCCCGATCAGCGCTATGCCTGCTTTCTTCCAGACCGGCAGATACTTTTGCGCAATCACATCCCTTTCCCCGGCCCGGCGCCTGAAAAGCAGCTCCCCCGGCAGATCCAGATGCAGGTCTGCCACCGGGGTTTCTTCCTGCAGTCTGCAGGCTGTCTCCCAGTTTTCCAGTGAAATTCTCAATGATACACTCCTGATTCTGTTTGTTTCAGTTTATTGTCAGAGAGAAATTTCTATGCCATCCGGTCATTTCCTTTCTTTTTCGTCCCGTGTCCGGATGCGGCCTCCTTTCCCGCAATAAACAACGCCCGGAACACATGCCAGAGCGCTTTTCTCGTTTCCCGGTCTGTTTCCTGCAGCGCAGACGCCATCTGCCTGACTGCATTCTTCCAGTTGCCGGAAAAATCCAGCAAGGTCTCCGCTTCCGAAGCCTCAATGACAGCAAACAGCTCTTCCACAAATGTTTCCCTCTCTTCTTTGGTCAGAGACAGGATCCAGCGGTTTACAATCTCCACCGCCGCTTTCCTTCCTTTGTAAACATCCCGCACCGTTACGAACCTGCCTTCCCGGATCATCCACGAAAACGGATTGTGCTGCAGCAAACCGAAGGTACTGCTCTCTACCACCTCATATGCTGCCGTATCCTCCAGCAGCATACCTACCACAGAGGAATGCGGCACAATCTTCCGGATTCGGTCCTTTACCGCCTCATACCGGCCATCCTCACACAGCCAGGGTAAAAATCCGGGGCCATCCAGATCATAAATACGACGAATCCGGCTGCGCACCGTTTCCCTGCAGTACATGGCTGCATAAACGGCCAGATTACCTCCTTTGGAATGGCCGCCTACCAGCAGACTGCCCCTGCAGCGGCTGCCAATCTCATCCAGATAGGCCGCGCTCAGTTCCTGACTGCGTACCGGCATCCTGCAGGCCATATAAAAATCTTCTTTCCATCCTACCAGTGTTTCATCGGTTCCCCGGAACGCAAGAAAGACCGACCCGTCCTCCAGCGTACAGGCCACAGCAAAAAACTGCAGCCGCTCTGCGGGGTCGGTCCGGTCAATACAATCATGAAGCCGCATTGTCTGAAAACGCCGGCTTTTTTGCAGGGCTTCCAATAATGCCGCATTGTCCCTGGCAAAACGCTCATCCGACAATATTTCTTCTTTTCTTTTACGGTGACTGATCTCACCAAGCGTAACGCCAGGGCATTCCTCCCAATCCTCCGGTCCCGGTATCTCCCCGGATCCCTGCATCGGTTCAGGTACTGCCCCGTCCAGCTTTAAATAAGATAACTGGGCAATCACCAGACTGTCCTCATCACAAAATGGGCGCTCCAAAAATGAATAGTCCCCATATTCCCTGATATAGTCGATGATATTTCCCATGAAAGCTCCCTACCACTTTGCCTGAATATGTCCGATCTGTTTCAGCAGTACAGATATGCTGCCATCCGCTTCTGTGATAAACTCCACCCGGCCCCTGTCCCTGTACTGATCCATGGGAATTTTCAGCTCGATCCCGGTGTCAGTCAGAAGATGCTGGGTCTGATACTTTTTAAACGTCGTATCATTTTTCGGCATCACTTCTTCTTTTACCAGATCAAACTGTTCCATTTTTTCCTGAAACTTCTCCTGAAGCCGGGGGCTGTCCTCAAAAATACGCTCAGCAAGGGCTTCCACCACAAAACCGCCGTTTTCCTCAATTTCCTCGGAAATAATGCTTTTGGCCCGCATATGTGCTTCATACTGCTCATATTCTTCGTAATTTTCCTTCTGAATATGCGCAACTGCCCTGGCAACCATATCCAGCTTGGCCTTATGGGACAGGCGGCTGCTGCATTTTAAAAACAGCCAGGAAAAATAATTGGTCTTTTCTCCATTGATCTCATATTTTTTCTCAATCAGGCGCACCGTCAGTTCTTTCAGGTCAATGACCGCCGCTTCCTGCAGCCGCTGGGACCGGGCAGGCAGAGTCGCTTTATAGCGGATGATCTCGTTGCAGTTTCCTTCCTCCAGGGGCAGTGTCCGGTGTGTATAAGAATCTCTGAAATTCATCTTCAGAAGCGCCAGATACTCTTTCTCTTTCTCCCCGAACCGCACCACCATCAGATCGGCCGGCGGTATCTCGATGTTGCTGTTCATAATACCATAAAGAAGCTCAGCCGCCTGTTTGCTGAATGACACAAAGTCCCTGTCCTCATATACCGTAAGCATCCGGTAAATTTCCGACTGCTCCTGATAAAACGTACAGTCCTTACTGTCATCGCCTGCTGCAACCCGGAAAATATGCTCCCGCAGAAATTCGGCAAAATCAGAACCAAATTCAGCCTCCCGTTCCGACAGGACAGGCAGTCCCACCGAAGAATCCAATATATGTACAATCACATGCCGGATGCGGATATCCTCCTTCTGCATGCCGTATCCTCCTGCTCTCTGTTATTTCCTGCGCAGCGCCAACGGCCTGAACAGAGTCTTTCTTCCGATAAATCCCACGATTCTGACCAGTATAATCCCCGGCAGGATGCCAATGCTGTCTACGGCCACATCCCTGACAGAAGGCCCCCGTCCTGCCACAAAGGACTGATGGTACTCATCCAGCCCGGCAAAACCAACGCAGAAAGTACCTGCCATCAGCACCAGCCAAATCCCCCGGATGCCATAAACGTACAGGGGAAAGGCCACTGTTACCGCCAGTACAAAGTATTCTGTCACATGAGCGGTCTTTCTCACATAAAAATGGATCTGTTCCGTATATGCCTCAATCTGTGCATCACTCCATTCCCGATCCAGGACCCGCTCTGCAGCAACCACGGCTTTATGACTCACCATCCGGCTCAAACGGGCAGAAGATACCCCATCCTGAGCAGAAAACGTGAAAATCAGGTACATGACCAGAAGTGCGGGAAGAAATGACAGCGGCTTCAGCAGATACCGCAATAATTTTTTGATAAATAAGCCAACATATTTCATAATATTTGATTCTATCCTGTTTCCCTTTTTCCTGCAATTCTTTTTCTCTTAAATTTTAATTAAATTATTGCATTTTCTGCCGAAATATTGTGTAATAGTAATATAAGGAGATGAAATATATATGGGTGCATTATTAAAAGGTATTCAAAGTGTCCTGATCGCTCTCGGCATCATCGCCGTCATCGGGACTGGTGTGATTGTTTATTATAATACGGTAGCGCCGGCGGATGAAGAAACCGTTTCCGCGGAAACCCAGCCCGGCACCGATACAGAGACTGAAGCTCCGTCAGAGAGTGCAGAAGACGTTATCCCGGAAACGGAACCGGAAGGAGAGGATATTACAGAACCCACCAACATACCTCTTTCCGGAAACGGAACAGCCTCTTCGGTTTTCTCAGCCGAAAACGGACATGAACACACCTATACAAGCACAGTGCTGCGGCCTGCCACCTGCACAGAGCAGGGAGAAGCAAGATATGAATGTTACTGCGGTGATTTTTACGTAGATGCCATTCCCGCACTGGAACATACGAAAGGGGAATGGATCACTGTCAGATCCGCCACCACCACACAGACCGGTCTGCGCCAGAAATCCTGTACCCTCTGCGGCAGAACCCTGGAAGAAGAAACCATTCCCATGCTGACGCCTGCCGCCTCTACGGACAGTGACAGCAGCAAAAAGAAAAAGGATTCTGACAGCGACCACAGACATACTTATACTTATGAAATTACTTCTGAGGCTTCCTGCACAGAAAAGGGAGAAAAGACCTACACCTGTACCATTTGCGGCAGCACATTCAAAACTTCGATCCCTGCCACCAACCATCCCAGCAGAAAGACGGTGCGCAAGGAGGGAACCTGTGCCAACGATGGCACCATCGAAGTCGTATGCAATCTCTGCGATGCGGTGATTTCCTCGGAAACTCTCCATTATGAGCATCGCTGGGGTTCCTGGACGACTACCACTGCGCCCACAACCACGGCCGCCGGTGTCAGAACAAGGACCTGTAAAGATTGCGGCGAACAGCAGACACGGAGCATTGCAAAGCTGTCTGGCAGCAGTTCCAGCTCCAATAACAGCTCCAGCAGTTCCAACAACAGTTCCAGTTCCAATAATAATTCCAGCTCCGGAAGTAACAACGGAAGCACTACCAATAAACCCAGTACGCCTCATACCCATACCTATACCTCCTCTGTAACAAAACAGCCTACCTGTGAAGAGGCCGGTGTTACCACCTTTACCTGTACCGAAGGAGACAATACCTATACAGAGGCCAAACCGGAAGCATTGGGACACAAAGCCAGCGGAAACTGGATTACCACCAAACCGGCAACTACCACCGAAGAAGGCGAACGGGTACAGTACTGCTCCCGCTGCGGCAAGGTTGCATTGACGGAAAAAATTGTAAAACAGCCGGAAGTACACACCCATACCTGGGATTCCAACAATGGTGTCATTATCAGGAAGCCTACCTGTACCACCACCGGAACGCGAAAATACACCTGTACATCCTGTGGGTATTTCAAAACCAATGTCATTGATGCATTGGGGCATGATTACAGGGAAAATGCGGATAAAACCCAGAGAATATGTACCCGATGCGGTGATACGATAGACATACCCCAGGATCCCACCACTCCGGATCCCGGCCCGACACCGCCTGATCCGAATCCGGGCGGTGGAAGCGGCGGAGGCAGCACTACCACGCCGACCCCGTAACTATATGTAACTATATTTATTTCCAACATTAAAAAAATCGCACAGGAAAGTCTTTTATGATTTTCCTGTGCGATATATTTTTTTCTTTCTGTAAAAGCTTATGCAACCTTGCCTTTGGCAATCTCTGCCAGCTTTGCAAAGCCTTCTGCATCGTTCACTGCCATCTCTGCCAGCATCTTTCTGTTGATATCAATTTCCGCCAGCTTTAAGCCATACATAAATTTGCTGTAGCTTAAACCATTGATCCTTGCTGCTGCATTGATACGCGCAATCCAGAGCTGTCTGAACTGACGCTTTCTCTCTTTTCTGCCCGCATAGGAGGATGTCAGCGCTCTCATCACAGACTGTTTTGCCACTCTGTACTGTTTGGATCTCGCTCCTCTGTACCCTCTGGCCAGCTTCAAAACTCTTTTATGTCTTTTCTTTGCATTCAAACCGCCTTTTACTCTTGCCATGTCTCATACCCTCCTTGCCATTTATAAATACGGTAAAATCTTCTTCATATTCTTAACATTGGTTGCATCCGTAATCGTGGACTTCCTGAGATTTCTCTTTCTCTTGGTGGATTTCTTTGTCAAGATATGGCTCTTATACGCTTTTGCTCTTTTTAATTTTCCTGTCCCGGTTACTTTAAAACGTTTTGCTGCTGCTCTGCTTGTTTTCATTTTTGGCATCGCTACATTCCTCCTGTCAATCAATCTGTAGTTAACTCTATTTTAACTGCACGAATTAACGCTTTTCAGTTAAAAACATCGTCATGCTCCTGCCTTCCACTTTGGGTGCTTTTTCCACCACGGCAATATCCGCAAGATTCTCGGCAATATCATCCAGAATATGCTTGCTGTTCGCCATATGCGCCATCTCTCTTCCGCGGAAACGCAGGGTGATCTTTACCTTATCCCCCTTAGACAAAAACTTCCTGGCTGCATTCACTTTTGTGTTCAGGTCATTTTTATCAATGTTGGGAGACAGGCGAATCTCCTTTACATCGATAATCCTCTGCTTCTTTTTTGCCTCTTTTTCTTTTCTGGTCTGTTCATATCGGAACTTCCCATAATCCACGATTTTACATACCGGCGGCTTTGCGGTCGGTGCAATCTTTACCAGGTCCAAACCTGCTTCCTCCGCGAGTCTCATAGCCTCTCTGGATGACATAATGCCAAGCTGTTCACCGCCCTGGCCAATGACACGTACTTCTCTGTCCCTAATCTGTTCGTTAATCATTAAATCACTAATAATTTTTACCCCCTATGCAAAAAAAGTGGATAGCATAACTATCCACTGCAAAAATCTGTACACGAAACATGGTCTGCCCAGTCATGTAACAAAACATGTAAACACCTGAAGCCCGGTTGCCGCAGGGTGAGAGTGGATACTCTGCTTGGTTGTTCTGTATCATACTTGATAAATGTAACATATCTGTGATGATCTGTCAATCAGATTTTGAAGCAACAAGGCCTTTTCCCATTTCAGGATTATAGATCTGTCTGCATATATTCTCATCCAGACGATCCCCCAGTTTGGGCAAATATTTAATCCCATAATAATCCAGATCAGGAATACCGAAGGTTTTCATTCCCTCTGAAATCCATTGCTCGAAAATCCCCTCATATTTTCCAATCCCGTTTCTCAGAATCAGGTCTTTGCATTTCTGCAGGCATCTGCCGGACGACTCCACCTGCATGGCCTGCATTAAGAAAGGAACGGCAGCTTTGGCACACTCTTCCTTCCGGAAAATCTTCTTAATGGAATAATTTTCGGAACGGCAGATATGCTCGTCAAAAATGCAGCCGGCCAGTGCAAACAGATAATCCGTATCATCCGGATCCAGCGCAGAGGCAAGCTCCAGATGATAGAAAGCCTGCAAACTTTCATTCATCTGATGTAAAAACCGGAACACATGATAATGGTTCACATCATTCATCGGGTATTCCTCCAGCAATGTTTTCATTGCCTCAAGCTGTGCCTTAGTATCGCCTACTTCCCGATATGCTGCAGCAAGATTCCGCAGCAGCATTCCCCGATGTTCCGAAACCTGTTCCAATAACTGCGGAATGATTTCGATCAGAATGTCATAACGATGTAAATGCATATATGCATTCAGACACGAACCTAACTGGTCACTGTCGATTTTTTTGCATTTGGAATAACGCTTTCCATCCACCAGCGTAACCTGTAATACCTCATCCGCATATTGAATTGCTTTGTCCTGGGTTTTATAGTTATTGGAATACGCCTGTGCCAGATAACTTTTAAAATCCAGGCTTTCCGGATACCGTTGTTCGGCAAGCTCCAGAATCAGATTTGTCAGCTGAGGCTGCCCTTCCGTACGAAACAGATGATACATCCCCCGGAAATTGCTTTCGGTCATATACCCTTCCGTAAGTGTCTGCTGTAATATATTCTGGATTTCATTATAATTCGGGTTGGGCTGGGCAAACGCCTGACGGAGTTTAAGCACGGCGCTGTCTCCCGAACATTGCAAAGAGCGCATGGCATCTTCAATTTTTTGTACAATGCTCTCATGGGTCGCAGAAATATGATTGATAGACTGACCGGTTTTTTTCAGTTCCTCTTTCAGATTTTCATTCTCAGCGTTCAAAGCTGCATACTCTGTTTTCAACTGTGCCAGTTCACTGGCAATATCGGCATCTGCATTGTTCAGATAATCAATCAGACTGTCATGGGCAAAGGAAAACGTTTCATGGACCTGATTGTCAGCCTTGGTGGGCGATTTCAATCGCCCCGCAACCGCTTTACGTACCATCTCCTGAATGGAGAACATGTCGGTGGCCGGATTATCCCCATCATATCGAATCACATTGAATCCGCGGATATCAAAGTTCAAATCCGTTTTGTTGTCACAAAGAAGTATGGTTTTTCCTTTTACGAAGCAATGACGGATGCCCAGTTCATAAGCAACATTCCAGTTATTGTTGGACAGATCGGCAATGACCAGTTCAGCCTCTGCCAGATGGTGAATAATATTGGCCGTAATGCTTCCGGGCTGGGCCTGGATATCTTCACGTGTAACAGTAAAGCCTTTTTCCATTGCAGGAATTAACATATACAACTGATAAACAGTATTAAACCTGTCCCTCAGAGACTGTTCATCTCCTCCATAAGGCATAATGGCATAGCATGTTTTCTCCATTCACAAACCACTCCTTTTACGCAGTATTTGAGATAACTATATACGTTTTTCCCTGTTTTTTCCAGTTTTTTCCCGAAATTGGAGCCGTTTCTACAGGAATTTGCATTCACAGCATCTTGCCGCCCGGAGGGCTTTTTGTGATATAGGAAATCCGGAGGAATTTCCTATATCATAAAAAAACACCCCTGCACAATCCGGCAGGGGCATTTTTTGTTGATTCCTGATACTTTTTCCAGACTTCCTGTCATGCATCATGCAGGCCTGTCACTGCTTTCTGAACGTATTGCAGCTTGTCTGTCCGCATTCGCTTGCACCATTGCCGGAAATATCCACATGTTCCGCATGGCACTTGTAATTCTTATTGTACATACAGTCGCAGGCTTCACAGTCAATGCTGATGGTTTTGCAGGGATGCTCCAGTGCGCTGATATAAGAATCCCCTGCCCGTTTTCCTGCAAAGCTCTCACAACAGGTATCGCTTCTGGTATCCGCATGCTTCCCGCCTACCGTAATATCACCTTTACAGCAGCTTTTACATTTGTTATATACGCAGTTGTCCACACCACAGTCCAGTTGTGCCATAGTTCTCCTCCTTCACCTGGTTTCTTTTTGGTATCCTGCTTAGTATCCCGCACTCTGCTCCCGATTATTCGCCAAAATCACTGCCAATATACTTTCCATGAAGATCAAAAGCCCCCGAAACCGCATCTTGTGCAGTCCCGAAGGCTTATTTAGGGGAGGATAAGTATTTTGTATCTTTTGTAAAAGTTTAATCAAAGGAGGGGGTCCATTTGATTAATCATAGTATGGCCCTGTATTTTACTTCCTATACAAAAAATTCAAAAATATTTAAAAAAAAATAAAAATTGCTTTTCTTTTCCTGTATGGACAGGCCCTTTGATTTGTTATATAATAGGTTGCAGGTTTTGAAAAACCGCATACTTGCAAGGAAAATCATCTTATCAAAATAAAAGGGGAAAAAATCATGGCATTATTACAGCAGTGGAGAGACAAAGCATACGACGAAAAAGCAAACAAGGGAGATCTGCAGAGATTATGGGCTGCTTATTTTCAGAAAGAAAAGGAAATCTATGCACAGCTTCTGCAAAATCCCGATGAAACCGTGACCGGCACCGTAAAGGAACTGGCTGAGAAATATCATGTGGATCTGATGACAATGACCGGATTTCTGGACGGCATCAATGACAGTCTGAAAGAAGCCAATCCCATTGAGGAAATGGAAGAAGATACCCATGTCAACCTGGGATTTGACAAAGCGCTTCTCTATAAAAATATGGTCGGCGCCGGCGCCGACTGGCTGTATGAACTGGAAGAATGGAATGCGATCTTTGACGAGGACACCAGAAAAGCATTGTACAAAGAACAGAAATCTTCCACTACCATTGTAAAAGATGCAAAAATTTATCCGAATGATCCCTGTCCCTGCGGCAGCGGCAAAAAATATAAAAAATGCTGCGGCAGAAAGTAACACCGACCCTCTATCTATTGTGAAAAAAGAGAATCCGTAAGGATTCTCTTTTTTACTGTAACCGATGGGAACAAATCCCCTTTTGTCTTTACGGAATCAGAGACAGCGCCTCTTCATCCCCTACCAGTATCACATCGCTGTGAAGCTGCAGAATGGAAGCCGGAACCTGAGGCGTACAGGGGCCAAAGAACGCATCTTTTACAATCTGCGCTTTGGATTTGCCGCTGACAACCACCAGCACCTTTTTCGCCTGCATAATGGTCCCGATCCCCATTGTATAGGCCTGCTTGGGCACCTCATCCATCGAAGCAAAGAACCTGGAATTGGCATCAATGGTACTCTGGGTCAGATCCACACAGTGAGTTTCCTTTTCAAAAATATCTGCCGGCTCATTAAAACCGATATGTCCGTTATGTCCCAGACCCAGAAGCTGTAAATCAATGCCGCCTGCCTGTCTGATGATCTCATTATAAGCAGCACAGGCTTTCCCGCTGTCCGGTTCAAGCCCATTGGGGACATAGGTTTTTTCAGGATCAATATTCACATGACTGAACAGATGGGTATTCATAAAATAACGATAGCTCTGGTCGTTTTCCGGTGAAAGTCCCTTATACTCATCCAGATTGATGCTGGTAACCGTGGAAAAATCCAGTTCCCCGTTATCATATCTGCGGACAAGCTCCTCATAAGTCCCAATCGGTGTGGAGCCTGTAGCCAGTCCGAGTACACAGTCCGGCTTCATGATGACCTGTGCGGCAATGATATTGGCCGCCATACGGCTCATGTGGTCATAGTCTTTGGTTTTGATAATTTGCATGGTTTCTTCCTCCTCTACATGATTTCCCTATTCATACTCTACCATACTGGAAAAAAAGTACAAGAGTTTTTCATACAAATCCTCTATGACAGTCAAAATCAACAATTTTATAAATAAGAGGCGCCGCCTCTTTGTAAGTATTGCATATAAGTGTTGACAAAAGCATTGTATTTTTCCCTGGACAGAAATATCACTGTACCGTCAGCCAGCGATATACTGTCCGTTGTATATTCCAGTACATAAGCAAGATTTACAAGATATCCCCGATGGCAGCGGTAAAAATCCCTGCCCAGTTGTTTTTCCAGCTCATTCATTGTCCCGTAGATTTCGTAACTTTTCCGGCATGTATGGATTTCCGCCTTTCTCATCCGGCTTTCCACATAAAGAATCTGATCTTTTCGCAGCATAATATTCCGGTTCCTGCTCCTGATCAAAAAAATCTCCCTTTTTTTCTGTCTCTCTGTTTTTTGGATGGCTTTTTCCAACACTTCCGCAAACTTTTTTTCTGACAGAGGCTTTAACAGATAATGAAAAGCGCCTACATCAAAGGCGTCAAATACATATTCCTTCCATTCTGTCACAAAAATCAGAATGGTATCCTCTCCTGTTTTCTGCAGCATTCTGGCTGTTTCAATTCCGTTTTTCCCTTCCATCAGAATATCCAGAAAAACCAGATCAAACCGCCGCCCACAAGCCAGCAGCTCTTCTCCTGACTCACAGAGCGTGACTGCTGCATCTGCCCTCTGCTGCTTTATCAGTCCTCTGATCTGTTCCCTGATCTCTTTATCGTCATCACAGATTGCAATCTCCAAGATTTCACCTCATATTCTCCCGATACACACTTTATTATTATATCGGTTTCTCTCATGGATATTTGGTAAACATGTCATGAAGAATACAGGAAATGTCATCAAAAGCAGTTCTCTATTTCACACCCAGTTCTTCCAGCGCCAAAACCGCCGCTTCCTTTGTGGTAAACAAAATCGTATGCAGTCCTTCCGCTCCCGCAGCCGTCACATTGACTTCCACATCGTCCAGAAATACGCATTCTTCCGCAATCAGATGATATTTTTCCAGAAGGCGTCTGTAAATTTCCGGCTGGGGCTTAATCAGTTTTTCCCGGCAGGATAAAATGCCCCCGTCGGTAAAAGGCATAAAATCCAGGGCATGGCTGCATTCTTTTTCTGCCTTAAAGGAAAAATTTGACAGGTAATAAACATGATATCCTTTGCTTTGCAGTTCCTGTATCCAGGGAATCGCATAATCTGCCTTTTTCACAAGGCCGCCCACATTCACCATCATCTGCCTGATCTCCTGTTCCACACCGGGATCATTTCCAACCAGCAGTTCTGTTACCTCTTCATCCGACAGGATACCTCTGTCAAACTCATTCCACTCATTGCTCTTTACCGTGGCCCGCACCACCCGCTGATACACTTCTTCCGAAAATCCAAAGCTGCGGATATGATCTTCCCATGTATAGTAGGTCAACACATTTCCGATATCAAATACGATATTCTTTATCATCCGTTCCATCCTCCTGCCTTTGTTTTGTTGCTGCCTTATTAAAGATACAACAGTTTTCGCCTCCGTGTCAAACGCTCCTTGCAACCCGCCCCCTCATCTGTTAGAATGACAGGACAGGAAACTCTGTTCATCCGTCTTTGGGGAGGTTTTTATGTACACTGCAATTTTATGGGATCTGGACAATACACTCCTTGATTTCAATGCTTCTGAAACCTATGCATTTCATACCAGTATGAAATATGCCGGCCTTACATCCAGTGACGCCCTGCTGGCTCTGTATTCCAAAATCAATCTTTCTTTCTGGAAGATGCTGGAACGGGGTGAAATCACAAAAGACGTTTTACTGAACCAGCGCTTTGCCAGCTTTTTTGAAGCTGCCGACATTACCGGTGTGGATGTCCCGCTGTTTCGTGACAACTATCAGCGGCTTCTGGCAGGCATCGCCTGTGAGATAGAAGATTCCCTTACCCTTTGCAGGCTGCTCCATGAAACCCACAGACAATATATTGTGACAAATGGCGTGGCCTCCACCCAGCGCAGCAGGCTGCATCTGAGCCGTCTGGAAGAAGTGATGGACGGACTTTTTATCTCGGAAGAACTGGGCTGTGAAAAGCCTTCCGCTGCATTTTTTGCCCGCAGCTTTGAGCAGATCCCTGATTTTAAAAAAGAGGAAACCGTCATCGTAGGCGACTCCCTCACAAGCGATATGGCAGGCGGCAATCAGGCGGGTATCGCCTGCTGCTGGTACAACCCAAGACAGTATCCGGCTCCGGAGGGCATCCGGATTCATCATACCATCCACACCCTCTGGGAGCTGCCGGCCCTGGTAGGCAGACCGGACATCCACAGGCCTGCCGCTCCCTGAAATATACGCCGCAGCTTCCCCTGCGGCCGGCAGCACCGCTCAGCGGCGAAACCAGTCTTTCATGCAGTCAAGCACACAAATAAGCTCTTCTTCCAGGATCACATAGGGCACCATTGCATACAGATAATTCAGAAATGGCCGACTGAATACCCCCCGTTCCTTTGCATACTGCTGATACCCCTGAAGTGTTTTGGCATCTTTTACCTCCACGCAGACACATCCTCCCAGTATCCGCACCTCCTCTATGCGGGGATCGGAAAGGCCCTCCATTTCCCGTCTGGTGATTTCCGTAATCCCGGCAATCCTGTCCATATACCCTTCTGTTTCAAACAGCTCTATGGATTTCAGCGCCGCGCTGCATGCCAGTGCATTGCCCATAAAAGTAGGTCCATGCATCAGCGCATGCGCCGGATCATCGCTGTAAAACCCCTCATAAACCTTTCGATTGGCCACGGTAACCGCATGTCCGATATAGCCGCCTGTCAGCGCCTTGCCCAGTACCAGGATATCCGGCTGTACCAGATCGGCCACAAACCTGTTTCCCGTCCTTCCGAATCCGGTGGCTACCTCATCAAAAATCAACAATATGCCGTACCGGTCACATAACTGTCTTGCCCGCTTCAGAAAAGAGACATCATACATTCTCATACCGCCGGCTCCCTGCAGAAGAGGTTCCACGATCAGACAGTTCAGTTTCGTATGGAAACGGGCAAAAGCATCTTCCAGCGCAGGAATTTCCGTGGGAATATGGATGACATCCTTTTTTTCTCCACAGGCTTCCAGAATAAAATGATAGTCCTCGTCATCCCCTGCCTCCATCGTCTTGAAGGTGTCCCCATGATAGGCATGGGTCAGAGACAGGATCCCGGTCCGCTGCCGCTCTCCCCTGTTGATAAAATACTGAAGCGCCATTTTCAGGGCAACCTCCACGCCTACACTGCCGGAATCGGAAAAAAAGCAGTAATCCAGATCCCCCGGCAGCCACTCCGCCAGCTTATCCGACAGCCGTCTTACCGGCTCATGGGTCAGTCCGCCCAGCATCACGTGGGAGAACTGCCTGGCCTGCTTTACGATTGCTTCCGTCAGGGCCGGATGCCGGTATCCGTGTATCACACTCCACCAGGACGATATGGAATCTATCATTCTTCCTTCTTTCGTATAAAGCCATACCCCCTCTGCATCCACGATCTCATAGGGATCCCGCATGGTTTTCATCTGTTCATAAGGATACCAGATCATCACATCCCCTCCCTTTTCCCACAGGCCGGTACAATGAAAGCAGCGTTTCCGTCTCCATCGGCAGGTCGGAGCACCCCTCCTCAATGCAGGCAAACACCGGCAGTTTTGTCACATACTCACACATTCTTTTATTGTCCTCTTCCATCACATTGTGGGGATGAAAACGGTTCAGTATGATGCCCGCTGCCTCAATGCCGCGATTCTTCATATAGGCTGCGGTCAGAGCTGCGGCATTGATGGTACCCAGGCCGGCATCTGCCACAATCAGACAGACAGGAGCCAATGTGCGAATCACATCCTCTATCCACAGTTCCTCCCCTTCCATCGCAACAGGGCAGCAGATTCCTCCGCTTCCTTCCACGGTAATATAGGGATAGTGTTCTGCCAGATGTTCAAATCCCTGCCTCACCACCTCCATCCGTACCGGATTCCCCTCCAGCCTGGATGCCAGATGCGGTGAAACCGCAGCTTCATACACATAGGGACACATGCTTTCCAAAGACTGCTCCAGTCCTGCCATCTCCCTGACATACCGCCCGTCCCCCGGTATCAGACTTCCATTTTCATCTCTGCTGTTGCCGCTCATGGCCGCCTTATAATAGGCAGCGCCCACTCCTGCTTCTCTCAGTTTTTTCAAAATCAGGCCCGATACATAGGTTTTTCCCACATCCGTTCCCGTACCTGTTATAAACAGACTTCTGCTCATTGTTTCTCCCTCTTTTCTGCGGACAGCGCTAGCCTATACGCTCCAGTGCCGGTTTCAGCCGTCTGGCCAGCTCTGCGGCCAGAAAGCACAGGCACAGATCCCCCGGCACAGCCAGCAGGAAACAATACAAAAACAGGGCTTCCAGTCCGATGGGCGTATGAATCACATAATTGCAGATTACATAATAGTAAGCCATGCCTGCTCCGTACACAATGGCCAGTCCCAGCAGATTGGCTGCCAGTATCTTTCCGAAGCCAGGCCGTTCCAGCCGCTCCACAAGCCGGCCCGTCACATAACTGGCCAGGATAAACCCAATGATATAGCCAAAACTGGGCTTCCAGATATAATAGATACCACCGCCTTCCGCAAACACAGGCAGACCAGCCAGCCCCAGCAACGCATACAATGCCACGCTGCACGCCCCAAGACGCCCTCCCAGCAAAAGCCCCGCCATCATCGTAAATAAAAACTGCAGCGTAAAAGGCACCACAGGTACCGGTATCTTAATAAACGCTCCCACCGTAATCAGTACCGTAAACAACGCACACAATACCATTTCCTTCGTTTCCATTTTGGGCTTCATCCTCTGTTTTGTTTTTTGTTCCATCCTCTTTGTTCCCTTTCCAGAAATTTTCTGCTTATCTCCTATTGTTAACCATTTCATTATATTTTGTTGACAATATATTGTCAACCTCTTTTACTATTAGGTTTACATTTTCTTTATTTTACGGGAAAGCTTCGGCGATATATTTCCTCTCCGCCGCAGTGCGATCCCACCCGGAGGGCTTTTTGTGTTATAGCAAATCTGCAGGAATTTCTTATAACATAAAAAAACCGGCCCCGTCTTTCGACAGAGCCGACCCGTTTTATCTGCTGTTTTTATTTCTGCAACGCACTTTTTCTGTAAATAATATCTTCCCTTCCCGGTCCGTTGCTGACCATCGTAATCGGATAACCGATCTGAGATTCAATAAATTCCACATAGCCCCGGCAGTTTTCGGGAAGGTTCTCATATTCCCGGATCCCCCGGATATCCGATTTCCAGCCCGGCAGCATCTTCAGCACCGGTTTGGCCTGTTCCAGCTTTGCAGTCACCGGAAATTCTGTTGTGACCTTACCGTCCAGCTCATATCCTACGCACACCGGTATTTCATCCAGATATCCCAGTACATCCAGCACAGTAAACGCCACGTCTGTGGTTCCCTGCAGGCGGCATCCATATCTGGAAGCCACACAGTCAAACCATCCCATCCTTCTGGGGCGTCCTGTGGTAGCGCCAAATTCTCCGCCGTCACCGCCCCGTCTGCGGAGTTCATCCGCCTCATCTCCAAAAATTTCGGATACAAAAGCCCCTGCACCCACTGCCGAAGAATATGCTTTGCATACCGTGATGATCTGCCGGATCTCATAAGGCGGAATCCCTGCACCGATCGCACCATAAGCTGCCAGTGTGGAGGAAGAAGTCACCATAGGATAAATCCCATGATCCGGATCTTTCAGGGTACCAAGCTGCCCCTCCAGCAAAATAGTTTTCCCTTCCCGGATGGCCTGATCCAGACAGACAGACACGTCACATACATAAGGAGCGATCATTTCTTTATATTTATGCAGTGTAGTAAGCAGCTCCTCCGGATCCAAAGCAGGTTTGTGATACAGGTGGGTAAACAGTACATTTTTGATTTCACAGATCCCGGCCACCTTTTCCCTGAGCAGTTCCTCCTCAAACAGCTCACTGACCTGAAAACCGATTTTTGCATATTTATCAGAGTAAAACGGTGCAATCCCCGATTTGGTGGAACCGAAGGATTTACCGCCCAGACGTTCCTCTTCATATTGATCCTGCAGAATGTGATAAGGCATCACAATCTGCGCCCGGTCCGACACCAGTATCCTGGGCGCCGGCACACCCCGGTCCGTAATGGATTTGATCTCTTCTGTTAAAATCGGAATGTTCAGCGCCACCCCGTTTCCTATAATACTGGTGGTATGGGTATAAAAAACGCCTGACGGCAATGTATGCAGCGCAAATTTTCCATAATTGTTGACAATGGTATGTCCCGCATTGGCGCCGCCCTGAAACCGGACAATGATATCCGACTCCTTAGCCAGCATATCGGTAATCTTACCCTTGCCCTCATCTCCCCAGTTTGCTCCTACGACCGCTTTTACCATGTTATACAGCTCCTCTCAAAACTGATTTTTTCCATTTTCCGGCATTCGCCCTGTATATTATACACAAACCTGGCCCATAAGTAAAACCCATCTTGCAATTATTTGCAGACAATTGCATTTTCAGTCTCCGGGACATATAATATCTGTAATATCATCATTACAAAAACCAAACCCGGGGAGACAGACCATGCAGGGAAAAACCAGATACACAAGAAACGGATTGTTTGCCACACTTTTTATCATGGCGCTTGTATTTGCCGCCGCTGCCCTCTGGCAGCTCTTCCTTCTGCCCGATCCCGCCCTCTATCGGGACGAAGGGGTCTACACCTTTGTTCCTTATCAGGTGCTTCCCATCCAGGTCAAAAACAATGCCACAGGCAGAAGCAGGCGAATGAACCCGACAAAAACCGTATATAAAGTCTATTATCGGACCGAAGAATACAGCGGCTATGAATGGAGCCAAAAAGCCCCTTCCAAAACCGCCGGCGCCGATATCGTGGCAGAAAAAAAGCCCTGCAGACGCCGTGTCCTGTCCAGGGCGGACACAGGCACTTATCTTACAGTGGATGCAGACCAGACTGCAAAAACCCATTTCCAGAGTCTGCGCCGCCGCTGCCTGCTCATAACAGGCGGTTGTCTGTTGTATTGCGCCGTCTCCCTGATCCTTTATATTCTGGCAGCCAAAATCCGAAAAAACCGCAGAGGCGCCTCCGGCTATTTCAGCAACAGACCCACCGGGCAGTGATCGGATCCGGGTACCTGAGAATAGATCAACGCATCCTCCAGCCTTTCCTCCAGTGTTCTGGAAGCCAGAAAATAATCAATCCGCCATCCTACATTTTTTTCCCTGGCATGGAACCGGTACGACCACCAGGAATAAGCCCCTTCCTGCTCCGGATAGAAAAACCGGAACGTATCCAGAAACCCGCTGTCAAGCAGACGGGAGAATTTTCCCCGCTCTTCCTCCGTAAATCCTGCATTTTTATGATTGCTGGCAGGATTTTTCAGGTCAATTTCCCGGTGGGCCACATTCATATCCCCACAGCAGATCACCGGCTTTTTCTCCTCCAGTTTTTTCAGGAAATCCAGAAATGCATCTTCCCATTCCATCCGGTAATCCAGTCTGGTCAGCTCTCTCTGAGAGTTGGGAGTATACACCGTCACCATATAAAATGTTTCATATTCCGCCGTCAGCACCCGGCCTTCCTTGTCATGCTCCGGCACACCGATACCTCTTATCACCTGCATCGGTTCCTTTCTGGTCAGCAGCGCCGTACCCGAATATCCCTTTTTCTCCGCATAATAAAAGTACTGATAATAACCGGGCAGCGAAAGGGTGATCTGCCCTTCCTGCAGCTTTGTCTCCTGTACACACATAATATCCGGCTCCTGGGCCCTTACAAATTCAGAAAACCCTTTGCTTTCGCAGGCCCGCAGACCATTTACATTCCAGGAAATCAGTTTCTGTCCCATCGCATCTTCTCCCTGTTCACAGTTCCAGCACACTGGCTGCAATCTGAAAATACACCATCAATGAGATGGCATCCACAATCGTTGTAATAAAAGGGCTGGCCATAACAGCCGGATCAAACCCCATTTTCTTGGCAAACATAGGCAGACTGCACCCTACCAGTTTGGCAATAAACACCGCTACCACCAGCGTCAGACATACCACCAGAGCCACCGGTATGCCCACCCGGTCCAGAAACAGCAGTTTCACAAAATTAGCGGCCGCCAGTGTCATGCCGCAAAGCAGAGACACACGGCTCTCTTTCCAGATCACCCGCCCCAGATCCCGAAAAGCAATCTCATTCAGAGACAGGCCGCGGATAATCGTAACACTGGCCTGCCCGCCGGCATTTCCTCCGGTATCCATCAGCATGGGAATAAATGCCGTCAAAACCACACAACTGCTCAGCGCATCCTCAAAAGAGGTGATAATCCTGCCGGTAAAGGTAGCGGAAATCATCAAAAGCAGCAGCCAGGGAATCCTCTTTTTCCATGTTTCAATCACTCCCGTCCTCATATAGGGCTTGTCGGACGGCACGATAGCCGCCATCTTTTCAATGTCCTCGGTGGCCTCTTCCAACAGGATATCCACCACATCATCTACGGTAACAATACCCACAAGCCGGTTCTCATTGTCTGTAACCGGCATGGAGGTAAAATCATACTTCTGGAACTGTCTGGCCACTTCTTCCTGATCCATCAGCGTATGAAGGGAAATGACGTTTTCATGCATAATATCCCCGATCACCGCATCCGGCTGACTGAGCAGCAGATACCGCAGCGCCACCGTTCCCACCAGAGTCCGCTTTCTGTCCAGCACATAACAGATGTTGATGGTTTCGCTGTCCACGCCCACCCTGCGGATCCTCTCTATGGCTTCCTGTACCGTAATGTCCTCTTTCAGATCCACATATTCCACTGTCATAATGCTGCCTGCGCTGTCCTCCGGATAGCGCAGAAGATGATTGATGTCCCGCCTGGTTTCCGGACTGGCATTGGCCAGCAGCTTTTTGACAATATTGGCCGGCATTTCCTCCAGCAGATCCGTGGCATCGTCAGCCATCAGATTGTCAATAATACCTGCCGCTTCTTTATCGGACAATGCCGTAATGATAAACTGCTGGTTTTCCACCTCCAGATAGGAAAATACATCGGCAGCGCTGGATTTGGGCAGAATGCGGAACACCTTGAGCAGGTCGGCCTCGTCCAGGCTTTCAATAAACGCGGCAATATCCGCATCATTTACCTCCGCCAGATTCTGCCTGAGCCTGGTATACTGTTTGGTTTTCAGCAGTTCTTTTAATTCTTCCATGACTTCTTTCAGTTCATCCATGCCGCTACCTGCCTTTGTCTTACGGCCCGGCTGTATACCAGGCCTCTTCCTGTTTTATGATCTTTGCCCTGGCGCTGGCCAGCCCGGTGATCTCCTTCTGCAATGTCTCTTCCAGTCCGTCCGGCACCAGAATATGAAATGTTACCTGGTCCGTATACACGGTTTCTTCCGTCACAATCTGCCGGAGGCCGAACAGATGCTGCAGCTTCCCCGTCAGGGCATACTCCACTGTAATCACATAACGCCTGCCCCGCCGCATCGTAACGATCTCACAGTGATCCAGCGCCTGCTGCACGGCCTGGGTATAGGCTCTGACAAGACCACCTGTACCCAGCAGTGTACCGCCAAAATACCGGGTTACCACCGCCGCCACATTGGTCAGCCCTTCCCCCTTCAGCACTTCCAGCATGGGCCTGCCTGCCGTACCGCCGGGTTCCCCGTCATCGCTGTACCGCTCCATCTCTTCCTCCCTGAGCAGATAGGCAAAGCAATTATGCCTTGCATCATAATATTTTCTGCGGATGTCGTCGATAAAGGCAAGTGCTTCTTCCTGGGACGCCGCCGGCTGCAGCGAGGCTATAAATCTGGATTTTTTCTCCACGATCTCTCCATATCCGGCCCCCCTGATCATGCGGCACTCAGATGCCTGTCTGTGTTTTTCCATCCTTTTGCCTCTCCTTTACAGTATCCGCCTCTGCCGCCTGCTGATACGGCCTGACTTTTTCTTAGCATAACAGTTTTTTTCAGATTATGCAAATCATGCCGGGTTTTTATCTCCGGTTGACAGGGGCGCATATGGTCAGGCAGTCCATACCGCATAAAAAGGGCTCCAAATGTTAACAATTTCTAATGAATCAGGAAAAACCTTTATTTACTCCACATAGTTTGTTATAATGAACGTTGGTCATCCTATTATGCATAAGCAATCCACATTTCATTTTCAGGAGGCAATATTCATGAATTATGGAAAAAAGGGAATACGTAAAAAGAAAAAAGCGCTTCACTCCACTTCTGTAAAGCTGGGGCGCAAACTTACGCTTCTTATAACAAAAGCGGTCCTCACCGGCATCCTTGCCATAGCCGTCATCGGGATCAGTGCCGGCATCGGGGTATTCCGCGGTATTTTAAGCTCCGCACCGGATATTTCACACATCGACGTTTCTCCCACCGGGTTCTCCACCTTTGTCTATGATTCCGAAGGGCATGAACTGGAAAAGCTGGTGGCGGCAGATTCCAACCGAATCCCGGTTACGATGGAACAGATCCCGGAAGATCTGGCACATGCCTTTGTAGCCATTGAGGATGCCCGGTTTTATGAGCACAACGGCATCGACATCAAGGGGATCATCCGTGCCGGTTTTATTGCCATCAAAGACCGGGATCTGTCTCAGGGCGCCAGTACCATTACACAGCAGCTTCTGAAAAACAATGTGTTCGAAGGCTGGACAGACGAAACCACCATCGAAAGCATCAAACGTAAAATTCAGGAACAATATCTTGCACTGGAACTGGAGAAAATCATGGACAAGGACAAGATATTGGAAAATTATATGAATACCATCAATCTGGGCCAGAATACTCTGGGTGTCCAGGCAGCTTCCCTGCGCTATTTCGGCAAACCGGTTTATGAACTGGAACTGTCGGAATGTGCGGTGATTGCAGGCATTACCCAGAATCCGTCCAAATACAATCCGATCTCCCATCCTGAAGAAAATGTAAAACGCCAGAAAACCGTCCTGGCCTATATGCTGGAGCAGGGCTATATCACACAGGAGGAATATGACGAAGCCATTGAGGACGATGTCTATTCCCGAATCCAGACCGTGAATGAAAAATCCGAAGATGATTCCGTGTATACATACTTTGTGGATGCACTCACTCAGGATGTGCTGGATGATCTTGTCAATGTGGCCGGCTATAATGAAACACAGGCTTACAATCTGCTCTACAGCGGCGGCCTGAGCATCTATTCCACTCAGGACAGCGCCATCCAGGCGATCTGCGACGAAGCATTTTCCAATCCGGATAACTTTCCCGCAGACACCAAATGGTATCTGAATTATGAGCTTTCCATCAAAAAGAAAAGCGGTGAAGTGGAAAACCACAGCTCCGAAATGCTGAAAGCCTATTTCCGACAGGAAAAAAGCTCTTTTAATCTGCTCTATTCCTCTCAGGAAGAAGCCTATGAAGCCATTGAAATTTACAAAGCGGCAGTGATGCAGCCCGGTGACGAAGAAATCGGCGAATATGTTTCCCTGACACCTCAGCCGGAGGTTTCCATCACGGTAGAGGATCAGAATACCGGCTACGTGGTGGCAATGGTAGGCGGCAGAGGGGCCAAAGAAGCCAGCCGTACTCTGAACCGCGCCACCGATACCGCACGTCAGCCCGGCTCCACCTTTAAGGTGGTTTCCACCTATGCACCGGCACTGGACAGCGCGGGACTTACACTGGGCGACGTACAGAACGACGCTCCCTATGCCTATGCAGACGGGCGCCCGGTTTCCAACTGGTACAGTTCCGGCTACCGGGGACTGTGTTCCCTCCGGGAAGGTATCAAAGATTCCCTGAACATCGTAGCGGTAAAAACACTGACACAGATCACCCCTCAGCTTGGATATGACTATCTGATCAACTTCGGATTTACCACACTGAAAGACAGGTATGAAGTAAACGGCAAAGTATTTTCCGATATCCAGCAGTCCCTGGCTCTGGGCGGCATCACAATGGGTGTCACCAATGAGGAGCTGAACGCCGCTTATGCCACCATCGCCAATGGCGGGACCTACTACAAGCCCACCCTGTATACCAAGGTGGTGGATCATGACGGCAAAGTGATCCTGGACAACACCAAACCGGAAAGCCACCGTGTCATCAAAGAAACCACCGCTTTCCTTCTCACGGATGCGATGGAGGATGTGGTCACATCCGGTACCGGCGGTTCTGTCAACTTCGGCAATATGGCCATCGCCGGAAAGACCGGAACTACCTCCGATTATAACGATGTATGGTTTGCAGGATACACGCCTTACTATACGGCTACCACCTGGGCCGGCTATGACAACAATACAAAGCTGACCGGCTCCGAAAAGAATCTGGCAAAGGTACTGTGGCGCGCCGTCATGTCCAAAATTCATGAAGAACTGCCAAATCAGTCCTTTAACCGGCCTTCCGGCATTGTCAGCGCCACCATATGCAGCCAGTCAGGCAGGCTGCCCATATCGGGCCTGTGCGACGGCTCTCTGAAAAGCGAATATTTTGCCGAGGGTACCGTACCGTCAGAAAGCTGTGATGTCCACTATTCCGGTATGGTCTGCGCCTACAGCATGCTGCCGGCTGCCGACGACTGTCCTTTCAGTATGCCCGGCACACTGACACTGCTTCCGGAACGGCTGGAAGGCGGCGGTACGGCCCGTAAATCCTCTGCCGCCGACCCGGCCACCGATCCTCTGCAGACAGGAGAAGACCCTCTGCTGAATGCAAATATTGAAAAATGCCAGCACAATGCAGAGTTTATGGTTCAGCCCGGCGCTGACCTGCTGATTGAACAGCAGCGTCAGGAGCTGATCCTGAATGCACAGCAAAACGGTATTACCCTGCCGGAGTCCATCACCAATCCACTGGGGCTTCCTGTGATTCCCGGTACCACGACGCCGATTCCGGGCATTCCCGGACTGGATATACCGATTACCGATCCACAGGTTCCTGTGGTACCGGATCCCGGCATACCTGTCACACCGACTCCGGATCCGGCAGTTCCGGCAGCACCGGCTGCGCCGGTTTCGTAAGCGGGCAAATACCCCAGTCATCGGCATATACCAAAAAGCCATAGCCGAATCCTTCTTTGAGATGGATCCTGGCTATGGCTTTTATGATTCCGGCCTGTTATGCTGTTTCTATGCTCTGCTGATGTTTTCGATCTGTTCCTTCAATGCCTCTGCCCCTCTCTGAGCATCCAGTATGGCTTTGCACTGTTCTGCATATTCACCGTATTCCTCATCCTGATGGCTTTCAAAATAGGCTTTTCCGATTTCACGGTATTTCTGATCCATCACCTCTTCACAGGTATGGAGCAGATTTTTCAGGCGGGTCACTTCCGCCAGTTCCTTTGCCTTCCGGCTGATCCCCTGTCCTGTCTCTGTTACCGTTTTTTCCAGTTTGTCAAATAAATTCATCGTTCTTTCCTCCTGTTCTGACCCGCACCTGTCTCTTATGGGTTCTTTACTCCATCTCTCTGATAATTTCATATAAAGAGTGGTCCTTGATATAATTAAACAGATCCCGCATCTCCTGGGGAGATACAATCATACCGTCCCGTATCCAGACGATAAAAATAAAACCAAGAAATTCCGAATAATATCTTGCCAGTGTTTCATGGGACAGCAGCTTATATCTGGACACCTTGTTATCCGAATATTCTCTGATAAAATCCAGCAGAATCTCATACAGGCTGTCTTTTACAATGCTTTCAAAAGAGTTCTGCCCCTGCAGGCGGTAGACCCTGCCATAAAACTCCTTATCCTCCAACATCCGGACAAATATCAGCACCACCGCATCATCCAGCATATCATTCTGTATCAGCGGCTTTACCGGTACGATTACCTCGGACTTGAAAATATATTCCAGAAGCTGATATTTATCCTGAAAATGGTTGTAAAAAGTAGGACGGATCACCCCTGCTCCTTCTGCAATTTCCTGTATCGTGATTTTCTCGATCGGTATTCTTTTGGCCAGTTCCTTAAAGCTGTCGATCAGTCGTTTTTCTACATTTTCTTTTCTGCGCATGATTACCTCCGGAATGTGATTTCCCCGGTAGCCGCATCCATACCGTCCACAACAGCCAGTGATTCCACACGGATGCCCTGCTCCCGCAGCCGCCTGCCGCCCTCCTGAAAGCCTTTTTCGATAACGATTCCCACACCTTCGATACCGGCTCCGGCGCTTTTCACCAGTTCAATCAAACCGGATACTGCACAGCCGTTTGCCAGAAAATCATCTATAATCAGCACATGATCGTCTTTTGACAAAAATTTTGTCGATACGATCACATCATATACCCTGTTATGCGTATACGAACGCACACCGGCCGTATAAACCTCACCATCCAGATTGAGACTCCGGGACTTCTTTGCAAATACCACCGGTACCCCGAAATACTGAGCCGCAATACAGGCAATCCCAATGCCGGATGCCTCTATCGTCAGTATTTTCGTAATCCTGTCACCGGGAAACAGACGGCGGAACTCCTTTCCGATCTCATTGTACAGTCCGATATCCAACTGATGATTCAGAAAACTGTCCACCTTCAGCACATTTCCCTCTTTTACCCTTCCGTCCCTGCGTATTCTCTCTTCCAGCAGCTTCATCGCATCTCTCCTGTCCTTTGCTCTGTCCTCTTTTGCAGTGCAGTATCTGTATCTAAAGTCCTATTAACAGGGTAACAAAAAAAAGCTGCTTTCACAAGGTTTTTATGCTATTACATATGTTATTTATTTTCCCTCTTCCAACAACATACCATCTGTGATCCGTACCGTCCGCTCCGCTGCCCCTGCCACATTGGGATCATGCGTAATCATTACGATGGTATGGCCCATCTCATGCAGTTGTCCAAACAGCTTCAAAACCTCCCGGCCGCTGGCCTGATCCAGTGCTCCGGTGGGTTCGTCCGTAAAATGTACCCCACTCCCGCAATCCCTTGTAAACACTGGCTTTAACGGCATACAAAAGTGTGTATTGTGTTCTGTTTTTCTGTCTTTTCCCAAAAGAAAAAGCATGACCGCAGCCATACTCTGACATTTTTCTGTTTCTTCATTATCTATATGTGTGTTTCTATCCTGCCCCGGAGATTCTGTGATTTCCGGCTTATATTGTTTTACAGGATATGTACTCAGATCTCTCTGCCAACGACCAACAGGCATACTTTTCTGTATGCTGGCTGTCGGTTCTTACCTTAAAGGCTATGTTACAGATTCCGGAGCAGTTCCCTGTTCTTCCGCCCCAGCGCTTTTTTCAGCTTTTCGTTCTCCTGCCGCAGTTCCTCCATTTCCTGCTGCATTGCCCTGACCTGTTTCTGCAGCGACTGGATCTCATTGTTCATCGCCATGTCAAGGATGTTTTTCCTCGGATGGCTCATGCCGCCCTGCTGTTCCTGCACCTTGTCCAGCGTCTGGCGCACCGGCTGGTTTTTGTAGAAAAAGCCTCTTGAAAGCCCTGTTTTTTCCATCAGCTTTGGGACCGTGACCTTTTCCCCTTCATCCATCAGTTCAAAGATTGCTTTCCTCGCCCTCTCGATCTTCTCATCGCTGGCTTTCCTGTTACATTCCAGCATCTTCTCGTATTTGCTCATATTCTTCCTCCCATCCGTCCAGATTCTGCAGGATGATCTCCGACAGCATGTTCCTGACCTCCCGTGTCTCATCCGCCAGCGTCTGGTTGCTCATCTTCCTGTAATATTTCACGTTCTGGACGCTGCTGTGTCCCAGCAGCTTGGCGATGGTGAAATCGTCCAGATGCATCTCCGTCAGCTTCACCCCGTAATAATGCCGGTACATATGGCTCCCGAAACCGAACAGCCTGCCATTGTCATCCCGCAGGTTCTCCTTATGGATCATCTCCACCACCTTGTTCTGGAGCCGGTTATATGGCAGGGGATTCTCTGGGTTCTTATCGTCCACAAAGATGAACCTGGTCGGCCCGTGCTGTTCCTCCGTGTAAGCTATCGCCCTGCGGATCAGTTCCGCAAGCTCGCGGCTCACCGGCTTTTCAAAGGTCTTGGTTTTCATCTGCCGTATCCTTATGATCGTTTCCACGCCGCTCTCGTACAGGCAGTCCGTCTGGAGCGTCAGTGTGTCGGAGATCCGGGTGCCCAGCATCTGGTGGATGACCATCGCCCTGGCGATCTGCTCATCCATCTTCACGATCCCTGCGTTCAGCCTCTGCAGCTCGTCATCAGAATATACCCTGAATTCCGGCTGGCGGGCAGGCGGGATATCCCGGTTCAGGAACAGCAGCTCCAGGTTGTCATAGCCGCATGCCTTGCCAATGCTTTCCAGGATGGCCCTGAGCCTGTTCAGGTCCGCATGGAAACTCTTGGTCTCTATATCCTCTGTTTTAAGGTATGTCAGGTATTCCTCCACGGTCTCCCTGCTGATATCCCGGCAGGACTGCACCTCTTTCTGCCTTTCGGCAAGGTATTTTGACAGGCGGCGCATTGCCGTCATCTCCTTCTGTACGCAGGCGATCGCTTCTTTCTGGAGGTTCAGGTATATGCCTTTTTTCAGTTCCTCCCGTATCCCAGGCTGTGATATTTTTGTGAAATTGACTGTCCTGTAATTCTTGATGGGATTCGCCCTGACCATGATGTCCAGCCTGTCAAGCTCCCATATGTCTTTTTCTGTCTCATCCCCCTGGGTGCCACCCTGCCCCGTGAATTCCAGTACCTGGATAAAATAATTGAGGAGCCTGCTGGTGCCTGCGCCCACGTTTCCATATACACCGTGTTTTTCAAATGTCAGCGGGATGCCTTCCGACAGCATCCACCCCTTAAACTGCCGCAGCCATGTTTCCCTGTCGCGGTCGTGGAGGCTTTCCACACGTTTTGCTCGTTTCTGCAGGAATCTGCAGACTTTTTTATAAAGCTGCCTTTCCCCATAGACAGTCATCAGCGAGACGCTTTCCACCCTGTGCATGATAAAGGCTGCAAATTCTTCCCGCATCGTTTCTGCCGGGATGCCGCCCAGGTCATAGTGCGGGTCTTTTCCCATCCGCTGCCGCTGGATTTCCGTTGCCGTTTTGTAGCTTTCCATCTCTTTCAGGCTGATCCTGTTCCCCGTCACTGCCTCCCCCTCCTTTCCTTATCTTCAGGTCGGCCGCAAGGCTGCCGTGTTCCCTGAAATATTTTTCGTTTGCTTTCTCTATCTTCTTTGGCATGTAGTCCACATACTGCTGTGTCATTTCCTCATAAACATGCCCCAGGTAATCCCTCACCCCCTGCAGGGACACCCCGCTGTCATAAAACAGGGTGGCTATGCCGTGGCGGTAGTCATGGGATTTGAAAATGTACCCGCCGCCCTTAATGCCATTCTTTTCACAGCATTCCTGCATCTTCAGCCGGAATGTGGCGCTCCGGTAGGCTTCCCCCCGGCCGTTCTTAAATACATACTCATCCGGCCCTGTCTGGTGTTTTTTCAGGTATACCATCATCAGCCGGTACAGGGCGTATGGTATGGGTATGCGCTTGTAGCTGCGCATCTTCGTCTGGTAGACCTGTACCCAGGCATCCTTCCCCTGTATGTAATAGGCATCCCCTTTCAGCGTGCAGACCTCACTGATGCGCAGACCGATGCCCCACAGGTGCAGGTACATCAGCCGGATGTCCTCCGGGAAACCGGGGAGCTTCTGTAATATCTCCGCCCATACATCCTCGCCCACGCTCCTGTCATTATGTCCCGGCACCACTTTTTTCAGATAGTAGTCTGCACAGAATGGTGCCCGCTCAATGTATCCCCTCGCGATCAGGAAGTTGAAAAAATGCTGGATGCTCATGACCTGCGCGTTATAGGATTTCGGCTGAAGCCCTTTGTCTGCCAGTTTCCGGAAATATCCATCCATCTGTTTCCCTGTGGCTCTGCGGACATCATCCTGCCCCGCCTGTTCTGTTTCTGAAAGGAAATTCCTTACCCATATCATCTCTACCTGGAGGACGCTGATCGACAGGTTGGTCACCCCTATCCCATAGCGCATGTATTTTTTCAGCAGGTCCCGGTTCCCTTTGTTGGCGACCTCCAGAAAGGACAATGCTTTTACCGGTTTTGCCGGGTTTAAGCGTTCCGGCTGTATGTGCAGGCGTTCCATGTACCACACGTTGGCATCCCAGCGTATCTCCGGCGCCTGCATAAAAAGCGCTTTCCTGCATAAATCTATGATCCCGGATGATGCCTTATTTTCCCCGGATGCCCGCATGGCTTCCTCAAATTCCCTCGCCAGCACAGGTTCGATCCCGTCAATGTCACCAATCCCCCTGCCAATGCAGAATCCGTACAGTTCCCTGAGCCTGTGCAGGTGTACCAGCAGCTGGTCTCCGCTGTAGTTCCCTATGACATAATGCAGGCTGTCAAAAATCTGGCGCTTCATCTTCTCCGGCGCTTTCTGCCCGAAATCCCATGCCAGCTTATTTTTGTTGGCCGCGTTGATGAACCGTTCCGCAATCTCCGGGTCCGGATGGTACGGCAGGAACAGGATGCTGTTTTCGTATTCCGCTGTGGGCCTTCCCCTGTCCCGCACTGCCCGCACCTGTCCTTTTATGGAGTGCAACTTGACCAGATCCATTGCCTTCATGTATGCCAGGTAAGCCGTGGAGCGAAACTGTCCCCGCAGGAACTGCTCATACGCCGCCCTCGCCGGATAGTCCAGTTCGCTGATATGCCAGATCCCCCTGTCCTCCATGAACGCCCTGAGTTTGTTGCGGTGTGTGGGAAGTACCTCTGTGCATTCCGCCAGTTCCCTCCCCAGCTGTTCCTGTAATTGTCCTGTGTCCTCCTGCGGCAGCGCCTGCAGGTATTGGTATGCCGGCATACCCACCACCCTTTCCTATGGCATCTTCCCGATGCCGTAATTGACGGAATGCTTCTCATAGAACTCGCGGCTTGCCTCCAGCAGCTTGTCATCCAGGATGCCCAGGTATCTGATCGTGGTATCCAGGTGCTTGTGCCCAAGAGCCTGGCTGATCAGTTCCAGCGGCCAGCCCGCATTCCATCTTGTGACTGCGAAATACCTCCGCAGCATGTGTGGCGTCAGTTCCGTGCCTGTCTTTTCCGCCGCCCGCTCCAGCATGGCGTAGACGCTGTCCACTTTCAGGGGCTGGCCTGCGGTATCGCCGGAGATATTGATGAACAGGTAGCTCTGGTGCTGGAGCAGTTCCCGGTATTCCGCAAGGTAGCCCATCAGGAATTCAAAGGCGTCATCGCTGATCTTGGCTTTCCGGTACTCCGCGTTCTTTGCGCGGGCCTCGTTTTCATTGTCATCGCGGAAATACACGCCGATGGTGTGCCTCTCATAGTCGATGTCCCTGGTGTAATCCACGCCCAGGATCTCCCCGATGCGGAACCCTGTCTCCGCGATCAGCAGCAGGAGCAGCTGGTCGCGGCTGTTGGTGCATGCCTGCAGGGTGGCGATGATCTCATCCTCCCCCGCCGCCCTCACGTTGCGTTCCTCCGCTTTCATATAGCCGCCGAAGGACCTGCACCGCAGCGTCCGTTTGACGCCCGCCGCATTGGGCACCGTGATCTGGCTGTAGGAGAGCACCCGGAGGCTCGGCACATAGCCGCACTCCGACATAAAAAGATAGAACCCGAACACATCCTTTAAGTATGCGTTGCAGGTCCCATTGTCAGCATCCCCTGTTTTCTTTTTCTCCGTATGGCACCCCTCTTTCAGCCAGTATAAAAACTGTGTGAAGTGGCTGCTCTGTTCCTCATACCCCATGCCGCAGACTGCGGGGAAGTCCAGTTCCTTTTCCGCAAGGTATTCCATGTAGCAGCACAGGGAAAAGGCATACCGTTTCACCGTGTTCGGGGAAAGGTTTGACTTTATCTTGTGTTTCAGGTATTTGCTTGGGAGCAGGGCGACCTCCAGTGTCTCCCCGTCCATGATGTAAAAATATTTTGCCGTCCCTTCGGCTGCTGTTTCCACTGTATAGCGTTTCACCTGCCCCCGCCCCCTTTCCTGACGCCATACACAGTATACCGTGTAAGTGTGATGTTATCTATATCCATACCCAACAAACATGGCTGCCGGAAATAAAGCAGAACCGACAAAGGTTTTCAGTCTGTCTGGTAGCTTCCCGCCACGCTGACCGCTATGCCCGCAATCACAAACATAACCGTCAGGAAAAGTATAATGAATATTGCCGCTCCTATGATCCACGCCATGTTCCGGCCTCCTTCCAATCTTTTTTTGTCTGGCAATCCGTTTTTTGGATTCCACAGGCTCCATGCCTTACATCTGTATGTGCCGGACAGGGGCTCCAAGCCCTGCCTCCTGCAGAATCCGGCTGCCAGCGGTTATCTCCTGCCAGCGTTCAAATTCCCTGATATCCATATCCGTCTTCCTTTCCTGGCTATAACAGTTCCATGGGACCGGTCAGGGGGGAATACACCCGTATGCGGCGCTCCTTTGCCAGTGCCTGGAGCTGCGCCATCTGCATGGATGAATGCGTCAGGCAGCGGCGGCTTGCCACCAGCAGGATGTCCACTTCCCCACGGGCAGCCGCATCCACAAAGCGTTTGAACCCAGGCCGCTCCCACAGGGGCTTCTGCCCGGCATCGCTGGAGCTTCCCGCCACTTCAAATCCCATCTGCCCGGCGTATTCCATCAGCTGCCGGCGCTGTTTCTTTAATGTCTCATTTCCATCTTCCGGTGCGTCGATCGAGCAGTATGCCCACGCCCGTTTCCTGCTTTCCATAAGCCGTCCCCTTTCTGTTCCCCGGCAGGCCTCTGCCGGAGGTTCTAATCTTTCCCCGCCTGCGTTTCCGATCCCTCCTGGGGGAAGAGTATCCCGTCCAGTCCGAAGCTGACCGCAATGGCATGGTCCACATCCCGCATGGTCGCCCTGCCCGCCCGGCCTATGTATTCCTTTAGCCTGGCACGGTCAATGGTGCGCACCTGCTCCAGCAGTACGGTGGATTCCTGCTCCAGCCCGCGGGGGCTGTCCTCCATCCTGATGTGGGTGGGCAGCGGTTTCTTCCCCTGCCTGCTGGTGATTGCCGCCGCAATCACTGTGGGGCTGTGCCGGTTCCCCATGTCGTTCTGTATGATCAGCACAGGACGGGTGCCGCCCTGCTCGCTCCCGACCACAGGTGCCAGGTCTGCATAGTAGATATCACCCCGTCTGATATTCATGTCCGTTTTCTCCTTCCTGCGGGCCTCCCCGCATCCATTCCTTATCCCATGCCACACTCCATGCCGTATTCCGCCATGGTCACAGCCCTGTCCTCCGCCGCAAAATAGGCATCAGCCTGCCGCCTGTCAAGCTGGAGGATCTCCCCTGCCTCTTTCTCCCCCGCCTGGATCTGCGCCAGGCAGGTAATGACCTTTGTGCGCACACCACGTCCGAG
Organism: uncultured Clostridia bacterium; assembly: GCA_947385955.1. Lineage (GTDB taxonomy): Bacteria > Bacillota > Clostridia > Lachnospirales > Lachnospiraceae > VSOB01. The sequence goes on from CANDNA010000006.1 coordinate 99,139, forward strand.
AGTTCCGCTGATAGTGCCGCCGCTGGCGTCAAGGAGCAGCCTGTCCGCAATGTCCGTGACCGTTACCCTCTGTGCGTCATGGTGGCTGGCGATAAATCCTGCCAGGTTTTCCGGTGTCGTGGCAATCAGGTATTCTTTCCTGGAACTTCCTTCTCCCGTGGGATGTTCTTCTCCCATGGGATACCCTTCTCCCATTGCCTCCCCGTCTGCCGGGTACACATAGGCATACCCCATCGTCTCCGTATCCATAATTTTCTCCATCATGTCTATCGTTTTCTGGTCCATATGCTCCCTCCTGTAAAAGCAGATGCTTCCATGCCCCATCTTTCATGACACAAGGACGGCGGCAGGCTCCGGTGCGGCCGTTTGGAATGTCCTCCCGGCTTTCGGCAGCCTGCCGCCGTAGTTTCTATCATGAAAGCATTTCCCTCCGGAAATTCCCGGCCCGGAAATGCCTGTCCTTCGTTTTTGTTTCAGTCTGCCCCTGTTCGACACTACTCCCCGGAGCGGACGCGGGATGCGCCCATAGGCAGCAGGCAAAGACCGGCCCTGGCTTATGGCCGTCATGGGACTTTCACCCCTCCGAGGATCTCTCCGAGCCGCCCTCATTGCGTGTTCCCGCTCCTGCGGGGCTGTGACTGGACGGAAGTATCATTGTAGGCTGTCCATGTCATGGCAAACGGCCCGCCACAGGCCGTCTTGGGACGGACATTTGCCGCTCTGCACCTTTGATGTCATCTTTTTGACAGGTTTCCCTGCAGGTGGTCCTGGCGTGTCCTCCGCTCCGCTTAGCTCTTTCAAGCTGGACAGCTAACGTATCTATGCTGCTGGATATGACCGCCTCGCGGCGGTATTTTTCAACGGGCAGAGGGGAGAAAAAATCCCCCTCTACTTACTTCCACGTTGGCAGAGCATTTTGCACACCCTGAAATCAAAAATTTTCCAAAAAATTTTTCAGCTTCTCCAGGATGCGGTTTTTCCGCTTGTGTACGGCATTGCGGTATATCCCCATTTCCGCTGCCGCCTCCCGCTCGGTCTGCCCCTGAAAAAACAGGCGGTCCACCAATTCACGCTCATCATCAGAGAGCAGGGAAATCGCCTTATGTAGCTGTGCGTACTGGAGCCTGCGCAGCACGGTTTCCTCCACGCCCTCCGTGTCTGCGGCAAACTGCACTTCCTGCTCCGCCAGCCGTTCAAGGGAATCTTCCCTGCTGGGTATTGTGGTTATGGTCTGGTCCTCCTGGTTTATGACGGTCTGCTCCGTCTTGAGGTCATATTCCTGGTACTGCATTTTCCTTTCTGTGGTTCTCAGCACAGCGATCACTTCCTCGCCGGCCTCCGGATACATCTTCTTATAGTCCGGGATTCTGTATGCCTTTGCCATAGGCTTGTCCTCCTTCATTTCCAGATTTCAGAAAACGAAGGACAGGCGGCGGGCTGCGGCATCTTCCCATGACAGCAAAAGAGCGCGGACCTTTTTTGCAGGGTGCGCTCTTTTGTAGGATTTTGTTTTTTTCTATATGACAGGGCAGAAAAGGCGGGAAATGTGTCGAACATAAAAAGTCCGCAGCCCCTCTGGGAACTGCGGTGTGTATGGATAATATATGATATCCTGCCTTATGCGGCACAAACTCCTGCCCTGTCTGTTTTATGGTTATGGTGTCCCCTTTCCGGGGACATTCGGCTTTCTACTGCATCTTTTCCCCTGGCAATCTGCCAATGGGGAGATTATAAACTGCACAAAGGTAGGCTAAGTGTATGGCAGGTGTAGCGTTGGTGTAGGAAAACGCAAGTTACGACACAGGCAGGCGGCGCTTTGTCGGATAAGGCATATTTTTACAAAAATGTGCGGATCAGCCCTAAAAATGGGCAAAAAAAAGAGCGGCCCGAACTGTATATCCAAGCCACCGTTTGTATATTTTATTCCGGCACCACCTCAAAACAATACCCTACTTCCCTGACACAGCGGATCGTAAAGGGGGCATCCGGCAATGCCTTATACAGCTTCTCACGCAGGTTCCTGATCTGGCATTTCACCGCATTGTTCTCCCGGCCGATCGCCTCATCTCCCCATACCTTCTGGTATATCTGTCCATAAGTGAGGACCTGCCCCCTGTTCACCACCAGCAGATAAAAAAGGTCATATTCCTTTGTTGTAAGATTGATTTCTTTCCGCCCGCGGTATATCTTCCTGCGGCTTGGGTAGATCTCCAGCCCTGGCACTGACAGTATCGAATCATCATTCATCTGCACATATCCAAAGTCAGGGTAGCGTTTCAGGACTTCCATCACTTCATCAAACGCCGGGGATTCCTGTTTATTAAACTCAACTATCAATATGCGTCCGATACTATCACCTTCTACGTCCTTTTATCTTCTATACTTCAATGCGTCTATTGGTATCTCCCAACAAACGCTCTTACCATAGTTTCATTATGCTCATTATCATTTGCCTTCAGCATATTCCGCATTATATCAATTCTTCCTATGCTCTTGCGTCAAAGCCACCCTGCGCTTTCATTCCGGCAATGCCGGAATTTATCTCCTGCCTTGCCGCATGGTACGCATCATAGTAGGCAGCCTTCAAAGCGCCATGCACTTCCGTTTCCGCCTTCGACTCCTTCTCATGCCAGCCCACGCCTGCGGTGTATGTAAGGATTTCGTCACCGTTTTCATCATACACATGGACTCCGCCGCCGGACTGGAACTCGGCTTCATACGGCTCGCCAAACAGGATGCACAGCCACCTCCTGTCCGCCTCCTCTATCTGCTTCATATCAGCCGTGGCCCGGTTCATTCTGCCGATCAGTGCAGCCCTGTCCGGCGCGACTTTTGCAACCTCGCTTTTCCGCAGGGCGAGGAACTGATTCCCCATATAGACATTCTGCGCCGCATCCTCTTTTGCAAGCACCGTTATCTTCTCCCGGAGAGAGTCTGTCAGCTTCCAGCCTTTCTTGGATGATGCCTTTCCTGCTGCCGGATGTGTATTCTTAATTCCTGTTATCTCCATACAAAAAATGTCCTTTCAGAACAGGGAAACCAGCCTGTCCACCGATTCCCTCTTATCGTTTGTGCATTATTTGTTTTCTTCCATGGTACTTATGTATCAGAACTGCCTGTGCAGTACATACTAATCATCCGCAATCTTTATGTTCGAGCCAGCCACCTCGTATCTTACTTTGTAGCCAGAGAGCGCATCCATCCCATACACCCGCCCATAATCATAGAGCATCAGTATGTCATCCCTTAACTGCTCATACCGGCCATTGCTTTCCTGTGAATTTAGCAGCTGGCACATCTTTTCGGGAAGCCCGCTGATCTTTCCGTTCCCGTCTACTGAAATATCATTCCATGAAAACTGTCCTCCCGTTGATTTTCCGAGAAAACCGGAAAGCTCCTTATATGCATTGATCCGGTTGAATTCCTCCGTGGTATAATCAGACGCCTGCATATGGCAGTCCCAAAGTTCATCTGAAAACTGTTCTTCCAGTATTCCTGCAGTTCTCCGCTTTTCTTCCTCCGGTAAATCCCCGGTAATTGTTATCTTCCCATAAATATCCATTTCTATGGCATACTCTTTCCCCTGCACATCAATCCCCGCCTTTTCCAATGCTTCCTGCATCTTTGGGAGCAGCATGTTTTGTATCCTTCCATGAGCAGCCGCCAGCTCATAATCGTGCAGGTTCGCAAAGATTTTCAGGTATGCCTCCTCCTGCTTATCCAGCGGTTCACCGGATGCCTTTTTCTCCAACAGTTCTTCCACGCTTTTTGTACCTGTATAGCGTTCATCTTCCGGCAGGGAATCATACTGCTCCCTGTGCAGCTTTTCGATTTCATCCCTGTATTCCTGCCCGCCATCTGCCTTCTCCTGCTTCTGGTACTTTTCTTCCGTAATCCGGATTCGGTATGGCGCTTCTGTATTCACATTCCCGCCGCCGTGGTTTTCCACCTTAATGGTATAACTCTCTGAGCTATCCCAATCCGGCAGGGTAAGTTCCCTGCTGCCGTCACCGTTATCCTTCGCTATCCCTATCTGGCTGCCCTGCCTGTCATAAACAACCAGGTCATAGTTACAGCCCTCCGGAATATTTTCCAGCCGGATCGTTACCTTCGTTCCTATGCCCATCTTCTCATAAAAGCCCTTCTGGGCATAAGAGAAGGAATAGCAGTCCACGTCCCCGTTTGCATCCAGTTTTCCTTCCAGATAGCTGTCACGGTTCTGCAGCAATATGCCTAAATCATATGTGCTGTAATAGCTGTCTACCCTGTCATCGTATTTTGTTTTCTGACGGTAGCTGTCATTCTTATTTTCCTCACAGTTTTCTACCAGAACAGTCTGTTCATTCAGTTCTTTCATGGGAGAGGCAAAACGCCCGCCCCCATAATGAGAGCCATTTATCAACGGACTGCTAATATAGTGCGTATAGCTCATTTCTCAAATGTCCTCCATTTCCTGTTTTCTTCCTCTGCCATCCGCCAAAGCCGCCCCTGTCCCCCGGATTTGCCGGAAACTGGGAACGCTTGCACACGGATCTACTTACGCCCTCGCGTCAAACCCGCCATGTGCTTCCATCCCAGAATTTATCTCCTGCCTTGCCGCATGGTACGCATCATAGTAGGCCGCCTTCAAAGCGCCATGCACTTCCGTCTCCGCCTTCGACTCCTTCTCATGCCAGCCCACGCCTGCGGTGTATGTAAGGATTTCGTCACCGTTTTCATCATACACATGGACTCCGCCGCCGGACTGGAACTCGGCTTCATACGGCTCGCCAAACAGGATGCACAGCCACCTCCTGTCCGCCTCCTCTATCTGCTTCATGTTCCCCATATCGCCGGACATGGCCCGGTTCATTCTTCCGATCAGCGCCGCCCTGTCCGGCGCGACTTTGGCTACCTCGCTTTTCCGCAAGGAGAGGAACTTATTCCCCATATAGACATTCTGCGCCGCATCCTCTTTCGCAAGCGCAGTTACCTTCTCCCGGAGGGAGTCCGTCAGCTTCCAGCCTTTCTTGGATGATGCTTTTGATGTTAATGGGTGTATATTCTTAATTCCCGTTATCTCCATGATACAATATCCTTTCTGCAAAAAGCCGCCCCCTGCTCCCCGAATTTGCCAATCTACCGGAAATCGGGGATGACTGCCCTGTCCGACTGTAGCTTATTGTTGATATGGGGCGGAAATATTCCGCCCCATTTATACCTGCCAGTCTGCTTCACCTAATTCCCATTCCGGGAGTATGTAAAGCATCACTGCTCTGAGGAAAACATAGCTTTCTGGATATTCTTCTGCCAATATGAGCTGTCAAAGTAATTTCCGCTTTTCGGCAGGTTCCTGAACATATTCATGATCATGTCATATGTCATGGATGAAGTGTCAAGAAACAGTTCTTTCCCATCTTTTCCTTTAATTGCTGTACCGTTCGTCCCCACAAATGCAGTCGTGTTGTCATCAAGGTGTTGAATTGTTCCTGTCATTTCCGCAAACTTTTTTAACCACGACTCTCCTGTTTCCTTGCACATTTCCTTTAACTTCTTTGCATCCTCCCCCGTCATGTAAGGATGTTTTCCATCCCTGACATACCATGAAAAACCTGTTTCCGGATCAGTATATTTCGGGTCTGTTGCTGCCCATTCCTCTAAAGGCTTGCCCTTATACCATACTTGCAGCCCGCTGTCATTTGATACAGTGCCTTCCTCCTGTCCCATTAACGGATTTGTTGATTTGAGTGAATCATATATATCCTGCACATTGGCATTCTGCCTTGCACCTGTGGGAGCGGATGCCTCTGCTGCCTGTTTCTGCGGATAGAACTGTCCGGTCCTGCTCCTGTTATACTTGTTCGTTGATACATTGTTCTGATAAAAATTCTGTCCTATTCCATTTACGCTCATTTTTCAAATCCTCCATTGTTGTCATTTTTTCACGGCTCCTCTGTCGTTCCGAGCCACTCCTGCTCCCTCGCAATAAGTCCGAGCAGCATATTACTTGATATAGACATACAGCCTAACTTCCCCCGTCATAATACATATCCAACACCTCCCTTCGCTGGAATTATTTTCTTCCCCCATCCATCAAAGCCCCCTGCTCCCCGATTTGCCAATCTGCCGGAAACCGGGGATGCCTGCTTATCCTCTGTGGGGTATTGGGGATATACCTGCCTAACAGATTTTCTGCTTATGACTTTCCTTTGCAGAAAGTCAGGATATCATTGATCCATTTACCATACCGCAGATAACCGTCCCAATTTCCAAGCGTTTTCATATCACTCATAAGCGCATACGCCGCCGATATCCAATCGGTTTTCTCATGGTAGGAAGATGTGCTTGCTTTATCCTTCATGATAGCCATGCTAAGAAAATTGCTGTCTGATCTATTCCCGGTATGTGCATTTAACGCAAGCATCTCCGTGTAAGAACAGCTATTAGGATTCACCTTGCTTACATCTACTGTCTGCTCATATTCATTTCCGTTTTTGTCCATGCCTTTTACAAGATAAACCGGATTATCCTCTGAATAATCATCTGCCTTATATACATTTGCACTTTCCCCTGTCTTTGCATCATAGATAGAAAATAATGCATCCGGAGTAATATGAACCACATTTTTTGCTCCTGCCGCCCCTTTCACATTCGCCCCGAAATCGCCCTTTGCACTGCTCTCTGCCTTCCTTGTACCGTACCATGCCGGATATCCTGTTGTTCCAATTCCATTTACGCTCATTTTTCAAGTCCTCCATATATTTTAATCTTACAGCTCATCTGTCAGTCAGAGCCGTCCCTGCTCCCTCTGTTATAAGTCCGAGCAATTTATTACTTCATGCAAACATATAGCCTAACTTCCCCTATCAAACTTCATGACAAACACCTCCCTTCTGCTTATAACACGAGACGACCCTCAAAAAAGTTTCATACATCCCCTCTGTCGGTCAGAACTCATGCTTTTACATCAAGCCCACCCTGCGTTACCTCCCTGCCCGGAAGATGCAGGATTTCTTTTGTAAGAGGCATGATTCTCCCATTGCTGACCGCATAATCCAATAGCTGCTGCATCGCTTTCATGTCCGGCTGTGACAGCAGTGTCCCGTTCTTTCCATATGTCCTGTTCCCAAGCTCCGAAAGGATCTCATCCGTATATGCCATCTGTCCGTCCAGCCATCTTTCATATGCCGATGGCACGGCTTTTTCCCTGCTCAGGGTTTCCTCCCGTTCCCTGCGGTAATTTTTCCAGTACTGGTCACGCTCTTTTCCGGCATCCTCCAGCCATCCTCTCTGTCCCGGGCCATATCCATATTCCGTGTCGATGTCATAAAGGCTGCCGTTCCTATAGCCGATGGTAAGCCCGCGCTCATCTTCCTTATCCCATCCCTCTTTTACAAAGACCTGATAATCTTCATACAGTGCTGACATGGGCAGCGCATCTATCTCACCGTTTGCCCGCTTTTCATTATACCGCTCCGTCACCACATCCCACAGGTTCCGCCCTTCCGGCGTATAAATTACCCCATCCCGGTTTTCCAGTTCCCTCATATCCAGCCCCGTCATGTCATTGACAAAATGCCACATGACAGCCTTCTCCTGATAAGCCGTGTCATATAAATACTGCTTTGGCTGCCCGAATCCGTTCCTTGCAGGATTGCACCAGCGCAGATGCTCATACAGGTATCTCCCGTTATTTCCCCTGTTCAGGGCTTCTTCTATCTGCCTTGCCAGGGCTTCGTCTACACCGTCCGCATGGATTATATACTCATACGGGTCAACCCTGAGACGCAGGTCTGCATCCTCCGGAATGACGATCCCGTTTTCCTCAAAAAGACGGTTGACGGATTCGTTTATGCCGCTGCGCACCTCATCGTTCCATTCTTCATCGCTCATGATCCCGCCAAAAGCCTTCTGGATGACCGGGTCATAACTGTTTACAGCAGCCGGAAGCCCGTTCAGGACACGTTTTTCGGCTTCCGCACATATTTCACGTTCCCTCTGCGTCAGCCCTTTTACATAATAAGGGGATTTTGTATTATAATATTTATCCCATATATGCTTTGAAGGGTTGGCAAATTTTTTATTTTCTTCATTCACCTTTGCATAATGCTCATCGATGGATTTCGCATATTTCTCATACTTGGCAATGATGGATGATATGGGGAAGGTGGTTCCGCTGTTTTGGGTTGCAAGGTCATCCGGCTGCTGTACCCGTTCTGCGTAGACCGGAACTGTGTCCTGTTCCCGGTACGTTTTTACCGCCTTGTCAGCCACAGGTTCTTTTGCTTCCCCAGATCTGGGACAGGAAGCAGCCGCCTTGCTGCCATATACGGCGGAATAATCCCTTATCACATTGCTGCCAATTCCACTAATACTCATTTCCTGATTTCCTCCAATGCTGTCAATTCTTCTTAATCCCGCAGCCCCTCTGTCGTTCAGAGCCGCCCATAAGTCCGGGCATTCCGCAGGGCAAAGTTTTATGCGCCTCTGTAGAAATGACTCCTTTTAACATTCTAGTAACATACTTTTTGGCGAATCCTATTGATTTACACCATTCCAAATCCGTGCATCGCCAAGCCCTGCAATATACAATAATTACACGGATTACTCTGAACCAAGTATTATATAGCGGACTAATATTGCATTTATACTTTCTTTTTCTTTAGCTGTTACAGATAAATTCTGATTGTTCATTTTGTCATTAAATGTTCCACATTCCGAATGATAATAATATGTTCTTTCATCAATTATAAGTTTGCAATCATTAGCACATTCGGCAACCCCTTCTGTATTCCAAGTGCCATTTTCAATAATGTCTGCAATTATTTTTACTTCTTCTTCGGTTAAATCATAAATTTTTTCTTCATCTATACGAGTAATTGTTCCATTTCTACTTTCTACAATCGCTTGCTGTGTCTGTTCTGTTTCACCAGAAACATTTTCACCAACCTCAAGCATGTCTGAAACCGCACCATCTGTTACAGGTTCTTCACTACCAGTTGTTTTACCGCAAGCAACTAATGACAGCGTACAAGTCAATACCAAAAATAACGCCAAGACCTTTTTCATGCGATTACCTCCTTGATAAAATCTTTATTTTGAATGGCGGCCCCTCTGTCATTCAAAGCCGCCCATGCCCCCTTATGGTAAGTCCGGGCATAATGCCCTTCATCAGCCAAGCATGGAAGCACTGCCCGCAGCAGTTTCCGTCATAACATTGGCATCATAGGCATTTGTCGCTTTTGCCATCTGCCTCTCACTGCTCCATGACTGCGACAGTCTGCTTTTCTCCAGTTCCATCTTTGCAATCTTTTCATTCAGCATTTCCTGCTGCTGTTTTTTCGCCTGCGCCCTCTTTTCCAGATATTCCTCCAGAATCTCCTTCTGCCTGTCTTTCTTTTCACTTGTCTTCTTAAAAAAACTGTTCCCAGAACGGGCATAAAATTCCGAATCATAACCGACAGGCCACGAATCGCCCCGATATTCTTTTATTGTTGCGCCAACTGTAAACACTCCAGAACAGTTTCTTGGCGCCAGCGAACTCCCCAAATCCCTTTTGAGCAATGAAAGGATTTTTTCCCTGTATTCCGGGTCATCTTTCATAGCCTTAAACCCTGCTTCTGAAATATTGATAGCAACATTGTTTAATGTCTTATGTATTGTTATCTTGGAAAGGTCTTCATAGAATTCCTTCTTGAATAATTCCATTTCTTCCGCTTCCGATAATTCCTCTGTTTCGCCTGTTTTCTCCAATGCAAATTTCTCCGTGCCATTCACATTTTTTGTGTTTTTCGTTGTTGCCACATTGTTCTGATAATAATTCTGTCCTACTCCGCTGATTGCCATTTTCTAATCCTCCATTTTTTGTTTTCAGTTAATAGCATCCTGTTACTTATTCTTTTCCGCTTCCACCTCCCCCTGCTGCAGCATGACCGTCACATGGAATACATCCCCTTTCACTTTTATGTTTACACCCCCAAAATACCGCTCCGCCATCTCCCTTACATTGGAAAGCCCAATCCCATGCTCCGTGATGATTCCGGGCAGGGTACTCTGTTTCGTTGTAGGCGGTGCCAATCCTCCACGCACCTGCACAGGCACAGCCCCGTCAAAGCTGTTCTCCACATCCAGCAGCAAAAACTGTTTCTTCCGTTTCAGGACAAGGCGTATGAACCCTTTTCCCGGCTCCAGTTTCTCACAGGCTTCTATTGCGTTATCCAGAAGGTTGTTCAGGATGATTCCCATGTCAAATACCGGGATTTCCCCGCCGTACCGGAAATCAGCTTCAAACCGGATGCCCGCCTTCTCCGCCCTGCGGCATTTGTCATTGATGATGACGTCCGTCACCGCATTTCCCGTCACATATTTATACTCCAGCTCCTGCATGGTCTCATCCATCCTGCGGACATAGTCCTCGATCTCCCCGTACTCCCCGGCTCCTGCCAGTCCCTTGATGTTCGCCATGTGGTTCTTCATCTCATGGCGCACCTTCCGGATACTGCCGTAAAAATTCTCTGCTTCCTCCAGCCGCTTTTTCATGGCTTTGACCTGCTGTTCCTCCACAAAATGCTTCTGCCTTTCATCAAGCAGAATACGGTATCTCTGCCAGAAATAGATCAGTGCGATCTCCCCTGCAAATATGAGGACTGCTATCATGGGAACTTTCCAGAGCAGATCCGGCTTTTCATCAAACAGGATAAACGCACCGTTTCCTATATTTACAATCAGCAGGCTGCTTACCACACCTGCAATCATGCTTCCCACAAAATTCAGCACGGAAAGCAGAAGGACGTCCTGCCATGCCATTATGCCCGCCCCTTTGATGATCCTGCGCAGAATGACCGCCATCGCCACAAATAATGCCGTATAAAGGAAAACAGATAAAGCCATCCCGACTGCTATGCAATGGTACACCTGCTGTTGATAATTCCCCGATAAAGCATCCAAATCCTTCATCATCATGTCTGTTATTTTTATATAAATGCTATTTGCTATCAGAAAGCTCAGGCAGTGGAGGTTATAAAAGCCAAGCATTACAAAGACCGTTTTACCTATCTGCTCTTTATAGTTCACTGCCCCATATCCCAATATTGCCAAAGCTAAAACGGCATACCTTACCCAAGAAGCACATGGCAGAAACCATAATCCCATATTTGCAAGCATGAATATGACTGCCGCAATGCCATCCCTTTTCCCTTTCTTTACATTGAAAGCTGCCGCCCACAAAACAAGGAACATTATGGCTTGTATGACGATCTTCCATATATCCAATACGCTGTTTATCATTTCAAATGCTGGCTGGCTCATAGGCTCTCCTCCGAAATGTAATCCATATACGCCTGCACAAAGCCGTCATACTTATACCTTGAAAGCAGGAGCTTATCCCCATTCGCCATCCTTACCTCTGTCTTATCGTACCCCTCCACATGGAAAAGGTTGATAAGATAACCCCGGTGGATGCGGTAAAACTGCCCCGCCAGTTCTTCCTCCAGATCACCAATCTTCGCATAATACTCTATATTTCCGCTTTTCAGGTACAGGACGATATTATGGTTCCGGCTCTCCATGTAATAAATGTCATTCAGCGGTATGGCTTTTCCCTCGCCCGCATACTGGATCACAAGTTTCTTCTTTCCCTGTTCTGCTTCGGATAAAATCTGCCCCACCGCCCGGCCAAACACCTCCGAAAACTTCTGTTCATCCACGGGCTTCACCAGATACTGGAATGCCCCTACGTCAAAGGCATCATAAACATATTTTTCATAGCCCGTGACAAATATGATGATTGGCTGCCCGCGGGCATCCATGCCCCGGATATGCCTTGCCAGCCCCATGCCATCCAGTTCCGCGCCGGGGCCTCCCATCTCTATATCCAGAAACACCAGATCATGCTCTTTCCCGTCCGACAGATACCCGTCAGCAGAGGCATATTCCGTGATGCTGCATTCTGCACCCTGCTTTTTGATGAGCGAAACAAGATAGGCCCTTATATTTTTTTCATCATCACATACTGCAATTTTTACCGTGTCCACCACCTCCAGTCTTCAACTAACTTATCGGAAAAAACAGGGTAATTTCTAACGCCTACTTCGTGAATGGTTAATCTGGCTACGTGAATCGCAGATTTTTCATCTTTGGGGTCTAATATTTTTCGCTTTTCATCCGATAGAGCCTTCTGCATATTACCTCTAACCTCCCCAACTGCCAAGCCAATAATCCAGTGTGGGGAAAATGACAGACCGCCGCGTATGGGGCGATTTCCCATAGCGGCGGTCTTATTACTGTCAAATATGTATCTGAAAATCTCCAAAGTCAAATACACCGTTTCCCTGTTTCAGTTTCCCTTCATCTGATAATTTGCTGAATCCATTTTCAATCCTGCTAATTATATCCACAGGAATACCTAACTGATGATGTCCGGGCAAAATCCGGTTTACACTTAGCTTCTGTATTTTTCTTACAGACTGAAAAAATAGTTGTGAATCTGTAGACGGATAAAACGCATCAAGACAGCCCTCATATATCAAATCACCGGAAAACAAATATTTTCTATCCGGCTCATAAAAACAGCAATGTCCCGGTGAATGTCCGGGAGTATGGATAACCTTTAATTTCCGGTTTCCCAAGTCCAGACAATCTCCATCATGTAAAACCTGTTGCGGCATTCCCTTGAAAATTTGGTAATCCTCAATCATAAAATTCTTCGGAAAATCACATGGTTTACACATCAGATTTCTTTTTACCACCTGTAAAGGGATTGGAAATCTGACTGATAACCAGTCTTTTTCTACCTCATGAACTGCGATATTATCAAAATATTTATGCCCGCCAATATGATCCCAATGGATGTGAGTAGTAACCACCATGACAGGCAACGTTGTTAACCCATCCACAATGTTTCTTATATTTGCAACTCCTAAGCCTGTATCAATCAGAATAGCTTTTTCTGTTCCACATAACAAGTAGCAATGCGTTTCTTCCCAATGCTTATATTCGCTGATGGCAAAAGTGTCCTTATCTATCATGTCAACCGTAAACCAATCCGTCATATTCATTCCTCCCACAAGGCTCCACTTGCGCTACATATAGGCTTTCAGATTTTCCGTGCTTTGCCGATATGCTTCACAAGCCACTCTCCTATTACTTCGGCAGAATACCGTTCCGGCTAAAGTAACCACACCTACTGAATTTTACAATTTTCAACAGCATTTTCAGACAATTTAGCGAAACCCTTATACCTTTTGGCAAAACCCTATAAAATTTGGCAAAACCATACAATTTGGCAAAAGTCCGGGGTTTCGCCAAATTGTATCCGTAATTTCCCAATCGCCATATTCACAGCCCTATCCAAAACGCAAAAAAGAGGAGCCCACCAGCCACCCCGGTGAACCCCTCCAAGCCTGAAAAGCCTTGATTTCAAGCCATTTCTATATACTTTCGCCAAATTGTACTCAAATTCCTATGGCATCAATTATTGATAGCCGCCTGTGCCGCTGTTAATGATTTTTACCCCCTGAATGACACAAATTCGTATCGTTAAAATTTGCACCCAAACTCATGCTTGGGTGCATTGTATAAAATTATGGTACGCAAGCCAGTAAGGGGATATTCCGTTTCAAATTCATATCACCAGATTGCTCCAACTGTAGCACATCAAAGTTTGTAGTTGCTTTTCTTCTGTTTCAGAGTTAACATACACCAACCGTGAAAGGAGGAATTGCACTTATGGATAAAAATTCCGTATTATACCTGCTGATGGGTATGCGAATGAACAGTGTCATGAACGGAATCACCGAACAGGACAGGGACTACCAGGGACTGCTCCAAGAAGTTGACAAGTATATCGAAAAACTGGAAGCCCTGCATCTTCCCAAGGAAACCATGCACCTGATCGACCAGTGCGTAAGCGGGCATAACGCCATCGGCAGCCGCTACGGGATGCTGGCGTACATGCTGGGATTCTCCGACTGCCGAGAGCTTCTTCTCGGCACTGCCTGCCCTGGAAAGGAGGCGCTGCCCGATGGACTCCTATAACCTTTCCTATACTCCCGGCTTTGAACAGCAGAAAAGGCTTTCAGACCTTGCCAGACGGTGCAGGGGTATCAACGGCTGGGGTGTGCAGGAGCTTCTCCAGCATGCCGCCACCGCCAACTCCAAGGCTGAGATCGAACTGAAACTGGATTTCCTGGAGGATGAGGTAGTTCGTCTGGAAACCGAGGACCATGTTGCGGCAGTCAAGGAACGCCTGTGCATCACTGACGGGGAGCGGGCAGGATGCCTGAGGGTGGTGGAGGCATTCAGGGAGTTATACAGCATTGACCTCATGGTCCTTGATGCCGGCAGGTACGGCTTTGTGAAACTCCAGTATTACCACCACCCCTTCGGCTTTGACGAGACCGGCATCTTCACATCCGCCGGCGACCTGTTCAACGAATTGTGGAATGAGTGGCTGACCATCCGGCTCCTTGCCCTTTCCAAAGGCACACCCATGGCGGACCTTGACTATCAGGATATGTTCCAGTGCCTGCCAGCAGAGACGCAGCAGAAATTCATGGATAAGCGGAACGATTTCCTTGACCGTTCTGGAATCAGCCTCTGAGGGCGCCTTATGAACAAAACCGAATGGATCAGACAGGGGATTCCCCTCCCAATCATATTCTTTCTCTGCCGGTAAAATATTTCTTAGGGTGATACCTTCACTGCTTGTGTCATCATGGCATATCCCTTATGCCGCCAAGTGGGCGCACTTCCCCCCTGGCGGCATTTCTTTTTCAAAATCAGCCGCCTTTCAGTGTAAAGAGCAGGCTGCTCCGCCCGCCGTTCTCCCGCCATCGCTGTTCTTTCGTGACAAGCCCAGCCCGCACCAGATCGTCAATGGCCCTCTCCACCGTCCGCCGGGAGAGCTGCAGTTCCCTTGCGATGGTTCTGATGGACGGGTAGCACTGTCCTTCCCTGTTGCTGCGGTCTTTCAGGTACATATAGACAGCCTTTGCCCGGTGCGGCAGTTCCTGATGATAGATTTCCGTAAAATACCCCATAGGCGCCCCCTAATCTGTCCGCAGGGGCTGGCGCCTGGGCAGATGCCGGTGTTCCTTCTCCTGGTCCATGGGTGTGTGGCCCTGGCCGCCTGTGCGGGCAGAGCCGGGAGGCAGGGGCGGCTCATCAGGCAGCCCGTCCTCCATCCCGTCATCGTCACGGCGGCGCACGATCTCCTGCTCCAGTTCAAAGCGGTCCGCATAGAGGACTTCCCTTGCCGCCCTCTCCGGCACTTCGTATGCCTCCCCGAATACGATCCCCCATTTTAAGAACAGGGGCAGCCTTGTCTGCATGGGGCAACACCCGGTCTTGGCAAGGATGAACTGCCCCTTTGGAAGTGTCTTTAGTTCATCCGGCGACATCAGCGGGCGGCTCATCATCTGCAGGCTCTGGCTGGGGTCGTTCTTCCCCCTGGAGATGGAGCCGGACAACACCGTCCGGTTCCCCAGGGCTTTGGAGAGGATGTCCGCGCTCTCCGAGTTGGGCGCAAAGCCGCCGAACAGGATATCCTGGCAGTTGTCGATGATGATGCTGGAGCCTTCCTTGCCATAATTCTTCTGCAGCTGGGCAAAGCTCTGGATGATGGGCACCATGCTGATCCGCCGGGAACGGCCTGCGGAGAACATCATCTCCATGGATTCGATCTTCGGTATCGTTCCGATCTCGTCCGCAAACACCATGACGCGGTTCGGCAGCTTTCCCCCATGCTCGTCCGCAATGGAGAGCATCTCCCGGTAGAGCTGCTGGAGGAATAAGGACACCATGAAATACTTTGTGTTATCTTCCTCCGGCAGCACGATGAAGATTGCCGCCTTTCTGGTGCAGAAGGTTTCCGTATCCAGGGCGCTGTCAAAACAGAGGATCTGCTCCATCTCGCTGTCAAGGAATGCGTTCAGGCGGCTCATGGCAGTGGAAAGCACGGAGGCCATTGCCTGCTCCGCACTGTTCAGCGCCGCACCCGCAAACCATCTTGCCTTGTGTTCGGCGGGCAGCTTATCCATCAGCAGCTGGAACAGGTTCCTGTTCTTTACCGGCGAGGGCGCCATCAGGTCCTGGAGCAGCTTGAACACAGAGACGATGTGGCGCTTTGGGGGCGGGCAGTATTCCGCGATCAGCAGGATCACGGATGCCAGAAGCCCCTCGGCGGCGTCATAAAAGAATGCGTTCTGCCCGTAGCTGCTGGCCTGCGCGCCATCGGAGCAGATGATGGTCTTTGCCGTGATCTTGGCGTATTTCTCCGCCCTGGCCTTGGCTGCCAGGTTCCCTGTGTCGGCAAGATATTCATCCATGTATTTGTTCACCATGGTCAGGATGTTGCCGCCGTCCGAGCGGGTGGGGTTGCGCAGGTCAAGGATGGATACCTCATACCCGTAGTGTTCCTTTGCAATCCCCGCATAGTTGCGGAACAGGTCGCCCTTGGTGTCCGTGGTCACGAAGCTCATCCCGGAGGCGCAGGCGTATTCGATGTTGGGGTATAAAAAGTTTGCGGTCTTTCCAACGCCTGCGGCGCCGATCATCAGGCAGTGGATATCCCCCTCGTCCACCAGGGCGGTGATGTTTCCCCCATGCTTTTTGTAGCCCACCACCAGCCCCTGTGCCGTTGGCAGGTTCTCTCCTTTGCGCCATTTTTCCGGCTCGTAGGGGACATGGGCATAGGTTTCCCGGATCTCCTTTTCCGTGGCAAACCGCGCCGTGCCATGCTGGCCGTCCCCCACGGTCCGGGACTTGATCCCGTTTAAGGTATAATAATGGGACAGCAGGGATATCCCGCCGATGACGGCGAACATGCCTGCGCCCATCAGTATCAGTATCACGACTGGCTGCATACCTGTGCGATCCCTCCTTCCTGTTTCTGTAGTTTCTGCTGTTCCTGTTGTTCCTGGCCCTGCTGTTTTTGTTCCTGTTGTTTCTGCATCTGCTGTTTCAGATCCTGCATTTTTCCGGCCACAAAAATATGGGCCCTGATGCATTCCATCGTAAGGCCCACACATTTTTTGACCAGTGTTTCTTTTTCCGCATCCGTTTCCGGTCCTGCCCCCGCAAAGCATGCCATCACGCCCTCAAAGGCTTCCTGCAGGTCTGCCAGCCGGGATTTCAGGCTTCCCTTGTCCTTGTGGGGCCTGTACCTGCCGCACAGGTTGTCGATGATCTGCCCGGACGTCACCTCCCGCCCCAGCTCCCTGCCGTATTTCTCCATGATCCTGACAGCGATCCCCGCCAGGAGCAGCCCGTCCCCGTCAAAGGCGTCCTCCAGCTGTTCCGTGCCGGTTCCTTCCTTCAGTGTCTGGTATATGCCGAAATGATACCGCTTTAAGGATTCTGCAGTGGCATATTTGGGGGCGATGCTCTCTGCCATCTCCTTGAGGATTCCGCACCATGCCCTGCACTCCGATATCCCCGGATGCTCCTGTGCGGGGATCGGCTCTATCCCGTTTTCTGCTTTCAGATCCTCGTTCCAGTCCTTGTTGGCGGGCTGCAGCATCCGCACACGGATATTGCCCTGGCTTTCCTTTACGGCATCCGCCAGACGGTAGCTGTTCTCTATGCCTGCGGGGTCATGGTCCAGACACAGGACTACCGTGTCAATGCGGGGCTGGTCTTTCAGCAGCTGCAGCATGGCATGTGCGGATATGCCGTTCAGCGCCACATAGCTGTTTTCCTGCCAGTCCTTTTTGTGGAACGTGATAAAGGACAGCATGTCGATGGGCGCCTCAAACACATAGGCGGTATTTCCTTTCCCCAGGTACCGGAAGCTGTACCTGGGATCGCTGCCGTCCACGTTGCCCTTGAATGCGTCCCCCTTTGTATAGCTCCCCCGCTTATGGGCATGGCGGGCTGTGCCGTCTGCGTCATACCCCACAAACACCGCGTTGTGGTATTTTGCATCCTCATAGATGATCTTTTCTTTTGCGAAAGCGGAAACCACCTCCCGGTCCAGGCAGCGGGTCTTTGTCAGGTAGGCGTACACCCGCCGCATGTCCTGGTTCGCCTTCGGCAGCGCAAAGGGTTTCTGCTCCTTTTCCTGCTCCGGTGCGCTGGCCCGGTATGCCTGCCCCTGTTCCCCGCCAAGGAGCAGGGTGACTGCCTCCGGGAAAGTGCTGTTGTAGCGCATCTGCACAAAGTCAATGGCACAGCCGCCGGTTCCTGCCGCATGGTCATACCAGCGGTTGCCCCGCACCGTGATGCTGTGGTCGCTTGCCAGCCTTTTCTCCCTGCCGGAGCGCAGCAGCTTCTCCCCCTGCCTGGAAAGGAAGTCCTCCAGGTCTACCTCATTTGCCCTCTGTTTCTGCTCATCCGTAAAATAAACAAATCCTGCCATCCCTCTCCTTTCTGCCCGCTCCGGCGGGCGGCAGTCCAGGTAAAGGGCGCCGCTCCTGCGCCACTTTCACATTTCCTGTCATACCTGTTGCTGCACAGGCTCCCTGTCATCCCTCTTATGCCCCTGGGTCTGTTTCTTCTCCGCCAGCCTGCGGCGGCGCTTCCGGTCGATATGGAACGGGCTGCCCCCTGCGGCCCTGTGTACATCCTCCCGGAACAGCTTTTCCAGCCGGTGCATCAGGCGGGTTGCCGCCAGGAACAGGTCAGGGTCCTGGAACGAGTCCATATGCTCCAGCAGGAATGCCGCATAAATGTTTCCCTGGCCGGCGGCTGCCTGCAGGTACCCTGTGGCTTTTTCCCTGTCACGGGGAACATCCTGCCCGCAGAGGTACAGTTTCCCCAATGCGTACTGCGCATACTGGTTACCCTGATCGGCGGACTGCTCCAGCCAGAAAACAGCCTTTTGTATGTCTTTTGGAGCATCCTCTCCGGATAAATACAGCCTGCCAAGCACATATTGGGCATACTGGTTTCCCTGCCCGGCGGACTTCTCCAGCCAGTGGACGGCTCTTTCCACATCCTTTGGGATATCCTCCCCCGAAAGGTACAGCTTTCCGAGGGTGTATTGGGCGTACTGGTTCCCTTTTTCTGCGGAGAGCAGCAGCCAGCGGACGGCCGCCGCCGTATCCTCTGGGATTTCTTCCCCGGAAAGGTACAGGCGCCCCAGCCGGTACGCTGCGTATTCATTTCCCTGCTCCGCCGATAAAGTGAATAATTCCACAGCCCTTGCAGCATTCTTTTCCACTGCTTCCCCTGCAATCAGGAGTTTCCCCAGCGTATATTGGGCGGCGGCATTCCCCGCCTCTGCCGCTTTCGTGATCCATCTGACCGCCTGGGCAGTATTGCCGCTCCCGTTTTCCAGCCACAGCTTCCCCAGGGCATACTGCGCATGGACGTTCCCCAGCTTTGCCGCCCGTTCCCAGTAAACTGCGGCCTCTGCGTCATCCCTTTCGGTTCCCGTCCCTGTGTGGAGCATCTGCCCCAGGCGGTACTGCAGCCTGTCATCGCTGCCCCCTGCCTCCATCTGCAAGAAGCCGTCAAAGGCATGCCGGAAATACATCCCTGCCTGTGCGCTGTCTTTCTGTGTCCCGGTGCCGTCCCTGTACATCTTTGCCAGCTCATGGTCCGCATAGGGGTTGCCCTGCTTTGCCGAACATCCATACAGCCGGAATGCCTCTGCGTCATCCTGCTCCACCCCATGCCCCCGGTGGTAAAGCCCCGCAAGGGAATACTGCGCATACTTATGCCCTGCCGCTGCCGCCCTTGACAGCCAGCGGGCCGCCGCATCATAGTCCTGCCCGGTTCCAAGGCCGGCGGCGTACATCTTCCCGATGCGGTACTGCAGGTAGGGGCGTTTCCGTTCCCTGGCTTGTTTCTCTGCCGATTGGAAAGCCTCCAGCGCTTTGGCATACCATCCCTGTGCCGCATCCTGGTCTGCCTCCCGCCCAAGTCCGTCTGCGCACATCCTGCCCAGGTCATGCATCGCCAGAGCGTTGCCGTTCTCCGCTTCCTGCATCAGCAGAGAAAATGCCTTTGTGAAATCCTGCCCGATACCTTTTTCCCCATAAAGATACCGGCGGGCCAGCTTGTAGCCCCTGCTCCACTCTGCATAAAATTTACATGGATTTCTTTTCATCTGCTTTTCCGGCTGCCCGGATTCGTCACCTTGAAAGCCGTGTTCCTCCCAGGCATCCGTATCCTCCGGAAAGCTGTCTGGTATTTCCTCCGCGCCAGAGGCAAACACTCCCTCCAGGTACAAGTCCTCCCTGTCCTCCGCTTCCACCTGATTCGGTGCTTCCTCATCTTCAAAAATAAAGCCGCCGCTCCCCAGCTTCAGCGCCTCTGCGATTACCATATTTTTCAGGCTCTTGAATTGGGGCTGGCTGGATAAGGGCGGCAGGGGCGATGTGTCGTTTTGGTAGGCCAGCAGGATCTCATCCTGCCATTTTCCCCATGCCCGGTACAGGGCATCCACCTGCGCATCCTTTGCCAGTTCATCCACGATCCGGTCTATCAGGTTTTTCACATCCCGCTTGAGGTACCCGTACACTTTTTTCCCGCCTGTGTTCTGCAGGCGCTTTGCCAGCTGCGCCATCATTTTTTCTATCTCTGTGCTGGCTGCCGTGCCGGACCGCAGCGCATCCATCATCTCCCGCATCACATCCCCGGCGCCTGTTTTCAGTTCCCTGCGGGACTGGTTCTGGTTCTCATAGATGTGTGCGAAATCCTGGCGGAAGATATCATGCGCCAGTTCCGAGCGCATGGCCTCGATGGATTCTTTTGTCAGGTACCCGTCATTGTCTTTGGCGGAATAGACCAGCAGGTGTACATGGGGGTGGTGCCCCTCGTTGTGGAATGCGGCATACCAGCGCAGGTTGGCGCTGTCGATCTTCATGTGCTTGCAGAGCATGGCACGCTTTCCCCGCAGCAGCGCCATCCACTGTGCGGCGCTGTCATAGCCCAGCCTTGCGGCATCCTCACGCCGCAGGGAGATCACATGGGTCCAGACCGCGCCCTTATGGTTTGCGGCTTCCTCCTGCACCTGTTTTAGCACCACCGCTTTCCCTGCGTCCGTGAACAGGCCGTGTTCCCCTACCCGCTCCACCCTGGGGCGGTTTGCGATGTAATCCACATAGTTTTCACGCTTCCCGATGAGATCCAGGTTCTGCTCCATGGCGCAGGAGATAAATTCCGAGGCGTTCCCCATGGTGGGGTGCAGCAGAAAGTCTGTGTACTCCAGCATCTCCTTTGCGGAGGGGATGTCACGGACGATCTGGCGGATCAGTTCTTTCTGCTGCGCCGTGGAGGGCAGGTTTTCCCTGCTCCCCTCCACCTTCTCCACACCCTCACGGGTACTGACGTAACGGACATAGTTCTCCAGCTGTGCCGGAGGCGCATCCCGCAGGTAGCGGGAGGTAAGGATTATTTTTGGCATGGTGTTTCTCCCCTGAAAAAGAAAAAAGGAAAGCATTCCGCTCTCCATTTTTCTCACCACTCTATTTTATTTTTTCTTCATATGGCTTTAGTCCCTGTTGTGCCTCCAGTCCTCCAGCCAGTCAACCATCATTTTCCCTTTTCGTAGTTCCTCCGTTATCAGCTGGAAACACTTATTTTCCGGGTTTGCAAAGTTGATTACCAATCCCGGAGTGTTTTTCACCAGTTGCGCAATGGCTTCCGTTGTGGAGGGATCACCGTATCTTTCATAGACGCCGATTTCCGTCTGCCGGATGCGTTCTAATGCTTTTCCCTGCAACTTTTCTTTGTTCTTTCCCGGCATATACGGAGGTATCCCATTGCTTCTGACATATTCTCTGAATTCCTCATGCTCCGCATCGTTCTTATATACCGGAATCACCCGCAGGAACATCTCCCTTGCCTCTGACGAATAATTGAAACTCCAATACCTAAATACAAATTCAAACATCAGATATCGGAAGCTGTCCTCGATGTAATATGGGTCTACCACACTAAACTCCGGCGGCACCACACTGGTTCTTCCTTCGTCCACACTTTCTATCACACTTGAAAACAGCGGAACCTCCTTGTAATATAAAACCACTTTGCTCCGGCAGGAATACCCTGTGTGATAGCTCACATTGCAGAATGCAAATAAATAATAGGACTGCGTTCCAACCGCATTATCATTGACATCTTTCGCATAAGCCAAGCCATCATCCGTTTCATCTTCGTGAACAAAATAAACCGTGTAATCAGGATCAGGTCTGTAAAAAAGGAAACTGTCCTCTCTGCCAGACTTATCTGTTTCTCCATCGACTTCTTCCCAGTTATCCAAATCTTTTAAATAAAATTTTGCCCGCTGGGATGGATTGTACAATAACCCAAATCTCCGTTTCCACAAGAGTTCTGTATCATGCAGATCGGCGGTCTCTGTCTTTGGTGTATTTGTGTCCCCTTTTCTGGTATAGACTGCTCCCTTAAAAATTGGTGGTCCTTCACTTTTATAATCCTTCAGCAAATAAAACGGTGTGTTATCACTCTGTTTGACAACTACTACGTCTATCTCCTTATCCGCTATGGAAATCGTTTTGACATACACCTCTGGTATATATCCGCCAGCCCATGACGGTTTTTGCCGGAGCAGGTCTATCACGTTCTGCTGGTTCTTACGGTTCTCACCGCTTACTCCCAAAATATTATAACTTCCATCTTCTACCCCGATAATAATATAACAGTCCCTGTTGGCAGGACTATTTGCCATGCAGATAATATCGTGGAGCAGGTCAGCATTGCACGAATGCCACTGCTGTTTGAAATCCCAATACTCTCCTTCCGCATGGCGCTCTATTAACTCCTGTATTTCACACCGCAGATCAGTACTTTCCATCTTGCCCTCCAGTCTTTGGTACTTTGACACTTGGCCTGTCCTTTACTCAAATCATAAACGCATTCTGTCTTGCACTTATTTTAGCATGGATCTATTTTTGCGTCATTCCCTTTTGCCATGTTTCATATATTTTTTACGCAGTACTGATAAATCCCAACTACCTCACTCAGGTTTCCCGCCTCTGATACCTGTACGCATCCTCAAACTCTACCGCACCGTTGATCCGTTTCACTTCCTCCACGCACTTTGCATGGAGGCGGCTTAGTGATTCCTCATCCACATCATGGGTGTAGGCAATCACCTGTGAGAGTTTGGAAAGCTCCACCGCTATCTTAAAGTCCATCCGCGCCAAACGGTTCTCGCTGTCCTGCACCGTTCCGGTCACGGCAGAGGACAGTGACTGGAGCAGGTAGTCCTCCGCCTTCCCTGCCATGAGGTATCCCAGGTAGAACCGCAGCGCATCCCTGATCAGTTCCGTGCGGTTCCTTGCCGCCCCGTTCCCGATGCAGGAGTCAGCCAGTTCCAGAAGCTGTGTATCCACCCGTATGGAAAATTTGGTCTTTTCCTCATTTGCTCCCATAGCATCCCTCCTTTTTCCCGCCTGCTTTCCCAAAGCCACCCCGGAAATTTCCCCTTTTCCTGCCGTTTTCCCCGCCAAGCCACCTGATTTTCGGAAAACCTGCATCCGTGGGTGGCATTTTCCTTTCCCGCACGGCTTTGCCGGGCGGTGTGAACCGGGCGAGGGGGCTTGCAAAAGCCACCCGCCCTTTAACCTGCACACATTTCGACCCTTGCATTTCTCCCTCCGTTCCAGCCCGGTTTTTTGGCCACCCGGCACTCCCCGCCGGCGGTATCTGGTGTTGTTTCCTCCAAATCGCCCCAAACAGGGCAGAAATAGTGTCAGGCGGTCAGTTTATCCACTTTTCCAAAACGGGGGCACAAATCGCCTCACGGACGGCCACAGGGGGGGGTAACAGGAGGCTTTGCCGCACTCCGCACCGCCATCTGTTCGGTAATCGCAGGAAATCAGGCGTTTCCTCCGCCTGCCTGTAATCTGGCCGGCCTGCGGGCAGAGGGCTGCGCATCCTCCCTGCTCTCGATATATTCCCGGACTGCCTGGGGGACATACTTTTCATATAGCTTCCCCATCACTTCAGTTAGTTCCCCTTCAAAATCCACATTTCTTTTGCCCATATACTGTCTGATGGCGCTTAATTTTTCCTCGTCATATTTCACAGTGAATGTTGTCTGTTTCATGCAGTTCTCCTTTCCTGCTGTGTGTCCCGCACCCTCACATGGACGGGAGCATCCCCGGTGTCTCCACCGGCACATTTGTCTGGCAGCTTTTCAGGTTCCCCTGATAAGCCTGCCATGCCTGCCGTTCCACCCCGAACATGCCGTCATGCCCTGTGATCTCATCCCTGCTTTCTGCCGTGCGCTCCGTCCCGTCCGGCATCAGGAGAAAGACTTCCACTCCCGCCTCCGCCAGTCCCAATGCCCTCTCCCTGCCCAGCGGGAACATCCCCTCCCAGGCATATCCGTAACCATGCATTTCTTCCATGCTGATCCCGTCCGGCAGTTCCTCCTGGGCAGATCCTTTCCGGCAGCCCGGACAGAAATCAAGGTGGTATGCCACATCAAACCGCCCGTCCTCAATGGTTAAATCCGCCACCTCCGGGCGGCTGCAGAGCATATCTCCCAAGGTTTCCTGCAGGAACGGCCGGCCCTCCACGCACAGCCCGGTCATCCCCTCCAGATCCTCAAAGCTGACCGTCCAGTTCCCCTCAGTGGTCAGGCTGGTGCCCTCGGCAATGATGGCATCCACAGCCGCCGCCAGCTCCCGGTTCAGCCTGGAGAGCGATGGGTACCGCAGGGCTGTGGCCTCCGGCACATAGGAGGCATACCGGGCATAGCCGCTGCCTCCGCTCTCCACCAGCAGCCCGTCTGCCCTGCCTTCCCCGGTGACCAGCAGGCAGTGGTACACGCCGTTCCCGTCCACACCCATCACCCCTGCGTTTTCCAGAATGGCTTCATGGCAGCGCATCGGGTGGCACAGCATTTCCTCCAGCCTGCCTGCCGGGATTGTGACAGTTTTCTCTACGGTAAATTCCCGGAAAGCAAAATCCGGCTTGTGTTCAAACACTGTTTTCATATCCTGTAACCTCCATTATCCGTGGCCGCCAGGTGCCAGGGAAGGACAGCCCCGCCCTTTCACTTTCACATGGACTGGACTGGCGTTTCCCCCTGGCCGCCGTCCGAAAATTCTTCCAGCACACCCTCCCTGGACATGGGGAGAATATCGTGGACACTTCCACCCGCCGCCAGGTGTTCTGCCGCCAGCTTCATCTCCCAAGGGAAGATGCAGGAGCGGATTTCTGCGAGGGATACCACCTCCCCGGCAACCGCATCCCCATGCCTCTCCTGGATGGCGTGGAAGCATCTGGCAAACTCACACAGGAATTCCTCCGCTGTCCTGCCTGCCCTTTCAGGCTCCCCGCCCTTATCATATCCCTCCATCTCTTTTGCCCACTCATACCAGAGTGCGGCCGCCTTCCCGCTCTCCGGACGGATGGCATTCAGCACCTCCGCAAACGCCCCGTATCCCATCCGCCGGTTTTCGGATATTTTTTCTTTCTGGCAGTCATGGCATAACTCCGGGCAGCGTTGCACACGGAAACATTCCCCATAGATACCCACTGACGCCACCTCCGGCCTCTCTGCGATCATGTCTGCCATAAGCTCCCGCAGGAATTCATTTTCCCCAAGTTCCAGGCCGGACTGCTCACGGATTTCCGCAAAGCTGATCTCCCATGACGCTCCCGCCCCTTTTGTGACAAACTGATCCACCAGGCAGGAAAGCCTGTACCCCATCTCCGACAGGGAATCGTAGGAAAAGGCCGCCACATCCGGCACGTGGGAGGCATACCTTGCGTAGCCGTATCCCTCCGCCTCCACCAGCACTCCATCCCTGCGGCCTTCCCCGGTGACCAGCAGGCAGTGGCACACGCCTTTTTCATCCATGTGCATCAGCCCGGTGTTCCCCTGTATAAATTCCTGGTTGTCCATGGGGTTCTGTAAAAATTCCTCAAATTCCTTCTCCCCAAGGCGGATGACCTTCTCCACCTTTGCGGGACGGAATTCAAAGTATTGCTTAAACTGAAAATTCACTTCTACCGGATTCATACGTCCCTCCTAATCCAAAAGCCGGCCGAACGCAAAAAAATGGCCTTTCCAGTACGCTGTCTCAATGCTGGTGTAACCGATAGGCGAACCGCAGTGCAGCATCCTTCCCCCGCCGACATAGATCCCCACATGGCTTACTGGCCCGCTGCAGGCATAGGTGCCGCTGAAGAACACCAGGTCGCCGGGTTTTGCTTCTTCCCGCGGCACGATGGCGCACTGGTTATAGATCCCCGTGGCCGTGGTGCGGGACAGGGGATAGGCGCCGGAATGGGTGTACACCCAGCACACGAACCCGGAGCAGTCAAAGGACGTCTCCGGCGTCGATCCTCCCCACACATAAGGGTAGCCCAGATATTTTTCCCCTTCCGCGATCAGCACCGCAAAGCTGCCGTCCCCCATGGCCTCGCCGGGCGGCAGTCCGCTGCCCGGCCCTGCCTGCCCGTATTTTGCCAGCACATAGATGCGCTGGGCGTTGGCCCTGTTCTCATCTGTGATATCCCGCCCAAGCAGGGAGGACAGGTTCCCGTACACGATCCCCATATCCGTGATGGGGATCGCCGCCATGTACGTTTCCCCTTCCTCATCCTCCCGTTCCTCATAGGCCACGAAACAGTCTGCAAATCCCCTGTAGTCATCATCGTTCATCCTGGGCTGATCCGCGCCGAAAAACAGAGAGTAAAAAATGGCCTTGACCCGGTACCCGTCCACCGCTCCATCCTCTGCCATCCCGTTAATCTCGGCCAGGGCCGCATCCAGTTCCCGGAAACTCTCCCGCATCTTCTCGATGTACATCCGGTAATCCGCCGGGAGTCCTGACGACAGATAGCCGCCATTGAACGCCAGATCCACAGCGGCATTGTTATGCCCTGCCGTGCCGGACAGCACGCACAGAATCATCACCACGATTAAAATAAAGGGCGTCAGGACTGCCGCCACCAGGGTGGCTATGGCTGTCCGCCCTCTTTTGTCTGCTGCCGCAGCCAGGACTGCTTTGGCCGCCAGCACAGCTGCCGGTGCCGCCATGGACATCCCCCCTTTCTATTCCATCGGTTTCATCCCGCCGTTCCCATACAGCCCCTGGTATCCCGGCTCGGCCAGCCCCTGTTCCTGCTGGAAAGCCATGGCGTAGGCCTTGTTGATGGCATCCTCCAGGGGCTTTGTGTCCAGCCCGCACTGCTCATAGCCCTCCCATATGACATCCGCATAGCCGTCCGAAGGGATGCCGAATTCATG
The DNA here is from genome assembly GCA_947385955.1 of uncultured Clostridia bacterium. GTDB lineage: Bacteria > Bacillota > Clostridia > Lachnospirales > Lachnospiraceae > VSOB01. The sequence continues at coordinate 126,293 of CANDNA010000006.1, forward strand.
GCCGGGCGTCATGACATACCCCATCACGGACACTTCCTTCCCCTCCAGCTCCACCTGCAGCATCTGCTTTTCATAAAACCTGGGATACCCTTCATAACGGTCCAGCGCTTCCTCATCCGCCTGCCGTATCTTCCACAGAAGCACAGGCACCGAGCTGCCCTCCTTCGGCTCCACGGTGGCGACTGCTCCCCTGCGGCCGCCCTTAAACAGCAGCTCGTACCCTTTCAGTTCGCTGGTCCCCACCACCTTTGCCGTGGGGCATCGGAACGCCATCTGTGTCTGGTTCATGTTGCTGCCGTATGCCAGGTACAGCTTCTCCTTTTTCCTTCCCATATCCTGATCTGCTCCTTTCTTTCTGCCTGCGCGGTTCTTCACAGGCACACCTTTATGGATTTCCTACATGCTCATCACCATCGATGGCATCCCTTCCGTTTCCTGTCCGGACTCCAATGCTGCGGCGGGCGCCTCTGGCGCTGTGGCAGGAGTCTCCGTTTCCAGCGCCTGGGTCTCCTGCTCCGCCCTCTCTTTTTCCCTTTTCTGTCTTAGCCGCTCCTTCTGTGCCTCTGCCTGGGCCGGGTCCCGCCATGCGATGCAGCCCGGCAGCTCCGCCAGCAGGTGCTGCCTTGCGGTGGCGAATTCGTCCCCGATCATCCCCAGGCGCAGCAGCCATGTGCGGAATGTATATTTCTCATTGGTGGTATGGGTTTTCCTCCTGCTGGCGCATGCCTGGTTCAGCGCCTGCGCGCTGATGGCAAGGCTGAACTGGATATACGCCTTGATCTTTCCCGCATGGAGCGTCCCATTGAACAGGCGGAATTCCACTGTCCCTTTCTGGAACACGGAATGGAGGTTCAGGCAGTGATACCGGCTGTCGTCATAATGCCGGCTCCTGCGGCTGCTGCCGTTATACCAGATCCGCTCCACCCCGTCTAAGGTTTTCGGTTTCTTCTGGTTCAATTCCTCCAGGAACCGTTCCTCCACCTTCTGGCAGTACTGGTTCTCGCGGGCAACGGATATCTTCAGGGCCTTGTAGATCAGATCCTCCTTTGAGGCCATGATGTTCGTGATATTGCGCAGCGTCCTGGCGTCAAAGGGCGAGGCATCCACATGCACGTGGATGCCGCAGGATTTGTTGGTGATCGCCCCATGCCTTTTCAGTTCACGGATGATCTCCTGGATAGGGATGATGTCCTCGTAACGGCAGATGGGGCTGACCATCTCGGTGCTGTAATCACTGCCTGCACCCACCCGCCGGTCCCCTGCCTTCCGCTCCGTGTCAATACTGCCATCGCTCATGAATTTCCACTGCCTCCCCTGCCGGTCCAGCGCCGCATAGGTGTCATAGGACGTCCCCACATATCTGCTTTCCGTCCCAAAGTATGCGGCAGTCACCCTGGCGGCTTCCTCCCGCGTGATCCCGGTCATCTCGATTTCAATGCCGAACCGCTGTTCCTTAAGCTCCAACCATGTCCCCTCCTTCCTGCAGAAACAATCAGTGAGAAGAATCGCTTCCCTTGCGATTCTTCAGTGTGGGATTTAGAATTTCTTAGCCTGCGTACTTTGCAGGCTTAGGAATTCTTCCCACACTTACCTTCCGCCTGCCTTTCCGAACAGCCTCGCCTTATGCTCCGGGGCGTTGACCATCAGGTTGTACCGCTCATTGCCGCACTTATACAGGCACACGCCCCTCTGGGGGTAACGGATCAGGCTGTATTCGCTTTCCTCCAGCTGGAGGGTGTCGGTATAGAATTTTGCGTCAATGCTGCCCGCGTTGAACAGGAACTGGTGCGTGGGGATGGAGAACAGCGGCTTGGTGTATTCCCTGACGCCGTCCAGGTTGAAGTCCTCCAGGTTCTGGCTGGCGATGATCACCGCCGAGTCCTTCTTGCGCACACGTTTCATGAAATTGCGGACGTACTCCACGGCGGTAAGGTTGGAGAGGAACAGGTAGAACTCATCCAGGCTGGCCGCTGTATTGCCAACGGTCAGCAGTTCATCGCTCATAAAGGAGAGCACGTTGAACAGCAGGGCGTCCTTGAGGCTCCGGCTGGCCTGCAGCAGCCCCTTCACGCCGAAAGTGATAAAGCTGGAATCCGTGATGTTGGTATGGCCGTTGAAGAACTTGCTCTCCGCCCCCACACACATGGAATGCAGCCCCAGCAGGATGCCCCGCAGCATCTCTGCTGTATAGAGCTGCCTTGCCTCCATGTCAAACGCCTTGTACTCCGCCTCCATAAAGGCATACAGGTCGGAAAGGATGGGGTAATCCTCCGGCGCCAGCCTGTCAAAATCGCTCTGGTCGGTGATGCCCCATCCCGCATACAGCTTCTGGAGCATGATCTCTATGACATCAATCTCCCGGTCCGTGAAGTCCTTGTAGCTGCGGAAAAAATCCTTCAGGAAACTGATGTGCTGGGACAGGCGGGAGCGGATGCGGAAGGTCTGCGGCGCGTCCATGTCCTCCGGGCCTGCGGCGTCATCCCAGGTTTTCGGCTCCAGGGGGTTTATGATATACCGGCCGCCCATCAGGTCGATAAAGCACCCGCCCAGGTTATCCGTCAGATCCTCGTACTCCATCTCAGGGTCCAGGGCACATATGCGCATCCCTGATTCCCGCAGGTTGGTCAGAAGCAGCTTTAACAGGTAGCTCTTGCCCTGGCCGCTGTTGCCCAGGATCAGGATGTTGGCGTTGGTCTTGTCATCCGCCCTGCGGTTGAAATCCACCAGCACGTTGCTGCCGAACTTGTCCCGCCCGATATAAAAGCCCTGGGGGTCGGTCTTTCCCGAATAATTGAAAGGGTAAAGGTTCGCCACGCTGCTGGCAGGCAGCACCCGTTCAAACTGGTCCCGGAACAGGTTGAAACCGGTGGGCATCACGCACTGGAACCCCTGCTGCTGGCGGAGCATCAGCCGGTCCACGTTGAGCTTGGAGCGGATCAGCTCCGTCAGCACCTCCGTCTGCAGGAGCTTCAGCTGGTCTAAGTCATGGGCGCACAGTTCCAGGTAGACCGCCGTGTGCAGGAGCGGCTCCCTGTTGCGGTGCATCTGCGCCACAATGGCCGCCACATCCTGCAGGTTGCTCTCTGCCAGCACCGTGGCCTGCAGGTCGCTCGTATTGCTGTCCATGCGGTTCTTGTTTGCCGCGTTGCTGATGATCTTGCGTTCCTCCACCGGCGTCACATGGCGGGTGTAGATGCGCAGGGTCACGCCGTCCTTCTCCCCAAGGTGGGACAGGATCGCCTGCTCATCGGTGGATGTGGGGTATTCCCGCAGCGCCCACACACAGCGGAATGTGTTCCCGCAGATAAAATGGTCCGTCTCAAACTTGATGACGGAGGGTGCAATCATATCCAGAAATTCCTGGATATGCCCATCCCCCGATGTCCCTCCGTGAACATTTGCCCCCATAGGGATATTTTCTTCTCTTTTCAAATAAGCACCTCCGATCAGATATGGCGGCGGCAGCCTGCCGTTCCGCCTGGTTTACAGGCAATCGGGCAGGAAAAACTTCCCCTGCCCGATTCACCGCAAGTGGACATTCCGCACTCCGTGCTCCATGTCCCTGCACCCGTCAAATGGGCATCCGTGCAAGCACGATGCCCGCATGACGGGTTTTTGCCACAAAAAAACACCGGACACATTTCTGCATCCGGCGCCCTGCCGTTTCTTTTCTTTTTTCTGTTTTTTATACCGTATTCCCGTGCGCTGCTGCGCACATGGGATCAGAAGCTGGCACAATGCCTTTCTGTACCAGCATTTTACTGCATTGTCTGGGACTGTCCCATCCCCTGCTGCGGCCCGGAGATCTCAATGTACTTCTCCATCTGCCTGTCCACAAGCCCTGCCACCAGGTCGGCAAACGGCTGCAGGCTTCCCTCCACCGCATAAACATCCAGCGCCTTGAAATATTCCAGCCTGTCCTCCTTCGCGACCGATATGGCGGGGAACCCTTCCGACAGGAGCTGGTAATTCATGATGAGCCTTGATGTCCTCCCGTTCCCGTCCCGGAACGGGTGTATCTTCACAAACTCCGCATGGGTCCATGCCGCCAGTTCTATCTGGTTCAGTTCCTTCCCTTTCCACTGCAGATCCGCATAAAAATTCTTTACCTGCTGGTACATCAGGGACGGCGGCGGGGGCATGTGCCGCGCGCCTGAAATATATACCTGCACGTCCCGGTACACTCCCCCCACCATGATGTTTTCCATCAGCATGGCATGGATGTCCTTTAGTATCTTTTCATCCAGGGGCATTCCCTTACTGATGCAGTCTTTCACATAGCGGTATGCCTTCCTGTGGTTGACCGCCTCATAGATCTCCCGCAGGTCCTTCCCCCCGATGGATATCCCGTCCTCCAGAAGCACTTTGGTCTCGATCAGGGACAGGGTGTTCCCCTCAATGGCAGTGGAATTGTGGGTATATTCTATCTCAAATGCCTGCTCGAACGTAAACAGCGTATATTCAGGGGTGGATGCCCTGCACTGGCTGTACAGTTCCTTTTTCCGCAATAATTCCTGGTAGTCCACAAAACAGCCCTCCTTTTTTCCGTAGGTTTCCCTTACAGTATAGCACATTTTCCCGCAATAGTAAGCTGTAACAAAGGGAAAAATTTTCCCTTGGAAAAAATTTCCGCCGCCTATTCCTCCGGCATGATCCAGCGCTCCCCGTCAAAGTCCTCGAACCTCTCCGTGGTCACGTTCTGCTCATAATACACCGCCAGGATGCGCTTGATGTCCTCCCGGTCCGCCCTCTTTACGGAAAATCCCTGCTCTTTTAAGGATTTCTCGATGCGGGACAGGTAGGGGAACACCTCCGACTCCTTTTCCTCCCGCAGGCGGACCATGATCAGGAATTCACGGGCGGTCGCCATCTGCACCTGTATCCGGTCAAGGTGGGCCTGGTCCTTTTCAAGGAGTCTGCGCACCACGGGGTTTTCCTCCGCCTCCATGCGGGAGCGCAGGAACCGTTTGTTGTCCTCAAAGCTCTCCCGGCTGTTTAAGCACAGCATCTCGATCTCCGCCACGCCTTTTAACACCGTCATCAGCGCATAGACCCTTGCCCCCACGCTGGAGGGTGACAGGACGGAGATGTTGGAGGGCTTCACGATGAAATACACCAGCTCCCCATGCCCGTAGGTCACCAGGCTGTAATCCGTGATCTCCCCTGCCCCGATCAGCTGGCGGGTGGACGCCCTCTGCCTCTGTTCCCTTTTTTCTTTTCTGCTCATTTAGTAAACCTCCATTCAAAGAATTGCTGGCGCACGAAAAAGAACGCACAGGCATACCTGATGAAGTCCAGGATGCTGGTGTCCTCAAAGCGGATCGTCAGAAAGGCATAAACCGCCGTGAACACGACAGGCACAAAAAGATGTGCCTGTGTCAGCGCCAGGATGGAGCACAGCGCGCACACGCCGATGATCCCGATGTCCTTAAGCTGCCAGAGCCACAGTGTGGCCTTTGCTTTTAAATTGTCAGGGTAAATATACAACTGACCGCCTCCTTCCAAAACTGATAGATATCTGCCCCATGCATGGGTACATGGCTGCGGCCGCCTGCCATGCGCAGACAGTCCTGCCACGAAAAAACCGCCCTGCCCTTAAGCCCCGGCGGCCTTTTCCTGTATCCGGGTTCCTTTTCCCCGGCATTTCCTCCTGCTACGCAGGCTGCTCCCCCTGTGCATCTGCCGGAGCCCCTTCCTCCTGCGCCGCTTTTGCCTCCGCATCCTTCAGCGCCTGCTCGATCAGGCCGATCACGAATTCCTTCTGGCTTAAGCCTGTTGCCTTCAGGTGATCCTTTATCCTCCCGAAAAGTTCCTCCGATACCTGGAATGCCAGTGTCCTTGTTGTCCCGTTTGCCATATTCTTTCCTCCGTTCTCAAAGTGTTCCTTCAGCACCATCTCGACATATTGGCTGAGTGTCAGCTGCATCTGCTCCTGCTCTGTCCGGGCCTGTGTATGCAGGCTCTCCGGGATCATCGCGCATAAGTTTTTACGGTTTTCCATGCCCATTTTCTCCTTTCTCCGTTCCTTACAAGCCAAGTATAAAGGCAATGCATGGGGAAAGCTATACCAATACCCAACAAGGATTTCCCGCAAAAGGATGCAGGACCACCAATGTTATACATCCTCCGGGGCCTGCCCCCTGCCCTCCCGTTTCCGCAGGAAATAAGCGATCCCGCGCAGCACGAAATCCACGCAGGGGATCGCCACGCTGTTGCCAAGGGCCTTGTACCTTGCGCTGTCCGATGCGCCGGGGATGTCCGTCCAGCCGTCAGGGAACCCCTGCAGGCGCTCGCATTCCAGGGGCGTCAGGCGCCGGATCAGGTTCCGCTTCTCCACGATGCACTTGTCCTGGCTGACATACTGGTTGCCGATGCCTTTCTCATCCCCCCGGCACAGCGCCCCTACCAGTTCCTGATAGGGTCCTGCCCCATCCTCCTTTTTTTCTCCTGCCGTTATCTGCCCCTCCGGGGCATCCTGCCCGCCGTCCTGGGGTGAGAACACCGCATGGTGGTCCATTGCCGTCAGCGTATAGGAAATGTCCTGCTGGTACCCGAAACCGTTCCCGCCGTTCTGGGGCTGCCGGTCAATGATGTTCCCCGCTATGCAGAATGTTTCCTGCAGGATGGCGATGCCGCCCTGGTTCTTGCTGGGGTCCGGGTTCGTGGTGTCTATGGTCCTGGCCGTGTCCGTCTCCCGGCATCCAGAATACGGGTTGGATGACTTCATGCTGTTGGATTCCTTTGAGTCCAGGGAAAACACAGCCGGAGGGCGCAGAGCCGTCCCATCCCCATGTTCCCTGGCATCCTGCCGCTCCATGCTGCTGTTTACGAACAGCACCGGCTGGTTGTTCCCGCTGGTACCTGCCGCGCTTGTGATGGTGGGGCATATCCCCTCCCCGATCCCGGCATGCCCCTGCTGGGAGGCCAGCACAAGGGGCTGGTTGTTGCCTCCCATCCCGAAGCCGGCGGACACTGTCTGGGAGATCCCCACCGGCCCCCTGAAACGGGAATCCTGCCCGTGGTTATCAAACACAAGGGGCTGGTGCCCATGCTCCTGCGCCCGCAGGGTGCCTGTCTTATCTTCTGTCAGGTGCATCTGGCTGCCGCCCTGATCGTTTAAGCACAGCACACAGGGGTATCCCTGCCCCGCCTGGCCGCCGCCCCCTGTAAGCGACGTATGGCTCTCCGGCGTCAGGAAACAGTCCCCGTTCCCCTTGCTGACCACGCCGAAAGCGGGCCGCTGCGCCACAAATGTCTGCATCTGCATGTTCCTTGTCGCCATGAGCGCGCCTGATATCCCGCCCAGGTCTATGACCTCATCCCTCTGGTTCACATGGAAGCTGCTGACGGCAGGCGGGCACACAGGCCCCTCCCCCGGCTGTGCCACCAGGGGCTGGTGGCTGCCCATGCCTGCCCGCAGGGTCGCCGCCACATCCTCCGTGACGTCCATCCGTTCCCCGCCCTGGTCGTTTAAGCACAGCAGCGCTTCCGTCCTTCTTTCTTCTGCCTGCAGGTACCCATGCCCGCCGCCTTCCCCGCCATACAGGGCCGGCCATGTGCCGGACTCCCCGAATATGCGGCGGCTCTGCACATCCCATGGTGTCAGGCAAGACCCGCCTGCGCCATCAGCGCCTCCTTCAGCTGCGGCGGCAGCTCCTTGCCCCTCTCCCCCGCCCGCCGCAGGATTCCCTGGCAGGCTGTCCTGCTTAAATAATATTTCATGTGCGGTGAGGCCTCCAAAATCTGCGACAAGGAAGATGCGGCGGCGTCTCTGGGCGACTCCCCAGAATTGAGCGTCCAGCACTCTCCAAGCCAGGCTGAATTTATCTCCCAGTACGGCCGCCCCAGCAGGTCCCCAGCGCCCGGCGTCAGGTCGAGGCACATGACAGGAACAGTCCTTAATTCTGACGATTTCTTCGATGACCGCCCGGAAGTCCTCGCCGCCCGCGGAGCTGAAGGCTCCGGGGACATTTTCCCAAACGAGGTATCGAGGTCGGACAAGGTCATCTGGTATACCCCTTCTCCCATCGGCTTCCCTCATCTCCTTTACTATGCGTACCTGCTCCATGAACAGCCCGGAGCGCTCCCCCGCAAGCCCCTGGCGCTTCCCCGCCACGGACAGGTCCTGGCAGGGCGATCCCCCGCAGATGACGTCCACGGGGGGCAGCCTGCCCCCGTCCAGCTTTGTGATGTCCCCCACATGGAGCATGCCGGGAAACCTTATCTTTGTCACTTCCATGGGGAATGCCTCGATCTCGCTGGCCCATGCCGGGGTGATCCCGTTATGCACGGCGGCCAGCGGGAAGCCCCCTATGCCGTCAAACAGGCTGCCCATCATCATAGGCATGCCCCTGTATATTCCATGGGCTGTGCCTGCCCTTCCATATCCGGCTCCGGCTGCAGGAATTCCGCCACCCGCTCCCAGGGGATGCGGCGGACCGGCACACGGTGCCTCCATGCCGCCTTCAGTTCCTCCTGCATCCCGTCAGAGACACGGCTGCCGCACAGCCACAGTTCACTGCATGCCTCCAGCAGCTTAAGCCCCATCCTGATCCCAAGCTCCCGCTGTTCCGGGATACTGTCATCCAGCATCTGCGGGTACAAAAGGTGCGCCGCTACCGGGGTGCTTCCTTCTTCCATTGCCAGGCGGCAGGCTGCTTTTGCAAACCTGATATTGTTTTCTATATCCCCCGCATAGGGGGATGCGATATATACGATCTTTCCTTCTGCCATGTCCCGCCTCCTTTACTTGACTACCTGCACGATGGTCTTTGTCAGGTTCACTGCGCCCTGCGCCGCATAGACCGCCCCCATCACGTTGGCCCTGGTGCCGGTATCCAGCCCGAACTGCCCCGCGATACGGGGTACCTCCCCCGCGGACAGCATCAGCCCAAGCCCCAGCAGGGCATGGTCCTTTACCACCATCAGCCCCGCCACCAGGATGACCGCCTGCAGGAACGTGGTCAGGCACAGCCCGATGACCTGCTTGCACCAGCCGGTGAAGCCGTCAATGTACCCCCTGGGGACGCTGAACATGTAAAGGCTCCCCACCGCGATCTGGATGAGCAGGATGCCGCCCCTTTTCAGGTTGCCGAAAAACACCTTGATCACGGCATAGCCCATGAGGATCAGGATGAATATCATCAGGATCGGGCTGGTGATGCTCCCAATCCCCCCGAACACCCCCGCTGACGCGGCATCCTGCCATGTCCCCGCATCCTTTAAGGATTCTATCGTGCTTAAGGCAACCGCCCCGAAGTCCGAACCGAACCCCGTGATCCCTGCCGTGAAGCTGCCCTGCAGGGACACGCACAGCTTATAAAGCTCCACCGGCACGGTGGTGAACATCCCCGCCGCCAGGAACCCCTTGATGGCGTTCAGCCCCGTCTCCCGGACGCTGCCGCGCCCGCTCTGGCATTCGATCCCGCACTCGAACACGGCCACCACCAGCCCGGTGGCATACAGCGCCCATGCCAGGTAAGAGAAAAACAGCACGATGGACTGGACCCATCCCATCTCAAACAGGTCTGCACCCATGTTTCCCATCTGCATAAAAAAATCGCCTAAAAACCCTACTATCTGGCCGTAGATCCAGTCAATGATCTGGCCAAGCACGGTGTCGGCGATAAAGTCCCATATGAACACTTCCTCCGCTCACTTCCTTCCCCGGATATGGATATCCGTTCTTTCTTTTCTGCCGTTTCTGCCATGTCAGCACATCCTCTGCCCCATCTGCTGCTCCTGCGCCGGCTCCCGGAACACATCCAGGTACCCTGCAGCCGCTTCGGAAAACCGCTTATAGTCAGTCTCCGTGGGCTTGTATACATACCATTCCGCTTTCCCGCCGTCTTTCCAGATATGCGGGCAGATGCCGTCACGGAAGTTGGGGTTTGCCACCTTTTTCCTCCCCAGCAGGTCGGAAAAATGCAGCGACACGCTGTCAATCACACCCTCCCGGCGGTTGAGCATCGTGATCTTGAGCATCTCATAATTGTCCGCCACCCTGCCCGTGGCAAAATATGCCTTCATGCGGATATCCCCGGAGAGCCTGCCGTAGCAGGCATTCCCCACGATCCTGATATCCGAAAGCCCCATGCCTTTCCCGAAGATCTTCTGTAATTCCTGTTCAAAAAAAGTCATGCCATCCCTCCTACATCCCAAGGATCTGCCAGATATAGAGCGGCGCGGTCAGCGTGAACACCAGGCAGGCGAACAGGATGGCCGGCGCTGCCCACTCGAACTGCCCGTGCTTGCGGTAATCAAAATATGCCGTCCCCAGCTTGGCAAAGAAAAACACGGCCAGGATCAGGTCGATGGCGGGGAACACCACGTTGTTCACCACCGTCTTGATCTGCGCCGAGGCAGTGGTCCATGTCCCCTCGATTGCCCCTGCCACATCTCCGGAAGCAGCGTATGCAGGGACACAGCAGATGCCTGCGGCAAGGACCGCCGCGCACAGTAAAAGAGCCATTTTCTTCATTTTCATAGGTTATCTCCCTTCTTTTTGGGGAAAAGGAAAGCCGCAGACGGTACAGGCCTGCAGCCTTTTCTCTTTCCCTGATGATATTTTCTTTCCGCCCCGCCGGTCAGTCCGGGTTCTGCGGGGCGATATGCCAGTCGCTCCAGAGGTTCCCGCTTATGGTCACGGAATCCGTCAGGTCCATGGAGAGCATCCCCGCAGGCGTCCAGCAGTCTATGAGCCACGTGTAGGCCGTATATCCCCCGTCCGGGTACCATATGGGCGTGAAGTGGGTGCGGCGGTGGTAGGTGCTATAGGGGTTTTCCTTGAATTCATGCCCCATGTCATATCCCCCTCCCATGCGCTCCAACAGCCGCCAGTAGCCCTGGTAGCCGAACTCCGGGAAATAAGTGACCGCGTTCTGCGCCGCCGTGACTGCGGAAGCCTGGCTTGTGCTGACATGGGTATCCACCCTCTCCTGGATGCCGTACCCGGATTTCAATATCCTGCCGCCTGCCGTGGGCGATTTCCCGTCCGGCGTGATGGCCATGGATGCGGAAAGGCTGGCGGAGTACCGGTCAAAGTCAAACTCCCACCAGCCGTGGTCGCACCAGTACCCCTCATCCTCGCCAAGCTCGTTATAATCGCTGTGCCATACCCAGTGTGCTTTCCACCAGGGGCGCCATACTCCCCAGCTGGACGAAGTGGCCTGTCCCTTTGCGGGGATTGGCGCACTGGCAAAAGCGTCATTCCTGTCATCCGCATTGGGGTCCGGGGGAGGGTTCGCATCCAGGTTCACGATATTTGCCCGGATCGTCCCCTTACTGGCCGAACCGCCGCCCTGGACATCCACTGTGATCGTCATGACCTGCGGCTCCCTGGGCGTCCTCCAGCGCACCCATGCCAGCTGGCTCTCCCCTTCCGGGTAATAAACACTGCTTACCGTATAGCTGCTCCCTGCGATGCGGAACGTGACGGATACCGGGTGGTCTGGGTCGCTCTGGCCGCCGCTTACCCATACCGCCGTGATGACCTCCGTGTCGGTTCGGTATTCATAGTCACAGTCGGTCACTACCGGTATCTGCGGCGGCATGTCCTTGAAACGCACAATGCCGATGCCAAGGCTGGACCTGATGTCCGCGTTGGACGCCGCCGTGCTCCTGCTCCCGCCCCATGCCGGGAAACCTAGGTCTGCCGTTTCCAGGAACAGGGCCAGGGGCAGGTTCTTATGCGACAGGGACACCATCTTCCGGCGCAGGCCCCCGCCCAGCATTTCATCATAGAGGGCCGCCTCCGTGGCCGTGGTGGCGATAAAGGTGCCCTGGAACGTATAGTAGGCGATTGGCTCAATTAACAGCCGGTACTCCCCGTTTGTCAGTACATCAAAATCCATCCCTGTCAGGCCGGCAATGCTGCGCACCACCTGCTCATCCGTGAAATAGCTCTTGATGGCGGCGATGCTGCTGTTGCCGCTGGAGCTGACGATCCTGGGCAGGGCCTGTGAGGGGTTCGTATAGCTGTAGCCGCCCTGCGCCGGGGAAAGCCCTGCGCCGCCGCTGTACTGCAGCTTGCTCACTTTCCCGAAATGGTAAACGCTGCCGGGGATGGACTTGTTCGTCAGGTCAATGGGCGTTGTCACCACCGCGTGGTCGCTTGCCCTTACCACGCTCACCCTTACCCCGTCATACCCCGGCGTCCATTTGTTCTGGCTGGTCCCCTGCCCCATGCCGCCCCCGCCGCCGTCCATGTTCCCCTCCCCTGTCGCATAAACAGGCACGGCGGACAGCAGGGAACAGAGCAGGGACAATGCCAGCCGGGAGATGATCCCTTTTCCTGTTTTTCCGCCCTGTTTCAAGAACATCCTTTTCAATCGTTACCTCCTTCCGTTTTTCGGCACAATAAAAGCAGCCATTTCTGGCCGCCTTGTTGCACTGTCACATGATATCCCGCCAAATATTCTATATGGCATCCATCCTTGCCAGTCTTTCATTGAATTGTTCTGAAAAATCCAGCCCCTCCAATATGGACTCGTCCTGTAAATTGAATCGTTCCTTATACCTGCTCATAATATCCTGCATCAGCAGAAAGCAATCCTGGTAATATAAGAGGCTTATCAGGCACAACAGTTCGCTTTCACTAAGTTCCTCAATCCGGAAATAATTCTCAAAATCATAATCATTCGCAAACCGACAGAACGCAAGTTTTTCCAGCAGTATATTCTTGTCCTCATCAGCAGGTGATTGTATCCGTTGAAGCATCTGTTCTTTTTCCATCTTTCTTCTCCTTTTCGCATTTTAATCTCCGATTTTGGTAACTATAACCATCTCCATTATAGGAGCATAATGAAATTAAATCAATAGAAAGCAGGAGAAAGCCACCGCAAATTATGATTAAATTCGACAAACTTTTTAAGACCTTGAAAGAAAACGGCATAAGCCAGTACAGTCTTTACACTCATCACGGAATAAGCAGGTCGCAGATTCAAAGATTGAAAACCAACCAATCTGTCACTACCCATACGCTGAATATGATATTGAATATTTTAGGCAAAGACTTTACTCTTGATGATATTGCAGAGTTTATACCAGATGAAAAAGAGGGAAAATAATCTGTTATATGCCTTCTTCCTATTTCCGTACAAAAGGCACCGCACATTCTGACCTGCACGGCGCCCCATTTTTATAGCCCTTATCCGTTTTAATCCATGCTTCCAATCTTGTTCCCGTTCTCATACATGTCACCTGCCTGGGTTGCGGTGTTTGCACCCAGGTTAGGCACATTATCAAAACCGGGCAGCCCTCCGCCGCTGTTCCCTCCCCCGTCATCCGCAGGCGGCACATAGGTGTCATGGTCCACAGGCTCCGGTGTCCCCTCCACCTTTGTCCCGTCCGGCTTTTCTTCCGGGTTGGCCAGGGTTTCTGCATCCGGCTGCTGGGGCTTTTCCACCTCCGGCTGGATGCCCTGTGCAGGCTGTTCGGTCAGTATCGGCGTTTCGGTTGGCGTTGGTGTTTCTGTCGGTGCAGGCGTTTCTGTCCGTACCGGCTGGATGGTCAGTTCCATGCTTCCCCCTTCATCCCCGCTTTCTTCCGAGGCATGGGATGGGTCAACAATGGCCTCCGCCATACCGCTTTCCTTTCCGGGAAGCATATCCTCCCCGGCAGACGGCTTTGCAAACTGCAGGCTGATTGCAGCGACCAGCCCTGCGCAGATGGCGATGCCTCCCCCGACTGCCAGCCTTCTCTTTGTCTTTTCTGTCATCTTCATAGAAATCCCTCCTTTGGTGGATGTTATTATTCCGTTCTCTTTTGTGTGGTTTGTACGATACACCATACTACATAGTTCACGCAAAGTCTAGCTTAATTTTAGAACACTTCTATATATCCCGCCTGCACTTTTATGGTGATGTGCATGGAGGAGAGGAGCATACCGCCAAAGCGCACAGGCACCTCCAGCCTGATGACGGCATCCGCCTCAAACCTTGCCGCATTCTGCGGGTCGGAAGGTGCAAGGGGCGCGTTCCTGACCGTGACGGACAGGCTGTCGATGGCAAACTCCATCGCACCGCCGCCATCCCCTGCATATTTGACATGCCTGCCGCCGTCCTCCTGTGTCCCAAGGGTAAGGTCAAGAAAGGAATAAATATCCCCTTCATTAATTGCCGCCTCCCATGCACCGCCGCCATCCGGCAGGTAATTCCCTGAATATCCCTCCCTTACCCCATGGTACACGCCATAGTAGTTGTCATTGACGGTGGAGATGATGGCATCCTCCGTGGCGTCCCGGACACCTGCGGCGATCAGCTGCAGGCGGAAATATTCCGATATGCCGCAGAAGATGATGAGCAGCGCCAGGACAGCGGCAATGGCAAGGGGAAAGGACGCTCCCCGCCTGTCCTTTAATATCTTCCATATCTTTTTAGCCAATCCCCCACCTCACTTCCAGTACACTTCCGATTTCCCGGTGGCCTGCGCGCGCAGTGTGACCGGGAAAGAGCCGAAGTTCCCAAAAAGCCCGATATTCTTCTGCAGCGTCAGTGTCACCGTCACCTCCTGGTTCAGCTGGATCTGCCCGCTGTCAGACCATGAGATCTGCGGGTCGATCCCCGTCTTTTCCCGCAGGACGGCGGCACGCCTGTCGGTCTCAGAGCCTATGCGCCCGGAAATCTCCGCCTCCCGCATCAGTTCCGTGGCAAAGGTGTCAAGCTGCTGTTTTGCAATGAACACCGGCAGCACCCGCAGGGCCAGCGCCAGCACCAGCATCACGCAGAGCACCAGCACCGCCACATCCACATACCCCTCCGCCCGCCGTTCTTTTATGGTACGGTAAAACCATTTTATTAAATCTTTTACCTGCATCCGTTTCCCTCCTTAAAACATCCCGCCGAGGCTCTGGAGCGCCACATAGCAGATGATCGCCAGATAGGTCAGCAGGAAACATACCAGCATGACAAATGAGAACACCCTGATCTTCGGCGGTATCTTCTGCGCCTGGGCTTTCAGCCTCTGCAGCTCCATCTGCTTGAAATCATGGGCCAGCATCTGGAAATACACTGCGCTGTCATCCCCCCGCAGCACCCCGATCAGCCCCCTCACCACATCCGAGAGCATGGGGGAGTTGAGCCTTGCCTCGAACCGGGTCAGTGCCGCCTCATAGTTGGACGAGCGCATATCCGCCAGCAGGATGTCAAGTTCCCCTGTCAGGGCCTCGCCCGCATTCCCCCGGAAACGCTCCAGCATGCCAATGACGTTCCTGCTGGCTTTCAGTTCCTGCTCGATGGTCGCCACCATCCTGGGCAGCTCCCCTTCGATCTCCTCCCGCTTCGCCTTCAGCTGCTCATCCGCTTTTCCCATCTCCTTAAAATACAGCAGGAGGGCAAGGACCACCACGAAGGGCGACAAAAGCGGCATTAAAAAAAGGCAGGGGACCACGGCCAGGAGCGCTGCGCCCGCTTTCACAAGGGCGTATGACTGGTAGACCTCCGGCTCCATGCCCATGCCGCCGGCCTTCAGCACATTTGCCATCCGGCTTTTCTTATATTCATCCATGCGGATGTATTTCGACAGCTTTACCGCCAGGAACATCAGGCAGGCTTCCACGGTCTTTGCCGCCTTCTTTTCCTGTTTTGCCGTCCCCAGCATGGCCCTGGATGCGCCGGTGGTCGGCAGGCGCAGGAATGCGGCCGCAAGGTAAAACAGCCCAAGGGCCAGAAAGATTCCGAATAAAAATAATAATCCTGTCATGCCGGTCACCTCCTGTATTCAATTGGCCGGGTCAGCTTCACCACAAAACCTGCGGACACGAAGATTGCTGCGGCCGTTGCGGACAGGATGAACTGTCCTAACGGCGTGTGCATCAGCACATGGTACCAGTCCTTGTTCAGCAGGTACATCAAAGGGATGTTGCCCACCACGAAGATGACCATGATTAAAAATTCCTTGCGCGGCTCCGCGATCAGGTATTCCAGTTCCGCGTTCACGTTGCGCATGTCCGATAATTTCGCCACGATGGGCGTCAGGGTTGTTTTCAGGCTCCTGTCATGCTGGCAGTCGCTGACGGCGTCGCACCACTCCCGGAACACTTCGTTGTCGATCCTCCCCCGCATGGTTTTCAGCGCCGCCTCCACATCCGGGCTGACCATCTTGATCTGCATCAGGAAGTCCTTGAACACTTTTGAGACCGGCGGGTTCAGATATGCCGTATTTTCCTCCACGGCGGTCACGATGTCCTCCGTCCGCAGGTAGGCCGTGGTGATGACGGACAATGCCGTCTCCAGTTCCGCCGACACGTCACGCTTATAGTGGCTGGCCGTCAGCTTCACATACCAGAACGGCAGGAACAGGAACCCCACCGCCATGACTGGGGCAAGGAAGAAATTCCCCAGAAGGATGGCAATGGAGCCTCCCGTACAGAACAGCGCCAGTGCCGCCGCGCATACCAGGGAAAACCGGCGGCCGCGCCCCGTCATCTCCAGCACGCCCTGGGCCTCCAGTATCTCCCGCCGCAGGGGGCCGGGCTTCTTCCGCCCGGAGGTTTCCCGGATATCCTCCCTGAGGCTCCCCTTCGGCCTTATCAGAAAGGCAAACAGCCCGTCCGTGAATTCCGTGGGCTTTAAGCCCAGGATCAAAAAAACGCCGGTGATCAGTCCGGCGCATGCCAACAGCTGGATCGCTGTCATAGTACATCCCCCTCCTTCCTTTCCTCTTTCTGCCCCGGCACTGCCAGGAGCCGCCGGAGCATCTCCTGGGGCATCCCGTTCTCCATCAGGCGGCGGGCCAGCCCCTCCGAGATGGGGTTCACCTGTTTATGGCTCCCCCTGATGATGAATTTCCCGTTTTCCACCCGGTTCTCCGTGATCTGGTACTGGAACAGTGGGCGGAACTTCCTTGTGCCGTCCGGCAGGATCTCGCATTCCATGATCTCCATCAGGCGGCGCTCCTTATTTTCAAGCTGTTTGCAGAACGCCACGATGGGGTATGCCTCCGTGACAAATCCCATCAGGGTCTCATCCCCCATGTCAACAGCCCTCTTGCAGAGGGACACCATACGCCTGTAAGTGGCATCGCAGCTCATGGAGTGTATGGTGGTGACCACGGCCACGCCGGTACGGGCGGCTTCCTGCGCCGCATTCGCCTCCGGTCCCCGCATCTCCCCCACCACGATGATGTCCGGGTTGAAACGCAGCGCCATGTCGAGCAGGGCGATCTGGTCCACCCTCTGGCGCTCATTCTCGCTGTCACGGGTCAGGGTATGGATGACGGAATTGACCACCCTCCCCTCCTTCCTGCGCACCAGCGCCAGTTCCCTGGAGCCGTTCTCTATGCTGTAGATGCGCTTGCCGTCCGGGATGGTGGTAAGGAGCCACCCAAGGAGGGTGGTCTTGCCGGAACTGGTCGCCCCCGCCACACACACGGAGATGCCGTACCGGATGCACTCCGCCAGGAAGTCCAGCATCTGCCCTGTGGCTGTGCCGCCCTTTATGAAGTCCTGCTTTTTCATGCTCTGGGGGTTGACGATACGGATGCTGGCCGCCACGCCCACATCCTCATCCACAATGGGCGTTTTTAATACGGCGATACGGATGTTCTTGGAAAGGTGCCCAAGCACGCTGGGGCTTGCGTCATCCAGCACCATGCCGGAGACATGCAGCATGCGCCGCACTACGTTGACGGCGTGTTCCGGGCTGTCAAAATGCTCCGTGAGTTTCTCCGTCACGCCGCCCGCAAACTGCACTTCCACATCATCCCATGCGTTGATGTCGATCTCCTCAATGCCCTCCCCATAGATATATTTTGTCAGGAAACCGAATTCCGCCATCTCCGAATAGATGGCGGCGATCAGTTCTTCCGTATCCATTCCCGGCACGGATATCCGGTGGTCCTGGATGTATTTGCCCGCAAACCGCCTGATCTGCGCCCTGGCATCCTCACTTCCCTCCGCTGTGACCAGGCTGCTGTATTCTTTGGAAAGGTATGCCTGAACCTCCTTTAACACCGAGGGAAAATCCCGCCCCTCTGCATCCGCCTCAAAGAACAGGCCGTGGGTGCGCAGTGTCCTGGCCTCCCTCCTGGGTGCGGCAATGGTTTCCCCGCTTTCAGGCAGTTCCTCCCCGGAGGGTTCCATATCTCCTGTTGTGATATGCTGTGTATCCTCTGCCACAGATCTGTGTATTTCCTTCGTCCGGTTCCCGGCATCTCCCCGGATCTGCCTGCTTTCATCTGTATCTGCAGGAGCCGTTTCGTTGCCTGCACCCGTTGCTTCTCCTGTACTTTCAGGGCATCCGTCCGGCTCCATGCCGAGACAGCCATTTAGCAGGCTGTCCAGATATGCCTCCCCGGTCAGCATTAGAACCGGCTTTTCTGCCCCTGCACCCCCTGTGCTTGTATATCCTTTTCCTGTATTTTCTGCCTCCGGTTTTCCATGTGCCGCACATCCCACTGCCTGAACACTTTCCCCGGAATCCTCCTGGAATGCCGCCCGGCTCCGTTTTTCCCCTAACATCCGAACACCTCCCCCGCGATGGCCTCCAGCGATTTCCGGAACGCCCTGCTGTCCTTCAGCCCCAGCTCCTTAAGCAGGTTCCCCTCCAGTACCTGGGAGGCAACCTCCCCGGAATGGGGGATCTGGAACGAAACGCTGCCCAGCACCTGCTCCATATGCCCGCTTGCCTCGTTAGGGTACACGTTGCTTGCCACCTTATACTGTTTCTCCGCATCCCATCTGCTCTCCTTTAACAGGGGCAGCTGGCTGGACAGGTAGCTGATGGATTTTAAGTCGCAGTTTACCATCCGCAGCACCGCGTCGGACTTTAACAGGGCGATGGCGGAGAGGATGTCATTGGCGATGGCGCTGCCGCAGTCAATGATGACATAGGGCGCGATGTTCCTTAATGCCTGCAGCAGTTCCTCCGCCTGGGTCCGCTCATAGGGCGGGTAGGTGTACTCGTTCTCCCCCTTCCGCATGCCGATGATGGCAAGGTGGCGGAACCGCTTATGGGTGATGCAGTTATGGCGCACCAGGGACTCGGACACATGGCTGGCCGCAAGGATGCTCCCCAGGGAATGTTCTTCCTCCAGGTCCCCCGGCGGGCAGATGCAGGGGAGCATGGGCGTGTTCATGTCGCATAAGAGCAGCGCCACGTCCTTCTTCTGCTGTGCCAGGTATGCCGCCAGCTTGACGGCCACCGTTGTCTTGCCGCAGCCGGGGCTTCCCCACACCGCCAGCACCTGGTTTGCCCTTTCCGGCGCTGTGCGGGCATCCTCCCCGCTGCCGCGGCTGAATATGCTGTTTTTCATAAAATTCAAGACCTATTCCACCCCGCTTCCCGACAATGCTTCCTCCGCTTTCCCGATTTCTTCCTCCATGGACTGGCTGTCTTTGGTTTCCCCGCCGTTTTCCCCTGTTTCCTGGGGACCGTCTGCGGCTTCCTCCCCGGTTTCTTCCTCCACGGGCGCGTACAGTTCCTCCAGCACGGCCTCCTGCGCCTCAATGAACCTGGCGGCGTTCCCTGCATCCCCGCGGTATACCAGGGACAGGTGCAGCTTGCCGTCCGCCTCCAGATCCGCCAATACCCTTGACTGCTCCGGCGTGACTAAGAGCGTCACTGTGGAGGGCAGCTCCCTTTCTGAGTCCTCATCCTCCCGCTCCCCGGTATTGGCGTCATACCCGCTGTTGGCCGTCACCGCAATGACCTCCACATACTGGAGTTCGGGCGGGATCACGGTCACCCCCTGCTTTTTATAGTCCGGGGCAATGACGGATACGATGTCGCCGCTCTGCAGCTTCCCGGACAGCCCGTTGGCAAACGCCTTGACCGTCACGGACATGGCCTGTTTCTCCCCGTTTAAGCTGTAAAGGTAGGCGTTTTCCGCGGCAGGCTCATCCGCGATCTTGGAGGCGATGATGTAATCCCCCGGCGCAAAATCGGCGGAGGCGTACCTGCCGATGGCGGTTTCAGGGTTGCGCACCACATCCTCCGGCAGGTTGTACCCGCCTACCTCCACCGCCTTCACCTGCGCCGCCGTGATCTCATCGCCCTTATTGATTTCCCTGACCACCCGCACGATCTGCGTCTTTTCGCTGATACTTTTATTAAACAGCGGCGTGACCGCAAAGCATATGACAAGCGACAGGATGATGCAGGCCACCCCTATGACGATCCTGTTCTTCAAAATCTGCATTCTTATACCTCCCTGCCCGCTCCGGCGGGCATCCTTTCAATATTTGGATGGGACGTCCAGACTGTTCCCTCCTGAAAATATTCTTTTTAGCCGCGGGCGGGCCTTCCCTGAAAGCCCGCCCCTTTTTACTACCGCACAGCGTATCTTTTTCTGCGGCTGCGCAAGAACGCCGCCAATGCCACAACCGGCACAGCGGCACAAAATGTGATGATGATTTTCTTTTTCATATGATCCATCCTCCAATCTCCATAAAATAGGCTGCGGCTGCCCCTGCGGCCAGGAACGGCCCCGCGGGGTAGGCAGCCCTCCCTGCCCGCCCCGTGAGCCTCCTTACGCAGGAACAGGTAATCCCGTAAACGATAAAAGCCGACAGCCCCATGACGGAAGCCGCCACACCGCCCGGCAGTCCCAGCACGATCCCAATGGCTGCCGCCAGCTTGATGTCCCCGCCGCCGATCCCGGCTGTCCTGCTCCCGGACATCGCCACGATGAGATAGGGCAGCGCCGTAAATGCCCCGGCAAGGTTCCAGGGGGAAAAGCGCAGCAGGGAAAGCAGTGCAACGGCCGCCTGCAGGCTGTCCGGGATCTCCCTTTTTTTGATGTCCCAAGCGGACACCATGACCAGCAGAAAAGGGAACAGCACAGCCTGCAGCAACATCGGTACTGTCATGCCAAAAGCTGCGCCCATTCCCCCGCAGTCTGCGGCATTATCCGGCATAATTGAACATCTGCTGGATGCGGTTTACCAGCGTGGGCAGCACCGTATCCTTGAACAGGGCATACAGTCCTGCCAGCAGGAGTGCGCCCAGCACTACTGCGATTAAGATTTTTACTGCCGTGTCCACATAGCCCTCCCCGGAACGCTCTGCCAGCTTCCTCTTAGCCTCCATGGTCTTTCCTGCAATAACGCCGCACATCCTGTTCATCTGGTTTCTGATTTTTTTCATTGATGGTCCCTCCATTTTTGTTTTCTGATTTTGACATTGTCATCCTGTTACATTCCTGCCATCTGCTGGCCTTCCTGGGGCGCTTCCTCCCCGGCTGCCTCCTGCTGGGCAGGGGGCGCCTGTGCCATCGTGAGCGCCTGCTGGTAGGCGTCCATCACGGCATTGTGGAGCTGGCTGCGGAACTCTGCAGTCACGGGGAAGCACACCTCCTTGTAACCGTCCACCGTCTTGCGGCTGGGCATGGATACAAACAGGCCGTCCCTGCCGCCCTCCACCACCTTGATCCCACGCACGGCAAAGCAGCCGTCTATGGTCGCCGAGGCATAGGCCCTCGTCCCGCCCTGCTGTCCGGGCGGATACATGGAATTGATCTTGATTTCCAGTGTAGGCATATAAAATCCTCCTTCTTTTTCTGCCTTTTATAAGGCATTGATAAAATCTATCCAGCAGACAGGTCTGCAGCATGGAAAGCCGCGCCTGTTAAAGCTGCATTGTCTGGCCCTGGGCCTGCTGCGGGGCGGCAAACTCTATTTCCTGAAAACCGATGCGGTCCACATAATGGAAACTGCTCCCCCCGCTGTCGTAAAGCTCCAGCACATCGCTCATGGACAGGGAATGCCCCTTATATCCGGCTGGGAGGGCGCTGCCGTCATTCCCGAATTTCCCATACAGCGCCTCCAGGTCGTTGGTCTCCACCGCCCCGTCATACACGGCCTGGTAGTTCTCCCGGTCCGGCAGGCCGAACCTTTTGCACATTTCCCCGTACCCGATGAATTTCATATATACATCCACATCGGGTTTCAGTTGCCAGACACGGACGTTTTTAAGCCCCTGCCCCGCACAGCTTTCCGCTCCCCCGGCCATGAGGCGGTCAAACATCCCGTCCATCCATTTGATTTCACTGATATGCCGCTGTCGCTCCAGAAAGCCGGAGAGTTCCTGCCCCCTGAACATGGGATCTACCACGGCGCAGCCGTCCTCCACCCTGCCGGCCCTGTTCCCGTAAAACAGGATGATCCCGTTATCTATCCGGATTGAATTCACATCTTTCCTCCTTCTTTTCACACTTCCCTTACGTCATGGTCATCCCCCCGCCCTGCCCCTGCTGGAACTCGACAAGTGCCTGTTCATCCGGATATATGAGTTTTCCGTTTATGACTTCCATCACCGCAAAATCATCCCGGTCGCAGATCAGCACCCGGTGCTGGTAAGGTTTCTGCATCTCCACATAGTCTGAGACCTCCTGCGGGCTGCACAGCCATACGCCGGATGCATACCGCCCGTCCCGCAGGAAACTGTACCCGGAATACTGCGGCTCATTTTCCGACAGATCCTTTGCCCCGGCAGGGCGGATCTGTGAGAGCATCAGCTTTTCTTCATCCGGCAGAAGTTCCGGCTTTAACGTTCCTGTCACATCCCTGCGCATAAACCGGCAGTTTTCCCCGTTTGTGAGGGAGACAAGGAACACGCTCCGCCCGATGGGGTTGGGGTTTGCACCGTTCCCTCCCATGCAGAAAAAAAGCTGCCCCGGATGCTCCGGCGGCAGTGCCGCCCTGTCCAGCACCACGACTTTCCCTTTCAGGGAGAAATCATACCCGGTCTGGCTGCAGTCATCTCTGGTATATTCACGCATACCGTCACACCTCCTTCTTCTGGAGCAGCCCGCTCAGTTCCGCCAGAAACTCCAGCTTTGTGCTGTCCGGCATGGTTTTCAAGGCCGCATGCACATACGCCTCTACCGCCTCCGGCGACTGGTCTCCGGGTTCTATCACATCCACCCTGCGGACGGTCACCTTCCCCTCCGACAGCCCAAGCCGCACGATGCCTCCGTATTCCAGGTTTGCCGCCTCCCGCAGCGCCTTGGGGATCAGCACCCTGCCCTTGCCGTCCACCAGCTTATAGATCGCATTGCCCATAGTCTCCTCCTTCCTGGGCGGTTCCCATGATTCCATAGCCGCCCTCCCCTTCACTGCCGCATAGCCCGAACAAACTCATCTGCATGGGCTGCGCCCTTTCCCGCTCCTTCGGGTCATAATTGGTGATCAGCACCTCCGGGAACTCACAGCCCCCGTCATAGCGCTGTGCCAGGTTGTTGATGCGGGTCACCGCCGTGATGGTGTACCCGGCGTATAGATCCCGTATGAAATCACAGTCATTGTAGCTGACCATCCACTTCCCCCTGCACCCGGACAGCACGTTCCGCAACCTTGCGTGGTCCTCTTTGCGGAACACCACCGCATAATGCCCTTCCGTCTCGTAATAGGGCGGGTCGCAGTAGAAAAAGGCGCTGTCCCGGTCGTACTGCCGGATCAGCGCCTCAAAGTCCTTATTCTCCACCACCGTGTCCGCAAGCCTGCGGGATGCCTGCCAGATGGTGTCAAAGCATTTGCGCACGTCAAAGTTCTTGCAGCCGTAAGACGTGCAGCCGCTCCCGTAGCTGTAGCGGATCAGCTTGAAAAATGCCGCCGCCCGCTTCACATCCGTCACCTCCGCATTCTCCAGCAGTATGGCGCGGATTTCTTCAAAATCAGGCTCCGGCAGGGAAACCTGCGCCAGTTCCAGTTCCTCCGCAAGGAACGGGGCGTCAAACTCCTGCTTGTCTAAAAACCTGCGGATCACGGCAAACTCATCCCTGCTGTTGACCGGCAGGAAACCGAGTTCCTTAAGGAACGCCCATGTCCTGTCCTTCACGCAGCCAAACAGGTTGGCGAGGTTGGAGTTATAGTCGTTGTAGACCTCCATGCACCTGCAGTCAGGCGGTTTCCCAAACAGCACCCACCCGCCACCGCCGAACACCTCGATATAGCGGTCAAAACTTACGGGGAACATTGTGTAAATCAGCTTCCGGAGGGCTTTCTTCCCGCCCACCCATGAGATAAAGCTGTCTATGCCGCACCACCTCCTTTCCCGCGGCGACCCTGTCATTTCATTTCCATGCCCTGTCCGGGCATCTGCTCCGGTTCTGTATACTCATGCACAAACTCCTGCCCGTTCCGGGAAATGGCTCCATACGGGGTGAGTATATAGCCTGCCTGTTCCAGATGCCGCCTCCCATACCCATAAAAATCGAAACATACAAAAGCAGGATCATTTGTATCAATCCCGGCACTCTGCAGGACATACTCACCATATGCGTCGGTTGAAAGAATATCGGGGCTGTAATCGTAGCAGCCCAGGTTAGCGGCAATATCCAGTTCCATATTCAGGTCAGGATACTGTTCCAACTCCAGTACCGCCTTATACTTCATAAGCATCATGTCATCCGGTGCCCCCTGCTGCAGATCCTGCAAACGCTTTGCCAGCGTATTGAGTTTCCCAATGTCCTCATCCCCTGCCAGCTGGTACTGGAACAGCATAACAGCGCTCTTTGCCTCCGCAATCCAGCATGACTCAAAGGATTCCTCTCCAATGGATACCAGCGCCCACCGTAGGGCCTTTTCGTCTGCGGGCAGTTCCAGCCACACGCCGCTGTCCGCATCAGGGGCATCCAGCTTTTCTATCCGCAGAGACAGCAGACCCTGATGGTTCTTTCCGCAGGGCGGCAGATGTTCCCCATCATAGAAGTCCTGCCGGGCGGCAGTGGTTCCCCGGTAAACATAGCCCCTAGAGGTGAATGTTCCCCGGTCGCTGTGCCGCAGTGCCTTCCCGACTTTTGCAGGGTCCAATAATTCCGCCACCTCATCCGGCAGGCTCTCCACCAGATCCAGCATACCTTCCTCCATGCAGACCCGCCCAAGGTGGAAGTCATTGGTCACGCCGGGCTGGAATTCATAATCATCCAGGCAGGCGGAAATATTGACCAATTCTTTCAGGGTAGCTGTTTTCTTCCCCGTTTCTTTCAGATGCAGCTGTAAGGCCCCTTCAAAAATCTCTATCTGTATCTCATCCATGCGGCATACGGCATCCGCCAGCAGGTTCAGTTCCCCCAGGGCATTTTTCCCCGAAATGGAATCAGCGTTGAACAGTGCC